>NZ_JBDJNS010000034.1:0-39843 GCF_039674545.1 Luteimonas sp. TWI382
GGTGAGGTACGGAGTCGCACCTCGTCATGCCGCGTCAGCGGCGCAATGGCCTCGCAAGGTCGTATTTTAGGCCGCCCGTCTCGCGCCTCTGCGCGACAGTTTGTCGCACCTGCCAAGCGGTGAAGCGCGCGTTCATGACGCGGCGTGCATGCCTGCACTGCGTGCGCGGCAGCTGCATGCACTTGGGAAGGCGCTTCTCCGTGACGAGCTCGTGCCCCGCCCGGCGCACTGGGTGCGCCGACCGTCCCGCACCTGCGGGAGCGGTGATCGCCCAGCGATCAACCGCTCCAAATGAGACCGTCGTCAATGCGTGCGTGCACGCCTTTTCCCAAAACCAGCCTCGCCCGCCAGATCGTTGTAGGATCCCTGAACGCCTCACGCCGAAGGGATTTCTGCGATGAACGCGGATTCGAAGAGGATCTACACGTATCGGACGCTCAAGCGCGCACTGCGCGCTGGCCGATACGCACCGGGCGAACACCTGGACGTGGCGGCACTGGCGGACGAATACGGCGTCAGCGGCGTTCCGATCCGTGCGGCGCTACAGCGGTTGCTGGGCGAAGGGCTGATCGAGGACCACCAACGGGAAGGCATGCACGTACCGCTGCTCGATGAGTCGGAGCTACGGCAGCGCTATGAGTGGATGCAACGGCTGACGATGATGGCCTGCGACATGCACGTGCGCCCCACCGCGCCGGCCCCATCGGCGCCCGCGCCGGACAGCACGAACATCGCCACCCAGACCTGGGCGCTGTTCGACAGCATCGCCGAGGCCATCGACCTGAAGGACATGCGCGCGGCGATCCGGCTGACGAACGATCGGCTGGCGCCCATCCGGCATGCCAAGATCGACCTGCTGCCCAACGCCGAGGCCGACCTCGCCGAACTGTGTCGCCTCTGGCAGCAGCGCGACCTGGCAAGCCTCAAGGCCGAGATGCACATCTACTTCGAACGCCGCAAGTTACTGGCCTCACGGATCGTGAAGACCCTGCGGGCGCGGCGTGCACTGCGGTAGCAGCGCCGTCGGCGTCATCCAAGCATGGCCAGGACGAGCCGCCGTCATACCGTGTCGCGATCAACCTGTTTTTCAGATACCGTGTACATCTGTATCACCGGAACATCGAAATGTCAGGCAAGTCGATCCACAAGCCCGAGTACCAGCGCCTGCTGGCGCTGCTGATCGAGATGCGCAACACCGCCGGCCTCACGCAGACCCAACTGGCCGGCCTGCTGGCACGGCCGCAGTCCTACGTCAGCGACGTCGAGCGCGGCACGCGCCGGCTCGACCTGCTGCAACTGCATGCCTACTGCCAGGCCTGCGACCAGACGCTGACGCACGTCGTCCGGCGCTTTGAGAACGCGATGACCGCGCCGCCGCCATCCGGCCCAGGGCAGAGCCGCAGGCTGTCGTAAGGCGAGGCCGGGCGGCCGCGCATGCGGCCGTAGCGCGGCGCACCGAACGCAACGGAATGGGTGTTGCGCGACCGCGGTCACAGATCGCCCCGGCGCGTCGCGGTAGTTGTTCCACGCAGGAGGCAGTTTTCAAGTCGAAACGGAGGTCTGCGATGAACACACCGCCCAAGTACGTGCTTGTTTGCGACGGCATCCAAGGCGGCCTGCGGGAAGGCCGCTTCCTGCCTGGCGAGCACCTCAAGATGCTCGCGCTGGCGCGCGCATTCCAGACCAGCACCATGCCTGTTCAATACGCGTTACACGGGCTGTCGGGGGCTGGCCTGGTCGATTGGACTCCCGGCCGCGGCTTCTACGTGCCGATGCTTGACCAGTTCCACCTGGGCGCACGCTACCGCTGGCTGGGCAGTCTTCTGCGCGATGTCATCGACCGAGGCAACGCGGCGCATACGTTCACGGCACTGCCCGCCGTGCCAGACCCCCAGGACACACCGAACGCGACCTGGCGGCTGTTCGATGCGATCGCCGACCTCACCGACAACGACGAGCGGCGCGCACCGCTCAAGCAGGCAAACGACCAGCTCGCGCCGGTGCGGCACGCCAAGCAAGCGCTGCTGAACGACGCACACGACGAACTGGCCGCGCTGTACGCCTGCTGGGCGGCGCGCGATCTCACGTCGCTCAAGGCCGGCCTGCGCGATTACCACCGTCGCCGCGTGGTAATGGCGCCGAAGATCGTCTCGCATCTGCGCCAGAAGCTGGCGGCCTTGCACTGACTGACTGCGGCATCGCACCGGTCCAACACGCCGGCATTCGCGACCGCGGTCACAGACCCGAAATGATCACCACGTGATCAACAGAAATCATTTGAGAATCAACGCATTCGGCTCCTAGCTTGGTGCTGCCATGGATGTCCATGGCATGGCAAAGGAGCAAATCATGAACAGCAATGACAACACCCGCACCCAGGTGCAGGACGACGTGATCGAGCTCGGCGTTGCGAGCGTCGAGACGCAGGGCATGGCAGGCATCACCGAGAACTTCGGTGTCCTGCCGCAGGAAGGCATCTCCGACGCGTGACCGGACGGAGGCGCGCCGAAAGGCGCGCCTCTTCTGGTGCAGAGCCATGACCCGCCTCGTTCTCCATCGCGATGTTTCCTATTGCAGTGTCGATGGGCAATTGATCTTTCTCGACACCCGCACCGATCGCTACTTCCGTCTCTCGGACGAGCTGGAAGCTGCATTCCGCCGACACATCGACGGGCGTCCCGCTACGCACGATCACCTGGCCCGGTTGGTCGAACGCGGCGTGCTGACGCCGGAATCGCCAGCACAAAGTCAGCCGCCATCTCTCTCTATCCCCGTCCCAACCTGCAGTGCGCTCGAACGCATCGCGGAGCACCGGCACGGGCTGCCCCTGCCACTCGCGAAGACTGCAGCGCTCGTCGGCCTGACCCAACTCCAGCTCAAGACCATGTCGCTCCAACGAGTCCTCACGCGGCTCGCCGCTGCGCGAGCGCGTCTGGGGCAAAGTGCGCCGGTCTATGCGGACGAGCGCAGCCGCACGCTTGAAGCCGTCTCGGGGTTCGCGAGCGCACGTCGCTTCGTGCCCATTGCCACATGTTGCCTGCTCGATTCGGTCGCCCTGCTGAAGTTCCTGACCATGCGGCGCATTCACGCCCATCTGGTATTCGGCGTGATGGCCGAACCATTTGCGGCGCATTGCTGGATCCAACGTGGCGAAGAAATCCTCAACGACACGCTCGGGCACGCCACGGCCCACACGCCGATCCGGGTGATCTGATGCAGGGCGCCTACCTCGCCGTTTACGGAGACGCCGCTACGCAGGCCGTCGCGCTGCCCCATCTGCGGGAGTACTTCGCCGCCCCCGGCTTCGCTCTCTACGGCACGCCCGACCTCAAGGTCTGCCGCATCGGCGGCGACGCCTGCCTCATCGGCGAGGTGTTCGATCGCGACGGCAAGCCCGTGGACCCCACCTCGCTGGCGATTCACCACAAGCCCGAGCAACTCCGGGAGCACCTGCTGCAACAGCTTTGGGGGTGTTACCTGCTCTTGCAGGTGGACGGCGCGCAGATGATCGCCACCCTCTCGCCCGCCGCCGCTGGAAACGTGCCATGTGTCTACAGTGGCAACAACCGCCGGGGCTTCCTCACCTCGGATATCAGCCTGGCGATCGAGGCCGGGTGCTACGAACGTCGCGTCGATTGGGAGGCGCTCGGCCACCGCCTGCTCTACCCGGGCATCAAGCCGCAGAGCACCGCACTCTCAGGCTTGAAGGAGCTGCTTCCTGGGACATCCCGAAACGTCGAGTCCTCAGGCGTCTCCGTACGCCAAGCCTGGTCGCCGTGGAACTTCGTGGGGCCGAGTGCGCGGCACGCCACGGCGGATGAGGCAGCGCAATCGGTGCGCCAAGCGGTCGAGTACGCGGTCCGGGCATTGGCCACGACCGATGGATCGACACTTCTGGAGCTGTCCGGCGGGCTGGACTCATCGATCGTCGGCGCCTGCCTCGTGGGCGCGCCATGCGAGGTCGTGTGCGTCAACCTGCTCACACCGGTGCCGGGCGTGGACGAGCGGCATTACGCCGAACAAGTCGCGCGGGCCCTGGGGACGCCGCTTCATGTCGAACCCTTACCCTTCGAGCGTGCGCGCCTGGCGTTCCAGCCGTCGCCTGCGTCCGTTTCGCCTGGGATGGGACCGCTCCAGCATGCCATCGACGGCATCATGAGCGAAGCGGCCGACCGGCACGGCGTGCGGAGCTATGTCTCCGGCGGTGGCGGCGACTCGGTGTTCTGCTATCTGCGCACGGCTGCGCCTGCAGTCGATGCCTTCAAGGTTTCGGGGCTCGGGGCGGCGCTCGCGACGGTCGGTGACCTCTCTCGCATGCACCAATGCACGTTCTGGAAGGCAGCCCGGCTGACGCTGTCCAAGTTGCGGCGCACGCCTGGCCCGCCGCACCGTGCGAACACGACCTTTCTCGATTCGAGCCTCGGCGACATCCCGCCATTCGCGCACCCGTGGTTCTCGGCACCCGACGGTGCCCTACCCGGGGACCGAGAACGCATCATCGACCTGGCAGGCAACCAGCTGTTTCAGGGGCAGGCCGCCCGTGCCCAGACGCGCCCCTTCCGATTTCCGCTGCTGTCCCAACCTGTCATGGAGGCGTGCCTGCGTGCGCCGACTTGGATGTGGATCGCCGGCGGACAGAACCGCGCTGTCGCCAGAGCGGCGTTCTCCCACAAGCTGCCGGCGGAGGTGCTGCATCGCCAGAGCAAGGCGACCTATATCGGCTACCTCGGCGCGGTATACCAGCAGCGCAAGCACGAGATCGGCACCTTCCTGCTCGAAGGGCGGCTTGCGGAACGCGGCTTGCTCGACGCAGCGTCGATCCGGACCTTCCTTCGCAGCCCCCTGCCCGCGCGCGACCAGACCTTCCTCCGCCTGTTCGAGCTGTGCATGATCGAAAACTGGGCACGGCACCAACCCTAGCGGGACGCGGTCGGCGTGGGCAGGCGCTCGCGCATGCGGCGCCAATGCGCGTACTGGGCCGCCTTGTCCGGCGCCGTGTCCTCGCGGCCCAGCAGCCAGAAGCGGAACCAATCCAGATTGCGCGTGTACACGGCCAGCTTGTGCCGGGGCTGGACCTTGTTGTGCGCCGCGTGGGGAAAGACATACACGTCCGCCCGATCGGCCCGCATCAGCGGAATCGCATAGTCCAGGCCATGCATGTATTCCTGTTCCGGCAGTTGCATGAGGATGGGCGCAGCGATCTTGTCCAGGTTCGAGGCCGGGGAAATGCGTTGCCACTGCTCCGGCGTCGCATCGGGCGCACCCAACTGCCAGTTGCTCTGCAGCAGCGACAGGAAGTCCTCCCCCAGATTGCTGCCCAGCAGGTAGTACATCTGCGAGGTGGTCGGCGAGGCCAACGAGGCGGCCGAAATCAACGACGAATGCATCAGCGTCCACATCGTGACCTCGCTGCCGAAGCTCAGCCCGCCCATCCCGACGCGAGCCGGGTCGATGCGACCATCGGCCGCTAGCAGCGCGATGGCGCTTTCCACTGCCGACAGCCCCACCCCGTAGCGCTCCGCAGCATCGCTGGAGAACGACGGGGCGTTGATGCACAGCGTCGAGATGCCATGCGCCGCCAAGCTTGCCAGCGGCCACTCGTCGCCGGACCCGCCCCGCACGAAGCCCATGCACCGGTAGTAGGTGATGAACAGCGGTGGCGGGACGCCATCCACCCGCGGCGCCGCGTACAGCTGTCCGGTGAACGTGCGCCCGTCGGCGTCGGTCCAACGCAGCAGTTGTGTATCGAGCGTGGCCAAAGCCTGCGCCAGCGCGGCATTCGGATCGAACAGGACCACTCGCGCGCCCGTCTGCAGATCGACCCGTTCCAGCCGCGGCGGCCGGCTGGCCTCCGCCGGCACGCAGGCCAGCGCATCGCGCGTCACGCCACATGCCCCAGGCGCCCACCGCCCCTCACCCGCCAACATGCCGGTGCTGGCGATGACCGGCTGCACCTCGCCCGTCGCGATGTTCCAGCGATAGATCGATTGCGCAAAGCCAGCTTCGTACCGAGTCACGGTGAACAGCAGCTCGTCGCTGCCCGGCCGCCATTGCACACCGCTGATCTCTTGCCCCATGCATGCAGGCGCGGTGCACCGCTCCAGATGGCCGGCACCCCCGCCATGGGCGACATACAGTGCGATCTCCCGATGCGCGCTGCGCTCGCCGGTCCGCGTCAGCACGGCGACGCGATGCCCGCCTGGCTCGCGCTCGACCTGCCACACATGCGGCAGCGACGCGACCACATCGGGCAGCGCCGCCGATGGCGCGCTCTCGGGCCCGGCAACATCCCTGCTCGATCCTGTTTCCAGATCCAACGACCGCCACCGCACCGCCGTACCGGCCAGCGGCACGCGGTTGAAGATCTGTCCCAGGCGCTGCGTGGCGAGCCGTCCTTCTGTCAGGCCGGAGCGGAACAACGGCTGTCCCAGCGGTGCACTGCGGTCGAGCCGAATGCCTTGTTCGTATTCCCGTTGCTCGGCAAGCAGCACGGCCTCGCGCGAGGGGCCGACGCTGTAGCGCAACGAGCGGCCATCCGGATGCAGCATGAATGCCTGCACGTCTGCCGGATCGCCCGTCATCGCACGGGCGCCGGTGCCGTCGGCAGCGGCCCGCCAGACATCCACCCGACTCTCGAGGTGGGCCCGGTAGTAGAGCCACCTGCTGTCCGGCGACCACGCGGCCTGTGCAGGCACCGGAATGCCGGCCGAATCGAGCAAGGGCACGCCGCCATCGGCGACCCGACGCGGCGGCGAACCGCCATCCATGGCCTGGACGTACCAGACCGTGTCGTAGGTGTTGCGCTCGATGGAGGCACGCGACACCCGGAACGCGACCGAGCGCCCATCCGGCGACACCACCGGACTGCTGAAGTCCGCGATCTCCACCAACTGCCGCGGCGACGTGGCCCATGCCGTCAGCGGCAGCACCAGCACGCCGAGTGCCAGACCCAGCCCCCACGTATCCAACCTCCACCCAAGGCCTTGCTTTGGGGCCATGCATTGCGCTCCTTTGGTTCGCGACATCGCTGTGTGCTTGCGGCGCTACCAGCGCTTGGACACCGAGAAGGCGGCGAATCGACCGATCGCCGAATAGTTCGTCGAGTCGTACGGCGCGAACGACGGCGAGCCCGCTGCGTACAGCGGCGGCGCGCGATCCAGCGCGTTCTGCAGCGACAGCTCCAGCGCAACATCCGAGAACGGCCCGCGCCCGGGGCCGGTGTCGTAGCGCACCGTGGCATCGAATGTGGTGAACGAAGCGCCGTGCTCACCATCCGTCGGGTTGCGCACGCCGCTGCGGTAGTTGCCGAACAGCGAGGCGGAGAGGCCGCCGTCATGCCACACCGCGCCCGCCCGCACATTGCGCTTGGCCGGGTAAAACAACTGCCCGGCCAGATCCGTCGCCGGCTGCCCCGCCGCCACCTGCCGCGTACTGTCCAACCACGTCGCAGCGCCGCGGACCGTGAGCCGGCCACGCGCCAAGTCGAAGCGGTAACTGCCCGAGAGATCCGCCCCGCGCACGCGTTCGCGAGCACTGTTGATGTAGAGATTGGGCACTACCACCGCCAACCGCCCTGCATCGAGCGGTGCGCCGGTCGCATTGGTGAAGCGGAACGTGCGCAACAGCTCGTCCAGCGCGGCAGACGTGGGCGGCGCCTGCAGGAAGGCCGCGTACGCCGGGTTGGAGAGTGCTTGTGCAGGTACGAGCGGCTGCAGCACGCGATCGGTGTAGTCGATGTCGAACCAAGTGACCTCGGCCTCGAGGCCTGGCAGCGCCAACGGGTGGAACGCGACCGAGGTGCTCCACGTCCGTGCCCGCTCCGGGCTGAGGTCGGGGTTCCCGCCGACGAGATACAGCGCAGTGGCGCCCGGCGCGAACTGCGTGCCGCCCAGGGCGATGGCGGGAAACAGAATCGCATCGCGGCCCATGAACTGCTGCGACAACGTCGGCACCTTGAACGACTTGCCCCACGACGCCTTGAACGTGATGTCAGGCGAGGGCCCGTAGACCAGCCCCAGCTTCGGCGTGGTCACGCCACCGTAGCGGTCGTAATCCTCGCCGCGCACGGCGCCGGTCAGCGACAAGCGGTGCACACCGCGCACGGCCTGCTCAGGCCCCACCAACGGCACGTCGGCCTCCGCATAGGCGTAGCGGCTGCGTACGTTGCCATCCACCTGGACGTAGCCACTGACCAGGTTGCGGCTCTCGAAGCCGTTGCGCCGCTCGCCCACGCCCACCGCAAGCCGGGCCTCGCCTCCGGGCAACGGCAGTACGGGCCCTTCCGCGCCCACCTCGTAGCTGCGGCTGGTGTTTCGGTAGGCCGTGCGGGTTGCCGAGACTACCCCGGCGCCGGGCATGACGACGGAATTCGCCGCATCGGTCCGTTCCCGCCCGTGGGTGGCGCCAAGCGTTAGCGTCCAGCCACCGGGCAGGAACACATCGGCACTGGGCGAGACCAACGATGCCCGGGTCTCCGGCGTGCTGCGCTCGTAGTTGCTCGCATAGCCGGACTCAGTGGTGATGGCCCGCTCCGAGGCCAAGGCGTCCAGGCGCAATTCGCCGATGGCGCCCAGCGCCTGATGCGCACTGAGGACCCCACTGCGCAGTTCGCCCGCCTGGTACAGCGTGGACGGCGCATACATAGCGCGCGCATACGGCCGCTGGCTCGCATGGATGGGATCGTTGTCGCTGCGCTTCCAGGTGGCGACCAGGCCGCCGGTCTCCCAGGTGGTTCCGGCGGTGGCCGTGTACTCGCGGGTCGCAAGGCCGCCCTGCGTGGCGGCCCCGTAGCGCGCACCAACGGCCGTGCCATCGAAATCACGGCGCAATACCACGTTCGCCACGCCGCCCACGGCATCGGAGCCGTAGATCGCGGAAGCACCATCGGCCACGATGTCGAGCCGCTCCACGGCCTCCACCGGGATCGCGCTGATATCGACCATCTGCACGAAGCCGCCGTACGACAGCCGCCGGCCATTGAGCAGTGTGAGCGACGCATCCTGCCCCAGGCCACGCAGGTTCAATCCAGAGCCGCCCGTGATGTTCTGGTTGCCCTGCCCGCCTCCGGTGGCACCGGGCGCCACAGCAGGCCCCTGCCCACCCCCAAAGTTCTGCGGCACGCTGCGGATGACCTCGCCCAGGTCGCGGAAGCCCTCTTCCTGGATCCGTTCCGCACCGAACGCGATCACCGGCGAAGGCGTGGTGCCGCCGCGGATGCGGGTGCCGGTGACCTGGACGATGTCGAGCTGGGTGGCGGCGGTCTCAGCCTCACGGGTGTCCGCGGGTGGATCGGGCTCACGCGCCGCATCGGTCTCCTGTGCGGCACCGACCAGGGGCAGCAACGCGATGACGGCGGCGGCGAGTGCATTCGCGGCCAGCCGGCGCGAGCTCGGCCATTCGGATGGCCATGCCAGGGCCCCAGGTGCCTGAACCGCCGCCTGGCCGGTTGCTGGACTGACGAAACGGATTACGCGCGTCGCAGGCGCCGAGACGGCGGAGCGACACCTTTCCAGCGGCAAACCACGCACAACAGCCGACGCGTTCGACATGCGATGTCTCCATTGAGTGAGGCGGCCGGCCGTGGCGATAAGAGACGCAACAGCGTCGTCGCGCGGGGCGGCACACGGCCCGTGGCCTGGGGCTGAGCATATCTAGTTTTCGGATATATGGAAAGCAGATTTAGGGTAGGCCTGGCCTTCAACCCAAGGAGCCTGCAATGACAAGCAAGTCGATCTACAAGCCCGAGTACCAGATCCTGGTGGGTCTGCTGAAGGAGAGCCGAAAGAAGATCAGCGGCATGACCCAGGCCAGGCTGGCCGAGGAACTGAACCGGCCGCAGTCGTACGTCAGCAATGTCGAGCGTGGCCGCCGACGGCTGGATGTACTGGAGCTACGCGCACACTGCAAGGCCTGCGGCCAGAGCCTGTCCGGCTTCATCAGGAAGTTCGAAGCCGCAGTGGCCAAGACCCTCCACTGATCCGAGCCATCGAGGCCGGCACCGCACGGTGCCGGCCTTCATTTCTGCCGGCCCAACGCTTAAGGGCCGGCGGGTTACGCAAGTGGACGCGCTGGCAGGGGCGATCGAGAGCACACCCACACTTCAGCGATCCGCGCTTGGCGCATGCGGGCGCGGCTTCTTCAGACCGCGCTATGCGTAAAGCAGCAACCACGTGTGCGATCTGGACGGGATGCTGGAATGAGAGCAACCGCCGCAGATCCTCTGCGAAGGACTCCGCGGCCGGCGCCAAGCGCGAAGCCGCCAAGCAGCAAAGCATCTGCAATTGCAGAAATCCCTGGCGCCACAACCAGAAAAATCTGACAGGACCCTGCGGCGCCCACCGACGCCCAAGTCAAGCTGGAACCCGCATCCTAACCTCCGTCAGCAACGCGCGATCCTTGCCTTCGGGCCAGTCGCCAGACGCGCGGGCCGGGGCAAGGAGCACCCCGGCTGCTGGCGCCTTTAGCGGAGGTGGCCATGCCATGGACGACAACCACAATGCCTGGGCGGTCCCCTCTTTCGTACGACACCGCCGAGACCGACGGAACGCGCTATCCTCGTTCGAGGGGAGGCGCTGATGGCGTTCTGGTGGGTCAATCACAAGCAGACACGCGATCTTGAGGTTCGCGGGGGCTGCCTCTGGTCGCCCTTCCGAAACAAGAACGGCGCGTTCAACCAAACCTACGAGAACATGACACTCGTGCGCCCCGGCGACCTGGTGTTCTCATACGCCGATGGTCAGATCGGCGCCATTGGTCAAGTGACCGAAGCCGCGTCCGCCAGCCCCAAGCCGACCGAGTTCGGAGATGTCGGGGCCTCTTGGGGCAATGAAGGCTGGCTGGTCAGCGTGTACTTCACGCCAGTGCCCAAGCCGCTCCGCACCAAGACGCATGCGGCGACCATCGCACCGCTGTTGCCTGCGCAGCACTCTCCCATCCACAGCAACGGCCACAGCAACTCAAGCTGCTATCTCGCAAGCATCTCGGATGCGCTGGGCCACAAGCTGCTCGACCTTCTGGGGATCGAAGCGACACCCGTGTTTGCGTCGCGTTACACAATCTAAGATCCACGACCCGATGCTCCATCGCTCGATGACCAATCGGATCGAACACGATCCTGCATTTCGACATCCACCGCCTGCAAATCACTAAGGCCCGCAATAGGCCAATGCCTGTTCCGCAAGCGCGTCCTATTGGAAGATCATGAATGCAAAGTGAGCGGTATCGAGCACGAGCGTCTGCTGATTGCCAGCCACATCAAACCCTGGCGCGATTCCACGCATCCAGAGCGCCTCGATGGCGCAAACGGGATCATGCTCTCCCCGCGTGTCGATGCACTCTTCGACAAGCACCTTCTAACCTTCGAGGACGGTGGGCAGATTCGGGTGCATACGACATCTGTCGGGAGGACGTACCAAACCGCTGGTCTATCCAACCCAGATCGTCACGTCGAGCGCTTTGGGCCTGAGCACTCGGCCCCGTCGCACCATCGCAGGTGCTTCGCTAAGCGGCCTTCCTCATTGCTCACCTATCATACTAATCAACCCCTAAATCTCCACATTCGAAGAAGGCGACAGCAGGCTGCAACCGCACTCCGATCAGAGACCACCTTAAAAAAAGAGGGGAATTTAAATGCCTCAAGATATAGAAAAAGAAGAAAGCACCAAAGGCCCGAAAAGCATCAGCAATCTATTTTCTGGCAGCTTAAGTTTAACTGTCCTTCTGACCGGCATCCTCTATGTGCAGGGCCGGATGTACCACAGTGGCTATCTTTCAGCCCTAGGACTCGCCGAGTCTCAATTTCCAATAGACACACCACAGGCACTGTTTATCTCATTGCACGGATGGATTTCAGGTTCTATAAAAGTATTCGACTCTTTCGACAGCGCATTCTTATTAGATCTCGCCAGAACTGGCGTCTTCACACTGGCTGCTTTCGTAATTGGAATTAGCCTTATATTTCTTACTCAACGAATCCTAACCCCAGAAAGAACGGCAAAAATTAGCTCTTGGAGAGATCTATTCGGCAGGCGACGTATCTTAGCAATCTATCTATCCACGATACCTGCGACCATCCTCAGCCTTTTAATTATTCCAGCTTTAATGATGATTGGCTCTTTTATCATAATGCTCACATTCATGATCCTGTGCACACCATTCTTTAGCTTAGGCCAGGAGATGGCTAGAGACGCCTGCAACGGAAAGCGAAGCACTGTGGGTATCGCAAAGATCACTGGGTCAACGTCACCGCTTATTATGCTCGAATGCGGCACTCAGTTTTGTGCACTGATTAAAGAGGACGGACAATTAGTAGTGATATCCACTGAATTGATCGAGCGCACAGACTTCCTACCCGTTCGCGAAGCTGGACCTAACGACTCCATTCTGCCGAGGTGCCGAGTACAAGCGTCAGGATGATTGACCAAAAGCTCTGTTGCTTGGCTTAATAGAGCGCGCACCAAGCACGATCTACATGGTTGCCATGTATTTCTGCTAATTACTAAGAGCTTGGCCATTTAGCATTTGCGGCCAGAACGCAGTGTTCAACTATATCCTCAAGCCTAATTAATGTGCGCCTCAAGTCATGCACGCTAACCTGGCCACCGATATCGGACGGCAATACATGGCCGTGGGCAATTTCGTTTCTTCTGTCGGCTAGAGTATTAAGTTCCTGTCTATGAACAGGGGATGGAAAAGAAAACCCATCTAACGAAAATATCCGCCAAATCAGGTCCAAATGTTCAGGCCTTAGCGTCCGCCCATCGTGAGGACGCGCCTGCACCCTAAGATCAGAAGTTGAGGTCACCGACTCGAAGAAATCGGCCACCCTCTCCCATCTCTTTAACTTTTTTGCAGAGCTTAAGCCACTCAAGCTGTCGAAATAGAATATACCGGCAGCAGATATATTTCGCCTCCTAACACTGAGTGACGCTTTTGAAAATCGATAGCAGAGCTCATCTAGATAAGCTCTCCAGAATCCCTCAAAAGCCGATGCAAACCAAACAAACATAAGCCCCTTATCTGACTTAGCGCCTTCTCTATGATTTGAAGCTAGCCCCAGAGAATCAGTTCTATAGAGATGGTTTCTAATGAGCTGGGCTTCCGAGGCGAACGATCCATGTCCAAAGGGCATAACTACCCCTTCAGAATCGGATCTGCCCCAGTCAGGAGCTCGATGGCACGACTTACTCGGCCGTTAAGTGCTGCACGAGTGTTCGTGCCCTTAGTGCTGTACTTCAACAGCTCGGCATCTTTCAACCAGCCAACCTTGGGAGAAAACTTCTTTTTCGCTCTATGCACACGAAGCGCACCTACAAATACAGCTTCCGCCAAATTGAGTGGCGTCACACTGTAGTTATCCTTAAGTATCGGCCCTGGCTGCACCTTACTTAGCTTTCGAACTACATTGTCGAATTCCGATTTTATCTTTGCAACCTTCTCGACAGACTGATGATGCCTTGCATACTCATTAAGAAAATAAGTCACACGACCATCAAATTCTTCTTGAGCGTCCGAATAGGCAAACATCTTCAGAACAAACTCTTCCAGCGTGCCATCGTCTTTTCGCCCCTTCTGGAGCTTTATCATTGAATTCAGATGGCTGTTTGATGCAGCACTTTCTAAAAACGCAGACAGAGCCCCTTGGTAAACGCAGGCACGAATCTCCTGAGAGGAGAGCGCGATTCCTCCAGTATTCAAACGTTCGAATGTGTCAAATCTGACACCGAGATCAGACTTGTCACTGAGTGCGGTTACGCGCAGAGCCCTCTTATAAAAATGCAGCCTAACTGGCTCGGGCAAACCATCAAATGGAATTCCGTTGAAATGGCTCAGCTTCTCGAGCCCCTTTAGCACAAGGGGTTTTTCTTTATTAATTGAACTACTTAGCTTCTCTACACTTCCGGCGAAATGGACGAGAGATGAGACTCGCTGTAGCCCGTCAACTAACTCCCAAGTTCCATCTCTATTTGTAGCCATGAAGATGGTGGGTATGGGAAGCCCCAAAAGCACAGACTCAACCAATCTTGATTCACGCTCTTCGTCCCACCTAAACTTACGCTGATACTCGGGCGCTCGGTCAATCTCTCCCGATTCGACCATTCTGACGAGCTCGCGGACAGTCACGTCGAAGTTGTCAACGTCAACCTTTCTACGCTGCGCCTCTAACTGACTCAACATTTCCGTGTCTTTGGCCATTAACTCACTCTTAGCTTCAATAAATAGAAGGGCGAGCTCGCGCCCCTAACACCAGGCCCAGCCTCAAACCCCAACCGGATTCGCCTTCTCCGGATCGATCTTATACAGCTTGATCGCCCTCGCTACATCCTTGCCGGTCATCTTGCCGTCCTTCGCCAGCGCGTCGATCGCCGCCTGGGCGATGTAGTAGCGGTCCACTTCGAAGTGGCGGCGGAGGTTGGCGCGGGTGTCGGAGCGGCCGAAGCCGTCGGTGCCCAGCACGGTGTAGGTGTGCGGCACGAAGGCGCGGATCTGGTCGGCGAAGGCGCGCACGTAGTCGGTCGCGGCGATCACCGGGCCTTGGCGGGCTTCGAGCTGCTCGGTCACGTAGGGCTTGCGACGGGTCTTGGCTTCGGGGTTGAAGCGGTTCCAGCGCTCGGCGTCGAAGCCGTCGCGGCGCAGCTCGGTGAAGCTGGGGCAGGACCAGATGTCGGCGGTTACGCCGAAGTCCTTGTCCAGCAGTTCGGCGGCGGCGATGACTTCGCGCAGGATGGTGCCCGAGCCCAGGAGTTGGACGTGGGGGAGGTTGGAGGCTTTCTTTTTGCCCCCACCCGAAGCGGCGGGGCCGCTTCGACCTCCCCCGCTGGCGGGGGAGGTGGCCGACGCGCCCGCGGCGGTGGCAGCCGTGCTGGAGAGCAGGTACATGCCCTTGATGATGCCCTCGGCGGCCTCGGGGGTGACGGCCGGGTGCGGGTAATTCTCATTCATCAGGGTGATGTAGAAGTACTCGTCCTGCTGTTCGTCGAGCATGCGCTGCATGCCGTACTGCAGGATCACTGCCACCTCACCGGCGAAGGTGGGGTCGTAGCTGCGGCAGTTGGGAATGGCGCCCGAGAGCAGGTGGCTGTGGCCGTCTTCGTGCTGCAGGCCTTCGCCGTTGAGCGTGGTGCGCCCCGCTGTGGCGCCCAGCAGGAAGCCGCGGGCGCGCATGTCGGCCGCCTGCCAGGCGGCGTCGCCGATGCGCTGGAAGCCGAACATCGAGTAGTAGATGTAGAACGGCAGCATCGGCAGGTCGTTGGTGCTGTAGCTGGTGGCCGCGGCCATCCAGCTGGCGAACGCGCCGGCTTCGGTGATGCCCTCTTCCAGCACCTGGCCGGCCGCGTCTTCGCGGTAGTACATCAGCTGGTCGCGGTCCACGGGCTTGTACTTCTGGCCCTGCGGGGCGTAGATGCCCAGCTGGCGGAACAGGCCTTCCATGCCGAAGGTGCGGGCTTCGTCGGCGACGATCGGCACCACGCGCGGGCCCACCTGCTTGTCGCGCAGGATCACCGAAAGCGACTGCACGAAGGCCATCGTGGTGCTGATCTCGCGTTCGCCGGTGTCCTGCATCAGGCGGTCGAACACCTTGAGCTCGGGCGCCTTGAGGCTTTCGGTGCTCTTGCGGCGGCGCTGGGGCAAAAAGCCGCCCAGCTTTTCGCGGCGCTCGAGCAGGTACTGCACTTCCTCCGAGTCCTTGCCGGGGTGGAAGAACGGGATGTCGCCGTCCTTGAGTGCGGCGTCGGAGACCGGGATCTTGAAGCGGTCGCGGAACGTGCGCACCGCGTCGTCGTCGAGCTTCTTGGTGTTGTGGGTCGGGTTGAGCGCCTCGCCGGCGCTGCCCAGGCCATAGCCCTTGACGGTCTTGGCCAGGATCACCGTGGGCTGGCCCTTGGTGTCCATCGCGTTCTGGTAGGCGGCGAAGACCTTGTGCGGGTCGTGGCCGCCGCGGTTGAGGCGCCAGATGTCGTCGTCGCTGAGGTTGGCGACGAGGTTGGCGGTCTCGGGGTACTTGCCGAAGAAGTGCTCACGCGTATACGCGCCACCGAAGGCCTTGCAGTTCTGGTACTCGCCGTCGACGGTCTCCATCATCAGCTTCTTGAGCATGCCGTCCTTATCCTTGGCCAGCAGCGGGTCCCAGTAGCTACCCCAGATCGTTTTGACGACATTCCAACCGGCGCCGCGGAACTGGCCTTCCAGCTCCTGGATGATCTTGCCGTTACCGCGCACCGGGCCGTCGAGGCGCTGCAGGTTGCAGTTGATCACGAACACCAGGTTGTCCAGGCCTTCGCGGCCGGCCACCGAGATCGCGCCCAGGCTCTCGGGCTCGTCGGTCTCGCCGTCGCCCAGGAAGCACCAGACCTTGCGGTCGGTGCGCGGCATCAGGCCGCGGGCTTCGAGGTACTTCCAGTTGCGGGCCTGGTAGATGGCCGCGATCGGGCCCAGACCCATCGAAACGGTCGGCAGCTGCCAGTAGTCGGGCATCAGCCAGGGGTGCGGGTAGGACGAGACGCCCTTGCCGTCGACTTCCATGCGGAAGTGGTCGATCTGCTCTTCGCTGATGCGGCCTTCCAGGAACGAGCGGGCGTAGATGCCCGGCGAGCTGTGGCCCTGGGTGCAGATCAGATCCCCGGGGTGATCGGCCGAAGGCGCGCGGAAGAAGTGGTTGAAGCCCACGTCGTAGAGCGTGGCGCTGGAGGCGAAGCTGGCCAGGTGGCCGCCCAGGTCGCCGGGCTTGCGGTTGGCGCGCACGACCATCGCCATCGCGTTCCAGCGGATGATCGAGCGGATGCGCCATTCCAGGTCGCTGTTGCCCGGCATCTTCGGCTCGAGGTGGGCCGGGATGGTGTTGACGTATTCCGTGGTCGGCGCGAACGGCAGGTGGGCGCCGGCGCGGCGGGTCAGCTCGACCATGTTCTCGAGCAGTTGGTGCGCGCGCTCGGGGCCGCCGACGTCGATGACCGCCTTGAGCGACTCGATCCACTCGCGGGTCTCGGTCGGATCGGGGTCGTTCTGCAGGACGTCGTTCAACCAGTTCATCAGATGTGCTCCAGCGCGGCGCGCGCGGCCGCGTGCAAGGGGTCGTTGTCGAACGGTCGATTCTAACAGGCGCGTTCTGCCGGGCGCGCCGGTCGTCGGGTGGGGGACAGCGCGTTCCAGCGGTGCACCTGGCCCGGTCCGGGCGGCCGGTCGGACGGGCGGCCGGGCCGCGCAGCCATTGCCCGATTGCGGGCGGCCCGGCCGTCCGCCATGATCCCGTGTTCAGGGGAGGATGCGGCATGATGGCGCCCCCCGCCCGCGCCCGAGCCCATCCCGATGCCCCATACCGCCTCGCGTTCCAGCCGTTGGCAGTTGCCTGCGCTCGGGGTGGCGATCGTGCTGATCGTGGTCGGCCCATTCCTGATCATGCGCGCGGCGATCGGCGAGGCCGAGGACGCCACCGTCGAGGTGGTGCACACGCGCGAGGTGCAGACCCTGGTGCAGGCGATCTCTGCGGACGCGCGCAGCCTGGAGGCGGCGGCGATCGCGCTGACCCGCGGCATCGATTCGCCGCTGCTGCGCGAGCGCATCCGCGATGCGCGCGAGCGGATCATGCCCAATGTGGCCGCGGTGCTGGAACTGACCCAGGACAACCCGGCGCAGCAGGCGCGGCTGGGCGCGCTGCGCAACATGCTCGAGCAGCGTCTGGCGCGGATCGACAAGGTGATCGATGCCGAGCAGGCGGCGACCAATCGGCAGATCGACGAGATGATCGTGCTTTACCCGATCCAGCGGCTGGTGACCGAGGCGGTGGCCGAGGAAGAGGTACTGCTGCTGGACCGCAAGGCCGCGGCCGCGCGCGCCAACCGCGATGCCGAGCTGTCGAGCTGGGTGGCGATGGTGGTGCAGTTGCTGCTGCTGGCCGCCGCCATTTACTTCGCGCTGCGCCAGCAGACCGGCCGCGTGGCCGCCGAGCGGCAGGCGCTGAGCGCGAGCGGCCGGGCGCTGGCGGTGCTCGACAGCGTGCGCGAGCCGATCGTGCTGGTCGACAAGCAGCAGCGGGTGGTGATGCACAACGCCGCGTTCGCCGAGCTCTACGGCGTGGACGACGACGCCCGCGGCCATGCGCTGGCCGAGATCGGCGACGGCGCCTGGCAGGACGCCGAGACCATACGCCGGCTGCACGACGTGCTGGCCCGCAACCGCGAGCTGTGGGATTACCGGCTGAGCCAGGCGACGGTCGACGGGGTGGAGCGCACGATGCTGCTCAATGCCCGGCGCATGCCGCTGCCCGACCGCGACGATGCGGTGGCGTTGATCACTGCGTCCGACGTGACCGCGCAGAGCATCAGCGAGCGGCAGATCCGCGAGCTCAACCAGCAGTTGGAAGGCAAGATCGAGCAGGTCTCCGACGTCAACCGCGAGCTGGAGGCCTTCAGCTATTCGGTCTCCCACGATCTGCGTGCGCCGCTGCGGCACATCGCCGGCTTCGCCGACAAGCTCGGCCGCCATCTGGGCGAGAACATCGACGAGAAGAGCAGCCACTACCTCAATGTCATCGGCGGTTCGGCGCGGCGCATGTCCACGCTGATCGACGATCTGCTGGTGTACTCGCGCCTGGGTCGCAGTGCATTGCGGCTGCAGAGCGTGGACCTGCAGACGATGGTGGCCGATGCGCGCGCGATGCTCGACAGCAACGCGAAGGCCGAGAAGCCCGACCACCGGATCGAGTGGACGATCGCGCCGCTGCCGATCGTGGTCGGCGACGAGAACATGCTGCGGCAGGTGTGGCTGAACCTGCTGGGCAATGCGGTCAAGTACAGCAGCGGCAGCGAACCTGCGACGGTCGAGGTCACCTGCCGGCGGCTGGACGACGGCGGCTACGAGTTCTCGGTCCGCGATAACGGCGCGGGCTTCGACATGCAGTACGCGGGCAAGCTGTTCGGCGTGTTCCAGCGCCTGCATTCGGCCAGCGAGTTCCCCGGCACCGGCGTCGGGCTGGCCAGCGTGCGGCGCGTGCTCGGCCGCCACGGCGGGCGGATCTGGGCCGAGTCGGCCCCGGGCCAGGGCGCCTCGTTCTTCTTCACCCTTCCCGCCTCCGCCCAGGAGCCGGGCCTTCTGTCCTCACCAGGAAAACAGCAATGAGCGAAATCCGCACCATCCTTCTCGCCGAGGACAGCCCGCACGATGCCGAGATGGCGATCGATGCGCTGCGCGAGGCCAATCTCGCCAACCCGATCGTGCATGTCGAGGACGGCGTCGAGGCGGTGGACTACCTGTTCCGCCGCGGCAAGTTCGCCGACCGCGCCGAGGGCGATCCGGCGGTGCTGCTGCTCGACATCAAGATGCCGCGCATGGACGGCCTGGAAGTGCTCAAGCAGCTGCGCGACCACGAGACGCTCAAGCGCATGCCGGTGGTGATCCTGTCGTCCTCGCGCGAGGAAAGCGACCTGGCCCGCAGCTGGGACCTGGGCGTGAACGCGTACGTGGTCAAGCCGGTCGATGTCGACCAGTTCTTCGACGCGGTGCGCACGCTGGGCAAGTTCTGGGCCGTGCTCAACGAAGTGCCCGAGGAAGAGTGAGCCCGCATGGCGGACGATGAGGGACATGGCGCGCGGGCTGGACGCCTGCGCGTGCTGATCGTCGACGATTCGCGCGACGATGCCGAACTGGCCGAACTGGCCCTGCGCGACGCGGGGCTGGCGGTCGAGACGCGACGGGTCCACGGCGAGGCGGCGCTGGTGGAAGCGCTGGAGGCCTTCGCCCCGCGCGTGGTGCTGTCGGACGTCAACCTGCCCGGATTTTCGGGCGCCGAAGCGCTGGCGCTCACCCGCCGTCTGCGCCCCGGCGTGCCCGTGGTGTTCATGACCGGCTCGGCCTACGGCCTGCCGGGCGACGACTTGCCCGAGGGCGATGCGCTGGTCCACAAGGACCAGCTCGACCGCCTGCCGGCCACGCTGGCCCAGGTGCTGGCGGCGGGGGACGGCGAGGCGGAATGAGGGCGGTGGGATTAGGGCGAACGCCCCTTGCCCCCACCCGGCACGCGGCGCGTGCCGACCTCCCCCGCGATGCGGGGGAGGCAACTGATCGCGCGACGCACTTGGCGCCTTCCCCCGCGATGTGGGAGAGGTGACTGATCGCGCGACGCGGTTAGCTCCTTCCCCCGCCTGCGGGGGAAGGCTGGGATGGGGGACGCTTTCTACGCGGCGCTGGTCTAGCAGCATTCCGCTGAAGCCCCTACCCCCACCCGGCACGCGGCGCGTGCCGACCTCCCCCGCGATGCGGAGAAGGTAACTGATCGCACGACGCACTTGGCGCCTTCTCCCGCGATGTGGGAGAGGTGACTGATCGCGCGACGCGAGGCAATTGATCGCGCGACGCACTTGGCGCCTTCCCCGCGATGCGGGGGAGGTGCCTGATCGCGATACCGCGGGCGGGCGCAGTGCCTTTGGGCAAGTCATGTCACCGGATGCGTGCCGTGACGGCAGGGCGCGAACAGATCCAGATCGGCCGCATAGGCCTGCGTGCGTACATCGAAGGCGCCGAGCACCGAATGGAACAGCGCGTCGTGGCTTGTGGGCTGCGTGGCCTGCGCGCGTAGGCACTGCAGGTCCAGGCCCAGGTCACCGGCAAGGCCCGAGGAGACCCAGGCCACCATCGGCACGCGCAACTGCTGCGCCGGCGCGATCGGGTACGGCGCGCCGTGCAGGTACAGGCCGTACTCGCCAAGCGACTCGCCGTGGTCGGAGACGTACAGCAGCGCCGCATCGTGGCTGTCCTGCTGCTGCACGATGTCGAGCGCGCGCCCCAGGAACGCGTCCGTGTAGCGAATCGCATTGTCGTAGGCGTTGGCGATCTGCTCGGGTGTGCAGCGGCTCAGTTCGGCGGTGTGGCATGCCGGCTTGAAGACATCATGGGCAGGCGGATAGCGCTCGAAGTAGTTCGGGCCGTGGTTGCCCAGCTGATGCAGGACCACCACAAGATCCCCGGGCACGGCATCGATGCGCGCACGCAGGCCTAACAGCAGGATGTCGTCCAGGCACCGGTCGCCGTTGCACAGCGTCGGCGCATCGGTGGGCTGCATGCGTTCGATGCCGGTGCCGTCGCACACGCCTTTGCAGCCCGACTGGTTGTCGCGCCAGCGCACTTGCACACCCGCGCGCGCGAGGACGTCGAGCAGCGACTCGTGGGCGCGAATGGCGGCCTTGTCGTAATGCCGTCGGCCGTAGGGCGAGAACATGCAGGGCAACGACACCTCGGTGCTGGTGCCGCAGGCTTCGACGTTGCTGAAGTTCACCACCTCGCGCCGTGCGAGTTCCGGTGTCGTCTGCCGCCTGTATCCGTTGAGGCCCCAGTTCTGCGCGCGCACGGTCTCGCCGATCACAAGCACCAGCAGACGCGGTTTCTCGCCGGGTGCGCGCATCGCGCGCGCGGCATCGGCCGCAACGGTCAGACGCTGGCCGGCAGGAGGATCGGGCGCCTGGGTGAGTGCGCGTACGGTGGAGACGACCAGATTGCCGGGCGTGATGCGATACCGCAGTGCGTGGTCGCTGCGCATCAGCGCGAAGATGCCCTGCGAAGACAGCAACACAGCCAGCGTTGCCAGCAGCGCCATCGCGCCCAGGAACAAAGCGCGTGCCGCGCATGCCTGCCGCCATGGACGCGACGCAATCCGCACCCAGGCCAGCACCAGCAGTGGCGGACCGGCCTGCAACAGCACGTGCAAAACCAGCCATGGCGACAACATCTCGCGGCTCTCGGCTGGATCGGTGTGCAGCACGTTGAGCATCATCTCCACGTCGAACAACACCGCGTAGTGGCGCATGTAGAAGGTGCCCACGGCGGTGGCGACGACCAGCACGGCGAGCAGCGGGCGCAACATGGGCCCGATCGCGAACACACCCAGCAGCAGCGCATGCAACGCGAACACCGCGACTGCCAGCGACGCGAGCAGCCCCGGTGAGGCGCCGTCGTGGACGGCCGACTGCCAGAAGGCGGCGTTGCAGATCGCGACGAAGTACAGGCAGGTGCCGGCGAGCAGGGTTTCCGGCGCGACCTGCGGTCGCACCCACCATCCGCTGCGCTGCGTCAGTGCGGCCGGTGCACGGCAAGGGCGCGCGCTCACCCGTGGGCCTTGCGTACAGCGCGCGACGGACCCGGTGCAGGCGAACCGCTGTCGGTCTCGCCGAGCTGGGCATGCAGACACAGCCGCGCCAGCGCGGCCGCGACCAGCCAGCACAGCGTCAGCGACCACAGATCGTGCGAAAGGAAATGCGCGCCGCGCATCTGTTGCACGCCACCGAAGCTCAGGCCGAGCACCAGGCCGACAGCCAGCGCCAGGTGTCGCCAGCGTCGCAGCGCAGGGCCCGCGGCACTGCACGCGAAGTAGGCGGCCACCCATGCATAGCCAGCAGACGCGTGCGCGGCCGGGAAGCATGCGGCCTTCCCCATCGACGCAGGACGGGGCGCAAACGCCGGCAACCACGGACGCGTCCCGCCGTAACGCTGCAGGTCCCAAGGGCAATCGATGCCGGTGTGCGCCTTGAGCGAGGCCACCAGCAGACAGGCCAGCGGGACCGCGGCCAGCAGGTATCCCAGTGGCGCGCGCCACCGGTGCGGCAACACGCCGGACCAACTCAGCCCCCACGCGGCGGCGACCAACAGCCAGCATCCGATGCTCAAGTGGCGCCCGCCCGTGTGCATCAACCCTTCGCTCCACCACGCGTCACGGGCGGCCCATACCCCGCCCTGCCAGGCATACAGCCGGTCTGCCCACCACGCGTCGACGTCGAGCACGGCCATCGCGGCGGTGAGCACACACGCGACGACGACCACGCCCAGCAGCGCCGGCGCGCGTGTCCACTGCGCGGCACTCACAGCACGCAGATCCAGACCGCGGCGTGCAGCAACAGGCTCAGTGTGACCGCGGCCGAACCGGCGTCCTTGGCCTTGCCGCTGAGCGCATGCCAGTCACTGCCCACACGATCGACGACCGCCTCGATCGCTGTGTTGAGCAGTTCGACGACCCATATCAGTCCCAGGGTGACCACAAGCAGTGCGCGCGCCATCGACGACAGGTCGAGCGCGGCGATGAGCACCAGCAACGGCACCGACAGCAGCAGCTCCTGGCGGAAGGCCGCCTCGGTCCGCCACGTCGCGACGAGACCTCGCCAGGAATGTCCGGCTGCCCGCAGGAGGCGGGTCGCACCGGTGAAAGGAACAGAAGACATCGGCCAATTCCGCCGGGGAGCCGCCCCGGCTTGCGCGGCGCAGCATCGGCGGCGCCACGTCGGAACGCGGTCGGAGAGAAGTTACTCGCGGATTAAGGCATCGACGCAGGCGCCGGCCGAGTGCACGCGGTTCAGGGTTTGGCGACGCGCGGCGGGCCGCACGACGCAGCGGCGTGTGCGATGAGGAGGTGCTTGATTGTGCGATGTGCTTGGCTCCTTCCCCCGTTTGCGGGGGAAGGCTGGGATGGGGGCGCTTACTGCGCTGATACTCGCGAAGCTTCACTCCGCTGAAAGCCCATGCCCCCACCCGGCACGCGACGCGTGCCGACCTCCCCCGCGGTGCGGGGGAGGTGCTTGATTGTGCGATCTGCGTGCCAACCTCCCTCGCGGGGCGGGGGAGGTGATTGGTTGCGCAATGTGCGTGCCCACTTTCCCCGCAGTACGCGTGAGGTGACTGATCGCGCGGTGCGTTTGGCGCCTTCCCCCGTTTGCGGGGGAAGGCTGGGATGGGGGTGCTTTCTGCGGTGTTACTCGCGAAGCTTCACTCCGCTGAAAGCCCATGCCCCCACCCGGCACGCGACGCGTGCCGACCTCCCCGCGGCGCGGGGGAGGTGACTGATTGTGCGATGTGCGTGTCGACCTCCCCCGCGGTGCGGGGGAGGTGACTGATTGTGCGATCTGCGTGCCGACCTCCTCCGCAATGCGGGGGAGGTGAACTGCCGGTCAGGCGCCCTGTTGCTGGGCCTTGCGGATCTGGGCGTCGACGGCGGCGATGGCGGTCATGTTGACCACGCGGCGCGGGGTCGCCGAGGGCGTGAGGATATGGGCGGGCTTGTTGACGCCCATCAGGATCGGGCCCAAGGCCACTCCGCCGGTCATCACGCGGATCATGTTGTAGGTGATGTTGGCCGCGTCGATGTTCGGGAACACGAACAGGTTGGCGCGGCCGCTGAGCGTGGTGTCGGGCAGCATGCGGCGACGCAGGGATTCGTCCCAGGCGGTGTCGCCCATCATTTCGCCGTCGCACTCGAGCCGCGGGGCGCGGCGCGCGAGGATCTCGCGCACTTCGCGCATCTTGCGGGCGCTGGGGTCGTCGTGACTGCCGAAGTTGGAGTGCGAGAGCAGCGCGATCTTCGGCTCGATGCCGAACAGCTTCAGGCGGTAGGCGGCCTGGATGGTGCTCTCGGCGATCTGCTCGGCGGTCGGGTCGGGCTGGACGTGGGTGTCGACGAAGAACCACAGGCCCTGGTCGTTGACCACGCCGGTCATCGCCGAGGTGCTCTGCAGGCCCGGGTCGAGCGACAGCACGCTGCGCACGTAGCCGAGCTTCTTGTGGAAGCGGCCGACGATGCCGGTGATCATTGCGTCGGCCTCCCCGCGCTCGACCATGATCGCGGCGATCAGCGTCGGGCGCGAGCGCAGCAGGTTCTTGGCCGAGTCGGGGGTGACGCCGCGGCGCGAGGTCATGGCGTGGTAGTGCTGCCAGTACTCGTTGAAGCGCGGGTCGTCGTTAATGTTGGTCAGTTCGAAGTCGCGGCCGGCGACCAGGCGCAGGCCCAGGCGCTTGATGCGCATGTCGATGACATCGGGACGGCCGATCAGGATCGGGGTCGCCAGGCCTTCGTCGACGACGGTCTGCACCGCGCGCAGCACGATTTCCTCCTCGCCCTCGGCGTAGACCACGCGCTGGCGGTCGCCGCGGGCGCGGTCGTAGACCGGCTTCATGACCAGGCCGGTGCGGTGAATGAACTGGCCGAGCTTTTCGCGGTAGGCGTCCATGTCCTCGATCGGGCGCAGCGCCACGCCCGACGCCATCGCGGCCTGGGCGACAGCCGGGGCGACGATGGTCAGCAGCCGCGGGTCGAACGGGCGCGGGATGATGTATTCGGCGCCGAAGCTGGGGATTTCCTCGCCGTACGCGGTGCCCAGGTCGCTGGCTTCTTCCTTGGCGAGCTGTGCGATGGCGTACACGCAGGCGAGCTTCATCGCCTCGTTGATGCCGGTGGCGCCCACGTCCAGGGCGCCGCGGAAGATGTAGGGGAAGCAGACCGCGTTGTTGACCTGGTTGGGGTAGTCCGAGCGGCCGGTGGCGATGATCGCGTCCGGACGCACGCGCTTGGCGTCCTCGGGCATGATCTCGGGGTACGGGTTGGCCAGCGCCAGAATCACCGGGTTGGGCGCCATCGTGGCGACCATCTCGGGCTTGAGGATGCCGCCGGCCGACAGGCCGAGGAACACGTCGGCGCCGGCGACGATCTCGGCCAGCGAGCGCGCAGGCGTGTCGCGCGCGTAGCGCGCCTTGGCAGGGTCGAGGTCGGTACGGCCGGTGTGGATCACGCCGTCGCGGTCGAAGGCGAGGATGTTCTCGGGCTTCAGGCCCAGGGCGACGAGCATGTCCAGGCAGGCGATGCCGGCCGCGCCGGCGCCGGTGGTCGCCAGCTTGACGTCCTCGATGCGCTTGCCGGCCACTTCCAGCGCGTTGACGATGGCCGCGCCGACGATGATCGCGGTGCCGTGCTGGTCGTCGTGGAACACCGGGATCTTCAGCCGCTCGCGCAGCTTGCGCTCGACGATGAAGCACTCCGGCGCTTTGATGTCCTCGAGGTTGATGCCGCCGAAGGTCGGCTCGAGGCTGGCGATGATCTCCACCAGCTTGTCGGGGTCGCGCTCGTCGACCTCGATGTCGAACACGTCGACGCCGGCGAACTTCTTGAACAGCACGCCCTTGCCTTCCATGACCGGCTTGCCGGCCAGCGCGCCGATGTCGCCCAGGCCCAGCACCGCGGTGCCGTTGCTGATGACCGCGACCAGGTTGCCGCGCGCGGTCAGCTCGCTGGCGGCGTTGGGGTCCTTGACGATCTCCTCGCAGGCGTAGGCCACCCCGGGCGAGTAGGCCAGGGCGAGATCGCGCTGGGTCAGCATCGGCTTGGTCGCGCTGACGGTGATCTTGCCGGGCGGCGACAGGCGGTGATAGTCGAGGGCGGCCTGGCGGAAATCGTCGTTGGACATCAGATTGGTCTTGGCTGTTAAGGAAGCGGGGGCAGGCCCGTGATTCTACCCCCCGCGACCGCGTCGGACCCGACGCGGGCGGATGGTGCGCATCGCGCAGGTCAGAACACGACCTGGGCGCGGACGTTGACGGTGTTGCCCGAGTCCGGACCGCGATAGCTGCCGACCTGGTTGTCGGTGGTCCAGTGCACATAGTTGAGCATCAGCCGCGACCAGTTGTTGAGGTACCAGTTCACGCCCAGGGTCCAGGCGTCGCCCTCGCCGCCGCGACGGGCGTCGGTGAAGTCGAAGCGGTCGAAGCGCGCGGCCAGTTCCCAGGCGCCGATGCCGCCGTCGGTGACCGGTCGTGCGACGCGAGTGGTGCCCCAGACGCCGGAGCGGGCGCTGAAGCCGGGCTTTTCGCCGGTGAGCAGCCAGCCGGCGTAGACCGAGGTCGCCTTCTGGGTGAAGTCGTCGGCGGTGCGCGAGGCGATGGTGCGCTCGGCGTATTCGGCGAACGCCCAGCCGCTGCGCCAGGTGCCGCCGAGCTCGGCGCCCCAGATGGTCTCGTGGCTGACACCGGCGATCGAGCTGGCGGACACGCGCACGTTGTCGTTGAAGCTCGAGGCGATGCGCGGGACCTTGTTGATGCTGGTCACGTCGCTGCCGAAGTCCTCGTACACGGCCCAGCCGCCCAGGTGCAAGAAGCCCTGCGCGCGCTTGATCGGGTTCCAGTGCACGCGCGTGGTGACGGTCTGCGAGTCGCTCTGCGCGCCGGCGTTGCCGATGTCGTCGCCGGTGAAGCCCAGGCTGTAGTGCCAGTTCTGGCCGATGAGCTTCATCTGCGCGCCCAGGCCGAAGTAGCCGCTGTTGGGCGCGCCGATCGAGGCGACCGCATTGCGCTCCATGAAGGGCGTGCGGGTGAGCGTGGTGCTCGAATCGATCGCGCGGTCCTTGAGCTTGTTGCCGATGTAGAACTCGGCCGGCAGGTTGCCCAGGCGCGTGTCCCACGACAGATAGGCGTCCTTGATGCTGACGTCGTTATCGGCGAAGTCGGCGTCGATCTTGTAGCCGAGCGCACCGATGGTGCCTTCGGCGCCCAGGCGCACCTGGCGCATCTCGGTGCCGCCGATGTTGCGATCGGCGAACTTCGATCCGTTGGTCGACGACCAATCCATCATCACCCGGCCGCGCGGGTGGAAGGTGAAGCTGCGGTCGCCGTTGCGGAACTCCGGCCCGCCGCGGCGCCAGCTGGTGTTGCCGCCGCCGGTGCCGCCGCTGGCGGCCAGCTGTGCGACCTGCGCCTGCAGGATCGCCAGGTCGTCCTGGCGGGTGTCGGCGACGGCCGCGGCGACTTGCGCGTCGGTCGTGGACGCAGCCGCGGGCGCCGTGGCCACGGCGGTCGTCGGCCGATCGGCCTCGAGCGCGGCCAGGCGCGCGTTGAGCTGTTCGAGCTGGGCGGCCTGGGCCTGCAGCATCTGGGCCTGCTGCTCGACGAGCGTCCGCAGCGCGGCCTCGTCCTGGGCGGTGGCGTCGAAGGCGGCCGTGCCGAGGGCAAGGCCGATGGCGGCAGCGAGTGCCGCAAAGCGCAATGAATGCATGTGTGTCCCTCCCCGGGATGGTGGCGTGGGCGCGGCGGTCAGTCGCCGTCCGCGTCGTCGATGTCCTCGTCCGGCACGTCGGCGGCCGGGACAGGTGCGGTATTGCCGAGCAACGGCTGCAACGACACTGGCGCGCCCTGCATGAAGCCGTGGCTGCGCGCCCAGGTGGCGAACAGACGCGGCCACTGCGCGACCAGCGCGCCCGGCCGGCCCAGGCCCCAGCTGTGGCCGCCGCGCTCGAAGATATGCATCTCGGCCGGCACGCCCTTGGCGCGGGTGGCGTTGAACATCGTCAGGCTGTGGCCGACATCGGCGATCGGGTCGTCGGCGGCATGCACCAGGAACACCGGCGGCATGTCGGCGCGCACGTGCGATTCGACCGAGTAGGCAGCGACCGCGTCGGACTGCGTGCCCAGCTCGCGGCGCGAGCGGGTGGTGTCGAGCGGCGCCTGCAGCGACACCACCGGATAAAGCATCGCCAGGAAGTCCGGCCGTGACGAGACGCGGTCGGTGGCGTCGAGTGCGGGATAGAAATCGTGGTCGAACCGCGTAGCGAGGATGCCGCCCAGGTTGGCGCCGGCCGACGAGCCCATGACGCCGATCTTCTCGGGGTCGATGCCCAGCGCCCCGGCCTGGCTGCGCAGCACGCGCAGCGCGCGCTGGCCGTCCTGGAACGGCGCGACCGCCGGCCAGCCGTCGCCGGGCAGCCGGTAGTACAGCACCGCGGCGGTGGTGCCGATCGAGGCCAGCCACTGCGCCATCGGCGTGGCGGCCGTGCCGACCTGGATGCGGAAATAGCCGCCGCCGCCCAGGATCAGCACCGCGGTGCCGTTGGGCTGCGCCGGCCGGTAGATCTCCATACGCGGCTCGGCGATGCGGGTCACCGCGCCCAGCGCGCTGCCCTCGTTGCCGACCTGCTCGGGGCCGGTGACGCTGGTCGGCAGGTGGCCGGCCGGCCACAGCGGCACGGTCTGCGGGCCGGTCTGCGCCTGGGCGATGCCGGTGCAGGCGAACAACAGGCCGGCGATGGTGCCGGCCCAGCGGTGTGTGGTCATGGATCCCCTCCCGTGGTGGTGCATGTGGATGGTGCGACGTGCGGCGGTCAGTCGAGCGCCAGGACCTCGCGGTCGCCGGGGCCGGCCGCCGGATCGGGCGCGGCCATCACCGGCGCCGGTGTGCCGTCGAGCGCGGCGTTGAGGGCGTCGCGGTCGAGCGCATTCTCCCAGCGCGCGATAACGACCGTCGCGACCGCGTTGCCGATGAAGTTGGTCAGCGAGCGGCATTCGCTCATGAAGCGGTCGATGCCCAGGATCAACGCCATGCCGGCCACCGGCACCGTGGGCACCACCGACAGCGTGGCCGCCAGGGTGATGAAGCCGGCGCCGGTCACGCCGGCCGCGCCCTTGGAACTGAGCATCGCCACCAGCAGCAGCGTGACCTGCTGCCACAGCGTGAGTTCGGTGTTGGTGGCCTGGGCGATGAACAGCGCGGCCAGGGTCATGTACAGGTTGGTGCCGTCGAGATTGAACGAGTAGCCGGTCGGCACGACCAGGCCCACGACCGATTTCTTGCAGCCGGCCTTCTCCATCTTCTCCATCAGCGAGGGCAGCGCCGATTCCGAGGACGAGGTGCCCAGCACCAGCAGCAGTTCGGCCTTCAGATAGCGGATCAGCTTGAGCACCGAGAAGCCGCAGCCGCGCGCCACCGCGCCCAGGATCACCAGCACGAACAGCAGCGAGCTGACATAGAACGTGCCCACCAGCCAGGCCAGGTTGACCAGCGAGGCCAGGCCGTACTTGCCGATGGTGAAGGCGATCGCGCCGAAGGCACCGATCGGCGCGGCCTTCATCAGGATGTGCACCAGCTTGAACACCGGCGTGGTCAGCGCTTCGAGGAACGTCAGCACCGGGCGGCCCTTCTCGCCGGTGAGCGCCAGTGCGATGCCGAACAGCACCGCGATGAACAGCACCTGCAGGATGTTGCCGTCGACGAACGCGCTGACCAGCGTGCCGGGGATGATGTCGAGCAGGAAGCCGGTCAGGGTCAGCTCGTGGGATTTCTGCACGTAGCCCTGGACGGCGGCGGTGTCGAGCGTGGCCGGGTCGATGTCCATGCCCGCCCCGGGCTGCACGACGTGCGCGACGACCATGCCGACCACCAGCGCCAGCGTCGAGAAGCACAGGAAGTAGGCCATCGACTTGGCGAACACCCGCCCGACGGTGCGCAGCTGGGTCATGCCGGCGATGCCGGTGACGATGGTCAGGAAGATCACCGGCGCGATGATCATCTTGACCAGCTTGATGAATGCGTCCCCCAGCGGCTTGAGCTGCTCGGCGAAGGCCGGCGAATAGTGGCCGAGCAGCGCGCCCAGCGCGATCGCGACCAGCACCTGGACGTACAACTGGCGATACCACGGCAACCGCGGAGCGGCCGGCGTGGCGGCGGGAATGGCGTGCATGCGGAGGATCCGGTTGGCGCGTCCGTCGACATGCGGGCGCTCGGCGAGGCTGTGTTGTACGCCCGCACGCCGGATCCGCCGATAGCGCATTGGTGTTATGCGGCGCGTGCATCCGCCCGGCGCACTGCCTAGACTGCCCGGCCCACCCGCGCCCTGTGCCCACGAGGTTCCCCCATGCGCCTCACCCTCCCGCTGCTGCTGGCGCTCGCCGCCGGCACGTCCCCCGCGTTCGCCCGCGCGTTCGACGACTGGCCGACCGGCTACACCTTCGGCGACGGCACCCACGTCGCGGCCACTGCGAACTTCGCCTGGGACACGGTGGATTTCAGCGGCGACCCGCACCTGGTCGACGATGACGGACTGCGCCGCCGCGAGTTCGGCGCGACGGCCAAGAAGGCCGGCGTCTGGGATGCGATGGTCTATTTCGACTTCGAATCCAGGACCTGGCTGGACGTGTTCGTGCGTGTGGAGAGCCAGGCATTCCTGGGCCGCGACCTGGGCACGCTGCGCGTGGGCTACATGAAGGTGCCAGTAGGGCTGGAGGGCGTGACCGCCTCGCGCGCCGGCACGTTCATGGAACTGGCTGCGCCGATCCAGGCGATCTACCAGGGCCGGCGGACCGGTGTGGAGTGGACCTACGAGCAGCCGGCCGCGCTGTTCCAGGTCGGCGGCTACGCCGGCCAGGACCTGCACGGCGACAATCACGGCCAGACTGTGGCCGCGCGTGCGGTGTGGACGCCGCGCAAGGCCGACGGCGACGTGCTGCACCTGGGGCTGGCGGCCTCGCGCGAGAACCCGGAGGCCTGGACCGACGGGCGCGGCGATCGCTTCGCCCCCACCGCGCGCCTGCGCGCGCGGCCCGGCGCGGGGCTGACGCCGGTGCGCCTGGTCGACTCGGGCGAGCTGACACCGGTCGATCACATCCGCCGCACTGGCCTTGAAGGCATCTGGATCCGCGGGCCGGTCTCGCTGCAGGGCGAACTGCTGCGCGCCGACATCGCCCGCGACGGCGGCCTGCCCGACTATCGCGCCCAAGGCGGCTACCTGGCCGGCAGCTGGCTGATCACCGGCGAGCACCGGCCGTACTCGGCCGGCAACGTCGCCAACCCCAAGCCGGCGCACGGCTACGGCGCAGTGGAGCTGGCGGCGCGCTACAGCACGCTCGATCTCGACGACGGCCCGATCGCCGGCGGCCGCCAGCACGACTGGACGTTCGGCGCCAACTGGTACCTGACCTCGCATTTCAAGCTGCAGGCCAACTACGTGCGCGCCCATGCGACCCGCGGCGGCCGCTCGACCTCGCCCGATGCGGTGGAGTTCCGCGCGCAGGTGCAGTTCTGAGCGAGCGACGCGTCGCGAACTCGCGACACGTCGGCCGTTAACCTCGCCCCATGCGATCCCCGCCCCGTGCCCGCCGCCTGCTCTGGACCGCGATCGCGATCGGCGGGCTGGTGGCGACGACCGTACTGGGCCATCGGCTCGGCGGCCACAATGCGCTGCGCCAGCAGACCGCGCTGGCGCAGCAGCAATTGCAGTTGCAGGCACAGGCGCTGGACCAGCGCATCGAGCGCTACCGCGCACTGCCGCAGTTGCTGGCGCTCGATCCCGACCTGCGCGCCGCCGTCGCAGCGTCCGTGGACGCGCCCACACGCGAGCGGCTGAACCGACGGCTGGAGGAAGCCAACCGCACCGCGCAGGCCTCCACGCTGACCCTGATCGGCGCCGACGGCACCGCGATCGCGGCCAGTAACTGGCGCACGCTGGGCAGCAATGTCGGCGAACGTTACGCCTTCCGCCCGTATGTCCAGCAGGCACTGCGCGAGGGCAGCGGGCGCTTCTACGGCATCGGCGTGACCACCGGCGTGCCGGGCTATTTCCTGTCGGAGGCGCTGCGCGACGCGGACGGCCGCGCGGTCGGCGTGATCGTCATCAAGCTCGAGCTGACCCAGTACGAAGAGCGCTGGCCGCACGCCGGTAGCGTGGTACTGGCCAGCGATCGGCATGGCGTGGTGTTTCTCGCCAGCCGGCCCGAATGGCGCTACCGGCTGCTCGCCCCGCTCACGGGCAGCGCGCGCGCCGAACTCGAGGCCACGCGGCAGTACGGCAGCCAGCCGCTGCGTCCGTTCGTCGGCACGATCGGCGACGATGCGCTGGCGCGCATCGACAACCCGGCGATGCCCGGGCGCTGGGTGTGGCAGCGCACGCCGCTGGCCGACACCGACTGGACCCTGCACCTGCTGCAGGACGCAACGCCGGTCGCGGTCGCGGCCTGGCAGTGGGCCGGCATCGCCGGTGTGTCGTGGATCGCACTGGTGTTCGTGGTGCTGTTCGCGCAGCAGCGGCTGCGCCTGGGGGCGCTGCGTCGGCGCAGCCGCGAGGAGCTCGAGACCCTGGTGCGCCAGCACGCCGAGGAACTGCGCACCGCCAAGGACGGGTTGGTCGCCGCCGCGCAGGAGGCCGATACCGGGCTGAGCCGCCGGCTGGCGCACCTGCCGCAGGGCGTGGTCATCATCGACGCGCGGCTGCGCATCGTGGCCTGGAACGCGCGCTACATCGAACTGTTCCGCTTCCCGGCCGATCTGGTGCGCGTGGGCACGCCGATCGAGGACGTGTTCCGCTACAACGCGCGGCGCGGCCTGCTCGGTCCGGGGCCGGTTGAAGAAGCGATCGAGCGTCGGCTCGACCACCTGCGCAGCGGCAAGCCGCATGCGCGCGAAAGCGAGAAGAGCGACGGCACGGTGCTGGAGATCCGGGGCAATCCGCTGCCCGATGGCGGCTTCGTCACCAGCTACGCCGACATCACCGCCTACAAGACCACCGCGCGCGAGTTGCGCACGCTGGCCGACGCGCTGGAACAGCGCATCGCCGAGCGCACCGCGGACCTGGAGCAGGCGCGCCGCGAGGCCGAGGCCGCCAACCGCCAGAAGGGCCGGTTCGCCGCGGCCGCGGTGCACGACCTGCTGCAGCCGCTCAACGCCGCGCGCATGTTCGTCTCGGCGCTGCGTGCCCGGTTGCCGAGCGCGGAGGCACGCACGATCGTCGACAGCATCGAGAGCGCACTGTCGGCGCAGGACGGCATCCTGACCAGCCTGCTCGATGTCTCGCGGCTGGAATCGGGCACGTTGCAGGCCAACGTGCACGACGTGCCGCTGGGGCCGGTGCTCGAGGCGCTGGCGCGCGAGGCCGGCGTGCTGGCGCAGGCTCGCGGCCTGCAGCTCGACGCGGTGCCCACGCACGCCTGGGTGCGCAGTGACCCGGTGCTGCTGCGCCGCCTGGTGCAGAACTTCCTGTCCAACGCGGTGCGCTACACCGCGCACGGCCGCATCCTGCTCGGCTGCCGGCGCGTCGGTACGTCGCTGCGCATCGAGGTGCACGACACCGGCCCGGGCATTGCGCCCAACCGCCAGCGCGAGATTTTCGAGGAGTTCCGCCGGCTCGACGACGGCGGTGGCGACGACCGCGGGGTCGGCCTGGGACTGTCGATCGTCGAGCGCATCGCGCGGTTGCTGGGCCATCGCATCGACCTGCGCTCGCAACCGGGCGTGGGCAGCGTGTTCTCGGTCACGGTGCCGCGAGTCGCGCCAGGCGACGCCGCGCCGGTGCCCGTGCCGGAGGCCGACGACGACGACGCGCCCTTGCGGGGCTGCCGCGTGTGGGTGGTCGACGACGCGCCGCAGGTCTGCGCCGCGACGCGCCTGCTGCTCGAGCGCTGGGAGTGTGATGTGCTGCTGGCCGACGGCCCGCACGCCGCGCTCGCCGCCGCGATGCACGGCCAGGCGCCCGACATCGTGCTGCTCGACGTGCGCATGGGCGAACACCACGGCCCGACGCTGTTGGACACGCTGTGCGAGCGCTGGGGTGCGGTGCCGCTGGTGATCGTGATCACCGGCGAGACCGATCCGGCGCTGCGCGCGCAGGCGCGCGAGGCCGGCCATGGCTTCCTTTCCAAGCCGGTGCGGCCGCCGGCGCTGCGGGCGCTGATGATGCAGATGCGTTTGCGGGGGCATTGAGCGCGGTGGCCCCCACCCAACCCTCCCCCGCATGCGGGGGAGGGCTTAGAACGCCTTGGCCACGCGCGCCCCGCATGCGGGGGAGGGCTTGTAACGCTTTGGCCACGCGGGCCGCGCCGATCTAAGCCTCGTCGTCGCGTTCGAGCGCCTTGACCAGCACCGCGGCCTGGGTGCGGCTGTGGCATTCGAGCTTGCGCAGGATCGCGGTCACATGGACCTTGACGGTGTTCTCGGCCAACCCGAGCTGGTGGGCGATCTGCTTGTTGAGCAGGCCGTCGGCCAGGCACAGCAACACCCGCACCTGCTGCGGCGTGAGCTGGGCCAGGCGGCTGGCCAGTTGGGCATCGGCTTCCGAGCGCTCGGCGGTCAGCGGCGGGAACCAGCTGCCACCATCGAGCACGGCCGCGACCGCCTGGGCGATCGATTCGGCCGGCGCCGACTTGGAAATGAAGCCGGCGGCGCCGAACTGCTGCACCCGGCGCACGGTGCGCGGGTGGTCGTTGGACGAGATCACCAGCACCGGCAGTTCGGGCCGCTCGCCGCGGAGCCAGACCAGCGTCGACAGGCCGCGGGCGCCGGGCATCGCCAGGTCGAGCAGCACCAGTTCGATGTCCGGATGGGCCGGCAGCGCGGCCTCGACGGCCGAGGCGCTGGCGGCTTCGACCACGCGGATCTCGCCCAGGCCATCGCGCAGTGCGTGCAGGACCGCGGCGCGCAGCAGCGGGTGGTCGTCGGCGACCAGAATCGTCGGAGTCTCCATCGCTACAGTCTGGCATGTCCGTCGGGCGGTGCTTTCGAGGGCACAATGGACGATCGGGACGATCGGGAGCCGGAGTCGCCATCAAGGTGCATACCGTCGCGCACATCCTCCGCACGCGCGCGGGCCGCCGCTGGCGTGGCGCGCTCGCCACGCTGCTCGCCGCGCTGGTGCCTGCCGGCGTCTGCGCGCAGGCGCCCCAGCACACTCCCTCGCTGAGCCTGGAGGTCTACGGCCTCGAAGAGGGGCTGTCGCAACTGACAGTCTCGTCGATGAGCGGCGACGATCAAGGCTTTCTGTGGGTCGCCACCCAAGACGGGCTCAACCGGTTCGACGGCCACCGCTTCCGCACCTACCGCACCGACGACACGCCCGGCGAGGCGGGCCTGGCGAGCAGCGGGATCGACAGCCTGGCGTTCGAGGCGTCCACCACGCGGATGTGGCTGGGCACCGACGACGCCGGCCTGGAGGTGGTGCACCTGCCGACCTGGACGCGGCGGCGGGTGGATGTCGATGCGGGGCTGTCGCACACGCGCGTCACCGAGATCCTGCTCGATCCCGACGGCGGCGCGTGGGTAGGCACCGAGGCGGGGATCGACCACGTCGATGCGGCGGTCGCTACGGTCCGGCCGCTGGGTGCGACCGGCGAGATCGTCGGCCTGATCAAGGCGCCGGGGCGTCCGCAGCCGGTCGGCCTGGATGCCGACTGCGGGCTGTGGACGGTGGACGCCGACGGGCTGCACGCGCTGCCCGCGTTGTCGGACGCACGCCGCTGCGTGGCGCTACAGGCTGGTCCCGAGGGGCTGTGGGTCGCCTCCGATGCCGGCCTGCACCGGCTCGATCTGAGCGGCGCAGTCCTGCGCCACTGGCCGATGACCGCGCTGGGCGCCAGTACCGCACGGCCGACAGCGATGATCCGGCTCGACGATGGCCGGCTGCTGATCGGCTTCGCCCATGGCGGCGTGGTGCAGCTCGCACCCGGCAGCGACCGCCCGCAGCAGTTGCGCTTCGACCAGCCGCCGCGCAGTGCGATCACCCGCTTCCATCAGGGGCATTCGGGCGCGTGGTGGATCGGGACCTACACCTCGGGCCTGTACCGGGCGCGTCCGCTGTCGTCGGTGATCCGCCACGACGGCGCGGGCCTGGGCGAGATGCACGACTGGCCGAGCCCGAGCATCCGCGCGGTCGCGCGCGACGGCGCGCGGATGCTGGTCGGCACCGATGCCGGGTTGCACCTGCGCGATGGTGCGGGGCCATGGCGCGCAGTGACCACGCTGGCGACCCATTCGGTGCGCGCGCTCGCAGCCGATGGTGCCGGCGGTTGGTGGGTCGGGACGCTGTCGGGGTTGTACCGGCTGCACCACGACGACCGCATCGTGCAGGTCACCGGCCTGCGCGATCCGCGCATCGATGCGCTGTTGCGCCAGGGCGACACGCTGTGGGTCGGCACCCGCGGCGGGCTGCAGCGGTTCGAACGCGGCCATGCGGTGGCCGACCCGCGTGTGGCCGCGGTGGACGGCAGCGTGGTCACCCGGCTGTATCCCGACATCGATGGCAGCCTGCTGGTGGGGACCAGCACACGCGGATTGTGGAGGCTGCGCGGCGATACGTTCGCGCGCCTGCAGCCCACCGGCGCGGGTCTGCACCGCGCGGTGTGGGCCATCCATGCCGATGACCGCGCGATCTGGGCCGGCACCTTCGGCGGCGGCCTGTACCGCATCGACCGCGCCACCGGCGCCTCGACCGCGCTCACCGATCGCGACGGGCTGACCAACAACGTCGTCTACCGGATCCTGCCCGATCCGGGCGGACGGCTGTGGGTGAGCACGAACCTGGGCCTGAGCGTGGTCGACCACGACAACGGCATCGTGCAGAACCTCGGCCGGCGCGACGGCCTGCGCAACCAGGAGTACAACAGCGGCTCGGCGTTCCAGGACGAGGACGGCCTGCTGTACTTCGGCGGCACGCTGGGGCTGGACGTGATCGCGCCGATGCAGCTGCCACGGCGCAGCGCGCCGGCGCGGCCCGTGCTCACCGGCCTGCAGTTGCTGAGCCGGCGCAGCGATCCGGAGGCGCGCCGCGCCAGTGAGACGGACATCGTCTATGCGACGAAGATCGCGCTCGACGACGAGGACGACGTGTTCACGATCGGCATGACCGCGATCGACTTCCTCGCCCCCGGCGCGGCGCAACTGCGCTACCGGGTCGAGGGCCTGCATGTCGGCTGGCTGTACCCGCACCAGGCGCGCACCGAGGTCTCGCTCAACCACCTGCCCGCCGGCCGCTATCGGCTGGAGGTCCAGGCCGCCGGCCGCGACGGCACCTTCGGCCCGTCGCGGGTGCTGGAGATGACCATGCCGCCACCGCCTTGGCGCCATCCGCTGGCGTACGCGGCCTACGCGCTGCTCGCGGCCTGCGCACTGGCGCTGTTCGTGTGGCGGGCACGGCGCGCGGTGCATCGCGAGCGCGAGCGCGCCGAACTGCTCGACCGCACCATCGCCGAACGCACCGCCCAGCTCGAGCAGGCCAACCGGCAACTGCAGTTGAGCAATGCGCAACTCGATGCGGCGACCCGGCTCGATCCGCTGACCCGCCTGGCCAACCGGCGCGAGTTGCAGGACTGGCTCGCACGCGCGGCGCAACACGTGAGCGTCCCGGCCGCCGCCGGCACGCCGCACCATGCGCTGTACTTCTTCATGCTCGACATCGACGCGTTCAAGCGCATCAACGACACCCGCGGCCACCAGGCCGGCGATGCGGTGCTGGTGCAGTTCGCGCAGAGACTGCGCGGGCTGTGCCGGGCCGACGACCTGCTGGTGCGCTGGGGCGGCGAAGAGTTCCTGCTGGCCGCGCGCCTGGACCGGCCGGAGGCCGCGGCGCGCCTGGCCGAACGGATCCGCGACGTGGTGTCGGCCGAGCCGGTGACGCTGGCCCACGGTGCGCCGCTGCCGCTGACCTGCTCGATCGGCTTCGCGCCCTGGCCGTTCTCGTCCGCGTGGCCGTCGCTCGGCGACTGGCAGCAGACGTGCGCACTGGCCGATCGCTGCCTGTACGCGGCCAAGGCCGCCGGGCGCGATGCCTGGGTGGGCCTGGCGCCGACCGCCACGCCCCGCCGGCACCAACTGCATGCCTTGTTCGCAGGCGCCGACCCGGCCGATCTGAGCGAGAGCGTGCGCTGCCTGCATTCGACCGCCGCGCTGCCGACGTTCGGGCTTTGAGCGTCTACAGCTGATCGAGCCGGATGCGGTTGGCGAACAGCGAGAACGCGAGCATCCCCGCCAGCCCGCCGGCGCGCGCCAGCCACGGCGGCAACCAGCGCGGCGGCTGCAGCACGCCGGCCTCGAACAGCGGCGCGAACCGGTGCACGTCGTCCAGGGTCATCTTGCCTGCGAACAGTTGCCGGCACAGCGGCAGCCGGCGCTGCGCCAGCGCCTGGCGGAAGAAGGTGTGCACGTCGATCAGCCCGCGCAGGTACACCGTGTCCTTGGTGAAGGCATGGCCGCCGCTCAATGGCACGCCGCGGAACACCCGCTGCGCCGACGCGAAACTCTCGGCCGGGGCTTGTCCGGCGGCGTGGAAATAGTCGAACACCTGCAGGAAATCGGCCCCATCGAGCGCCCGCGCGATCGCCTCGGTGCGCAGGCTGACCCGCTTCATGCGGGCGATGTCGAGGCTGCCGGTGATCTGCTCGGCGAACACCGCCAGCCCTTCCTGGGTCGCGGTGGTCCGCGGTGCGGCCATCGCCAGGCTCGGCAACACCGGTTGCGCGCGGCCGTTGAGGGCGGTCAACGAATGCACGAAGGCCTCGTGCTGCAGCAGTTGGGCACGGTCGTGCGGCGAGTAGCGCGCATCGGCGCGCAGCCGCAGCCGATAGGCGCCGGCGGCGGCCTTGGCGATCAGCCCGGCATCGCGCTCGACCTCGACCACGCGCGCGCCGAAGTACGCATCCAGATCCCCCTGGAGCTGCACCTGCAGCGTGGCCGCATCGACCGTCGGGTCATCGGCCTCGCCCAGCAGGGCCGGATCGTAGGCATCGGCGATCCGAAGGAAATGCCGCGCCGCATCGCAGGTCGTCAGCGCCCCGCCCGGCAACGACGCGTCGGGGCGCCCGTACAGCGCGACCGCATGTGCGGTGACCGCCCCGGTGCCCAGCGCCTCGAGCAAGCGTGCGGCGACGTCCCAGGCCTGCGCCGATTCGACCAGATACGCGCCCAGCGGATGCTCGGCATCGGCCGCCGCCGCGACTGCGTCCAGCTCGCGCCGCGCCTGCGCGAAGTCGAGCGAGGGGTAGACGACCTCCGGCATCTCACGGCGCCCGGCCGCGAACGCAGCGAGAAACCGCTGCTGGGTGTCCGGTGCCCAGCTCGCCAATCCCAGCAGCCGGATCCCGCGCGCGGCGGCGACCATGCGCGCATCGAGCGCAGCGTGATGGGCGATCGCATCGGGCATCGGCAGCTCCTGGTCGCAGCGCGGCCACTGTAGCAATGCAGCGCGGTCGGTTCGGGGCGTCCGCATTCCCACCTCCCCGCACGCGGGGGAGGGCGCACGGCGCTGCAGTGCCGAAGATCGCGACACCATCCCGGCGCGCGGGAGAGAGCACCGCGCCGCAATGCCGAAGATCGCGGCACCATCCCGGCGTGCGGGAGAGAGCACCGCGCCGCAATGCCGAAGATCGCGGCACCTCCCCCGCTTACGGGGTGAGGTCGCCGCGCGTCGCGCGGCGGGTGGGGGCCGGGGCGTTCCCGACATCCAAACGACGCGCCCTCTCGGCCGTTCGCCCCCACCCCAACCCTCCCCCGCACGCGGGGGAGGGAGCACAGCGCTGCAACAC
>NZ_JBDJNS010000035.1:0-36608 GCF_039674545.1 Luteimonas sp. TWI382
GGCACTTGCCGGCTTTTTCTTTTTTCCCACCGGGGTCGCGCGGGGGTTCGGACCGGGGTTCATTTTGCATTTTGGGGTCGCTAATTTGCACTCTGACCCCGGTTTTGTGGGCGGGGGCTCGCACCGCGATCGCTTGGGTTCGGCGCCAACAGCCCCGATAATCCGTCGATGGACATCAAATCAGATAACCCCGAGCACGGTTTCCAGTTTCCCGGCGTGTTCGAACTCACTGCGATGGGCGCCGCCGATGCCGGCCTGGAGACCGAACTGCCGCGGCTGCTCGGCGATGCCGGCGTGGCCGTGCTGCACGAGACGGTGAACACCCGTGCTTCGAGCGGCGGACGCTACGTGTCCGTGCGCCTGAGCATCCGCGCCGAGACGCGGGCCCAGTACGACGCCGCGCACGAAGCGCTGCGCGCGCACCCCGAGGTCAAGTGGACGCTGTGACTGGACCGCACTCAACGCGCGGGGCGTCCAGGGCGTGAACCGGCAGTTGCTCTATCGCAGCGGGCAGCTGTACGAGTTCACCGCGTCCTACATGCGTGCGTTGTTGCAGCATTCGCGCCAAGCCAACGCGCAACGCGGTGTCGGCGGCCTGCTGGCGTTGCGCGACGGGCTGTTCATGCAGTTGCTGGAGGGGCCCGCCGCCGTGGTCGATGCGCTGTTCTCGCGGATCGCTGCCGACCCGCGGCATTGCGAGGTCCGTCTGCTGGTCTGCGCCGAGCGTGCCGCCCCGCTGCTGCCGGACTGGCCGATGGCCTGGGCCGAGGCGCCGCCGGAAGCCGGCGAGGCGCCGGCGTTCGCCGAGCTCCAGACCGACCGCCGCGCGCTGGCCCGACTCGAGCGGGCCGGCGACGATCCGGTCGCCAGGATCCTGTGCGCGTTCCTGCAAGGGGCATCCGTGCCGCGGGGCGGCCTGGTGCCGGCGTTCGCGGGGGCTTGGGGATGACCGACGTGTCCCTGCCGCTCCCCGCGATCGTGCGCCGGCTCGGGCGCCAGCCCTATATCCCGGTCTGGCAGGCCATGCAGCGCTTCACCGATGCCCGCGATGCGAGCAGCGGCGATGAACTGTGGGTGGTCGAGCACGATCCGGTGTTCACCCTCGGCCAGGCCGGCAAGCCCGAGCACGTGCTGGCGCCGGGCGATATTCCGGTCGTGCAGGTCGACCGCGGCGGACAGGTGACCTACCACGGGCCCGGCCAACTGGTGGTCTACCCGCTGCTGGACCTGCCGCGGCTGAAGGTCGGTGTGCGCGAGTACGTCTGCCGGATCGAGCAGGCGGTCATCGACACGCTGGCCGACTGGAACATCGAGGCGGTGCGCCGCGAAGGCGCCCCCGGCGTGTATGTCGCCGATGCCAAGATCGCCGCGCTCGGCATCCGTGTCCGGCGGGGCCGCACCTTCCACGGGCTCGCGTTCAACGTCGCGATGGACCTCGAGCCGTTCCAGCGGATCAATCCTTGCGGCTACCAGGGTCTGCAGGTGATCTCGCTGGCCGACCTGGGTGGCAGCGCATCGATGGAGACGGTCGCGCCGGTGCTGCTGGCGCACCTGGCGCAGCAGTTCGGTCTGGATCTGGCGGATGCGCCGGCCCCAGCGCTTCCCGAGGCCGTCCCGCCCCGCTGACACGCAGCGTCTCCCGCCGGCCGCAGACACTGCGGGGGCGGGGGCCTACAATGGACGACCCGATCCGCGCAATGCCTTCGCCATGACCCAGACCGCCGACAAATCGATTCCGCTGCAGGTGGTGTCCGCGCCGCCGGCATCGCTGGAGACTGGCGTCAAGCAGGTCGCCGGCGACAAGATCGCCCGTTCGCCCGTGCAGTTCGCGCAGGCGCCGGTGCTGCGCAAGCCGTCGTGGATCCGCGTGCGCATTCCGTCCAATGGCGCGGTCGCCGCGCTCAAGTCGAAGCTGCGCGAGAACCGGCTGGTCACCGTCTGCGAGGAAGCCAGCTGTCCGAATATCCATGAGTGCTTCGGCCACGGCACTGCGACGTTCATGATCCTGGGCGAGGTCTGCACCCGCCGCTGCTCCTTCTGCGACGTCGCCCACGGCCGCCCCAAGCCGCCGGATGCGTCCGAGCCGCGGAACCTGGCGAACACGATCGCCGACATGGGTCTGAAGTACGTGGTGATCACCTCGGTCGATCGCGACGACCTGCGCGACGGCGGTGCCCAGCATTTCGTCGACTGCATCCGCGAAGTCCGCGCGCAGTCGCCGAACATCCGCATCGAGATCCTCACGCCCGATTTCCGCGGCAAGGGCCGCATGGAGCGCGCACTGGCGATCCTGCAGACCGATCCGCCGGACGTGTTCAACCACAACGTCGAGACCGTGCCGGACCTGTATCGCAACGTCCGGCCGGGCGCCGACTACCAATGGTCGCTGACCCTGCTGCAGAAGTTCAAGGCCCAGCACCCGGAGGTGTCGACCAAGTCGGGCATCATGCTCGGCCTGGGCGAGACCATGGAGCAGGTGCAGGGCACGCTGCGCGACCTGCGCGCGCACGACGTGGACATGATCACCATCGGCCAGTACCTGCAGCCCTCGGCGCACCACCATCCGGTGCTGCGCTACTGGACCCCCGAGGAGTTCAAGGCGCTCGAGGACTACGGCATGGCGCTGGGCTTCAGCCACGTCGCGTCCGGCCCGCTGGTGCGTTCGTCCTACCACGCCGATCGCCAGGCGATGGAAGCCGGCGTCGCGGCCTGAGCCGTGCCCGGCCCGCGGGGCCGAGTCTGACGAATGGGTGAACGCCGGGCTGCGGCGGGATGCCGGGTGTCTGCAACACAACGGATCGCGCGTCCGGCTTGCATCGGACATGCAACTTTCGGCACTGTCATCACGTCTATTCACGCGACAGGCTCAACGAGCTGTCCATGATTCCCGAACCCGCAGCGCAGGACACCGAATGAAAGCTTCCCGTGTCGTTTCCGGCTCACTGATCGCCCTGGCGCTGGCGGTGCCGTTGGCGCTGATGGCCAGGCCCGACGCCATCGCCGAGGTCCCGGCGGCGCCCAACGTGGATCAGGTCGCAGCCTCCAAGCTCGTCTACGGGTTGCTGTCCGACAGCCGCTACGCCTATCGGCCCCGTCCGCTCGATGCCGGCATGTCGAGCGAGATCTTCGACCGGTACTTCGAGAATCTGGACCCGGGCAAGGTCTTCTTCACCCAACAGGACATCACCCGCTTCGAGGCCCTTCGGCCGAAGATGGGCGCGGCAGTGCGCGACGGCGACATCGCCCCGGCGCTGGAGATCTTCGCGCTGTTCAAGACCCGCGTCGCCGAGCGCACCGCGCAGGCCCGTAACCTGCTCTCGCAGGACATCTTCGACTTCAGCGGCAACGACCGCTGGGAATACGACCGCAAGGACGCTGCGTGGGCGGCCGACGGCGCCGAGCTCGACACCCTGTGGCGGCAGTCGGTGCGCAACGATTGGCTGCGCCTGAAGCTGGCGGGCAAACAGCCCGACGAGATCCGCAAGACGCTCGATCGACGCTACCTCAACCAGGCGAACACGGTCGCCGCCTACAACGACGAAGACGCCTTCAGCAGCTTCCTCAACGCCTACACCGGCGTCATCGACCCGCATACCGACTACTTCAACCCACGTGCTGCGCGGCTGTTCAACCAGAGCATGTCGCTGTCGCTCGAGGGCATCGGCGCGCAGTTGCAGAAGCAGGACGACGTGGTGGTGATCCGCGAGGTCATCGCCGGCGGACCGGCGGCGATGAGCAACCGCTTCAAGCCCGGCGATCGCATCGTCGGCGTCGGCCAGGGCACCAACGGGCCGATGGAGGACGTGATCGGCTGGCGCATCGACGATGTCGTCGACAAGATCAAGGGTCCCAAGGACACCCAGGTGCGCCTGGACGTGATCCCCGCCGAGGCCACGCTCGACAGCGAGCCGGTGCGCATCACGCTCACCCGCGCACGCGTGCGCCTGGAGGAACAGGCCGCGAAGGCCGAGACGCTGACGCTGCCGGCCACCGAAGGCGGCGTCGACAAGCGTATCGGCGTGATCAAGCTGCCGGCGTTCTACCAGGACTTCGAGGGGCGCCGCAGCCGCAACGGCGAGTACGCCTCGGCAACGCGCGACGTGGCGCGCCTGCTCGAGCAGTTCAAGCAGGACAAGGTCGACGGCGTGGTGCTGGACCTGCGCAACAACGGCGGTGGGTCGCTGAACGAAGCGGTCGAACTGACCGGCCTGTTCATCGATCAAGGCCCGGTCGTGCAGGTGCGCGAGTCGGGCGGCCGTGTCGGCGTGCAGGCCGATCGCGATCCCGGCGTCGCCTGGGACGGCCCGCTGGCCGTGCTGATCAACCGCGGTTCGGCCTCGGCATCGGAAATCGTCGCCGGCGCCATCCAGGACTACGGGCGCGGGCTGGTCATCGGCGAGACCACGTTCGGCAAGGGCACGGTGCAGAACCTGGTCGATCTCGATCGCTGGCCGGCCAACGAGAACAAGCGTTACGGGCAGGTCAAGCTGACCATCGCGCAGTTCTTCCTGCCCGGCGGCAGCAGCACGCAGAACAAGGGCGTCGAGCCGGACATCCACTTCCCGGTGACGGTGGATGCGACCGAGTTCGGCGAGAGCACCTACGACAACGCCCTGCCGTGGTCGCGCATCGCCGCCGTGCCGCACACCCAGTACGGCAACTTCGGCGCGCTGCTGCCCCAGCTCGAACAGCGCCACCAGACCCGTGTCGCCACCGACAAGGAATTCCAGTGGTGGGCCGAGGACATCGCCGAGTTCCGTGCCGAGCGCGAGAAGAAGTGGGTCTCGCTCAATGAGGCCGAGCGGCGTACCGAGCGCGACCGCCAGACCGCCAAGCGTGCGCAGCGCCAGGAAGAGCGCAAGGCGCTGGGCCTGGAACTCGACCCGCTGGCCGAGGATTCCGACGATGACGGCCTGCAGGCGAGCGAGCGCGCAATCGCGCAGCAGACCCGCCTGGAAAAGGCGGCCGAGGAACGCCCGGACCCGCTGCTGCGCGAAGCGTCGGCGATCCTGGCCGACGCTGTGCGCCTGCTCAACAACGACCGCAAGCTTTCGGCCTCGGTGCTGCCCGAGTCGACCGGCCCCGGCCGCTGGGCGCGCTGAGTCCCCACAGCAGTCGCTCGAGGAAAGCCGCCGCGCCCGTCGCGGCGGCTTTCGTTTGGGCGCTCGAATCCGGGTGGCGGGGCGCCATGACGCGGCTCTCAGCCCGATGCGCGGCGCTGCTCACGCAAGCAGGCTTGCACAGGCAGGGCAGGCGCTCGCGCCGTCGCTGTCGCACCGGAAACGCTGCGCCATGCAACACCGCCATTCCAGCCATGCAACGGGCGCGCGGCGTAGAATCTGCGGCCCGCTGATGCGGGTCTGCCCTCTCTTTCGGAACTGCCCCCATGAGCAACGCGTCCGGTGTGCGTCCGGCGTCGGTACTGGCCATCGGCCTGGCGTTGGCGGCCGTTTACGTGGTTTGGGGCTCAACCTACCTTGCGATCCGCTTCGCACTGGAAGGCGGCTATCCGCCGTTGCTGATGGCCGGTTCGCGCTTCATCGCCGCTGGTGCACTGATGTACGCCGTGCTGCGCCTGCGCGGCGTGCCGGCGCCGACGCGCGGCCAGTGGCCGAACGTGATTGCGATGGGCGTGTTGCTGCTGGGGCTGGGCAACGGCATGGTCTGCATCGCCGAGCAGAGCGTGTCGTCGGGCATGGCCGCGGTCGCGGTGGCGTCGGTGCCGATCTGGGTGGCGTTGTTTTCGGTCCTGCGCGGTGAGCGGCCCGGTCCTGTCGAATGGGCGGGCCTGGCGATCGGCTTCGTCGGCGTGGTGTGGCTCAACGCCGGCAGCTCGCTGACCTCGACGCCGGCCGGGCTGGTCGCGCTGCTGATCGCGCCGCTGGCCTGGGCGTTCGGCTCGGTCTGGAGCCGCGGCCGCGACCTGCCGTCGCCGTTCATGGCCGCGGCCGCGCAGATGCTCGCCGGTGGCGTGCTGATTCTCACGACCGGCCTGCTGCTGGGCGAGCGGCTGGACGTGCCACCGACCCCCAAGGGCCATCTTGCACTCGCTTATCTCGCCTCGTTCGGCTCGATCGTCGGCTTCACCGCCTACGTGTGGCTGCTGCACAACGTCCGCCCGACGCTGGCCAGCAGCTACGCCTACGTCAATCCGGCGATCGCGGTGGTGCTCGGCGCCTGGCTGGCCGCCGAGCGGTTCACCGCGCACGACCTGGGCGCGATGGCGGTGATCCTGGCGGCGGTGGTGGCGATCACGCTCGGGCGTGCGCGCAAGGCGCCCACGCCCGTCGCCACCGGAGACGAGGCATGAACGACGCCGTGCAGGCCCGTCGCGGGACATGGATCGCCGCCGCGGCGTTCGTGATCTGGGGGCTGATGCCGATGTACTGGCATCTGCTGCGCGAGGTGCCGTCGCTGCAGATCGTGCTGCACAGGGCGATCTGGTGCGCGATCCTCGTGGCCGCGTGGCTGACGCTGCGCCATGGACGCGGCTGGCTGCGCGAGACCATCGCCCAGCCGCGGTTGGCCGGCATGCTGGCGCTGTCGGGCGTGCTGATCGCCGGCAATTGGAGCCTGTACGTGTGGGCGGTCAACAGCGGGCATGTGGTCGAGGCGAGCCTGGGCTACTTCATCAACCCGCTGCTCAACGTGGTCATCGGCGTGCTGTTCCTGCGCGAGCGGCTGTCGCGGCCGCAATGGATCGCCGTTGCACTGGCGGCCTGCGGCGTGCTGTGGCTGACTTTCAACTACGGCAGCTTCCCGTGGATTGCGCTGTGCCTGGCCGGCTCGTTCGCGCTGTACGGGCTGATCCGCAAGTTCGCGGCGGTCGAGGCGGTCAGAGGCCTGGGGGTGGAGAACCTGTTCGTGTTCGGGCCGGCGCTGTTGGCGCTGGCCTGGCTGGAACTGCGGGGTGGCGGCGGTTTCTTCTCGCTGCGCTGGGGTGGCCTCACCGATGTGCTGCTGGTGATGGGCGGCGCGCTGACCGCGATTCCGCTGATCTGCTTCGCCTACGCGGTGCGGCGGGTGCCGCTGACGGTGGTCGGGCTGATGCAGTACATCGGTCCGACGCTGCAACTGCTGCTGGGCGTGTTCTTCTTTGGCGAAGCGTTCGGCGCCGACCGGGCCACCGGCTTCGCCTTCATCTGGGCGGGGCTGGTGATCTTCGCGGTCGACGGCTATCTGCAGGCGCGCCGGCGGATCGTCGCGCAACAGGCCTGAGCGCGGATCAGGCCTTGGCCGGCGCAACGCGCGCGCGGGCAGGGCACGTCGGTGCGTCCAGCCAATTGACGACCGTCGGCAACAGCAGGTCGAGCTGCATCGGCAGGCTGAGGTGGTCCTCGCCGGCCAGTTCGAGATAGCGCGCCCGCGGCGCGGCGGCGGCCAGCGCACGGCCGTGCGCGACCGGGACGTGCCGATCGGCGCGGCCATGGATCAGCAGCACGCAGCCGGGCACGCGAGTGAGCGCCGCGCCGACATCGATCTCGTCCAGCGGCAGGTCCAACATGGCGCCGGCCTGCACGATCGCCGTGTCCAGCGTCGCCGCATCGACCCGCCAGCGCAGCCAGCGTCGGGTGAGCCGCGCCTGCCAGTCGCCGGTATCGTCGGCGAGCATGTGCGGCACCATCGCGCGGATCGCGCCGCCGGCGTTGGCGAACGACTCCAGGGCCACGATTCGGTGCGCCGCCAGGTGCGGATCGGTCGCGGCGAACAGCGCCGTCGCTGCGCCGTAGGACACGCCGAACACCGACATCGGCCCGACCACCTCGCCGCGCGCACGCAAGGCGGCGACCGCATCGACGACATCGGCAGCCTCGCGTGTGCCGTAGCCCGACGGCGCGGCGCCGGAGCGGCCGTGGTTGCGCAGGTCGAGTGTGATCGTGCGGTAGCCGGCCTGCGCCAGCGCCAGCGACCACGGCAGCAGCGAACCGCCGTCCATCATCCAGCCATGCAGCAGCACCACCGTGCCGCGCGGGGCGGCGCCGGTCGCGACCGGCGATTGGAAGTCCAGGTGCACCTCCAGGGGCGCGGCTTCGCTCGGCGGGCGTGTCCAGGCGTAGTCCATCCGGTAGTCGCCTGGATCGAGCGCGCGCCAGAACAGCGGCACGCCCGACGCGGTGGCCACATAACCGCTGCGGTGCGGAAGCCGTGCGTAAGCGGCCTCCAGGCGTGCCTGCGGCAGCAGCGGCGATGCGCCGTCAGGCGCGACCAGATGGGCGGCGAGTGATGCCGCCAGACCCGGCCACGACGAGAACCCGGCGACCAGCAGGCAGGCGAGCAGCAGGGCAGCAAGGCGGAGCATCGGACGGCCGCAGCGACAACGGCCGCGCAGACTAACGAGCCGATCGGCGGCGCTGCTATCGCACTCCGATGACAACGGCATGACAGACGGTGCGCGTTCAGCGCATCGATCCGAGCGTCCCAGGGCGCAAGCTCTGGCACAGTGACGCGATGTCCAGTTCCGATGCGAATGCAGCCGCGGGCCCTGCTGCCGCTCCGCGCAACGCGGCCGGCCATGCCACCGTCGTGCTCGCTGCCGGCGGCAGCACGCGCCTGGGCCGGCCCAAGCAACTGTTGCGTCGTGCGGGCGAACCGCTGGTCGTCCGTGCGGTGCGGCTCGCGGCGGAGACCGCGCCCGACCGGCTGGTGGTGATGCTGGGCGGCCATCGCGATGCGGTCGCCGCCGCCCTGGCGTCCGCACCCGGCGAGCGCTGCGACGTGCCCGAATGGCGCGCGGGGCTTGCCGGGAGTCTCGCCGCCGCGGCGCGCGCGCTGCAGGGACATACCGGACCGGTGCTGGTGGTCGGGGTCGACCAGCCTGCGCTCGAAGCGACGCATCTGCGCGCGTTGCTCGTCGGCGGGGCGAAAGCGGCGTTCGGCTGCGCGGCGACGCTGCATGGCGATCGCCCGGGCATTCCGGCCGTGCTGTCGTCGGCACTGTTCGCGCAGGTCGAGGCGTTGCACGGCGATCGGGGCTTCGGTGCGCTGCTCGCGGCGCTGCCGCAAGGCGGGCTGTTCCGCCTGGAGGCGCCGGCGCTGCAGCGCGATCTCGACACGCCCGAGGATGTCCGGCAGGCGCAGGCCGACGGCCTGCTGGATCGCGACGACTGAGTGCGCCCGGTCGCGCGGTGCCGTGCTAGCGCGTCGCAAGCAGCCAGACGACGACGGCGCTGCCGACGACCGCCACGGCGATTGCGGCCTGACGCCAGCGCGCCGCGCGTCGGCGATAGCGCGCGACGCGTTCGGCGTTGAGCGCGTTGGCGCGCGCAATCAACGGCGCGGTCTCGCGCTCGGCGCGGGCGTAGATGGCCTCGGCGCGGTCGGGCGCCGCCTCGGCCTGCAGCGCTGCGTCCTCGTAGCGCTCGAACGCGCGGGCCTGCAGCGCCTGGATCTCGCGCTGCAGGTTCGTGTTCGACAGCGTGGCCGGATCGCCGCCGCTCATCCGGCACGCAGCGCGGTGGTCACCGGCAGCTGCGCCGCACGGACCGCCGGGAACAGCCCGCCGACGAAGCCGATCGCCAGTGCCCATTTCAGCCCGCCCCACAACAGCGCGGGCGTGACCCGGAACTCGAACGTCATCTGGCCGACGCCGCCGGCGAGCGTCGAGGCGCCGTAGCCGTCGAACAGCAGCCAGGCGATCGCGCCGCCGAGCAGGCCACCCAGCAGCGCCAGCAGCATCGTCTCGAGCATGACCGCGACCACGACCGGCAAGCCGCGGAAGCCGATCGCGCGCAGGGTCGCGATCTCGCGCGCCCGCGCCGCGACCGTCGCGAACATCGTATTGAGCGCGCCGAACACCGCGCCGACCGCCATGATCGAGCCCACGACGATGCCGATGACGCGCAGCACCTTGGACATGCCCTCCGACTGCTTGGCGAAGTAGTCCAGCGTGGTGCTGACCTCGACCTGGGTGCGCGGATCGGCATCGAGGCCGGCCTTGAAGGCGGTGAAGGCACCCGGATCGGTCAACCGCGCGGTGATCGACGCACGCGTCGAACCGCGGCGGTAGGTGGTCGCGACGACCTCGGCATCGGCCCAGATCTCCGAGTCGGTCGCATCGCCCGCCTCGAACGTCCCGACCACCTGCCAGGTGTCGCTGCCCAGCCGGATCGACTGGCCCGGGTCGAGTCCGGCGAACTGCTTGCGTGCGCCCTTGCCGACCACCAGTTCGCGTTTGCCGGTCTCGAACATCCGCCCGTCGACGATCCGCAGCTTCGGCCGCACCTGGAAGGCCATGTCGCCGACGCCGCGGAACTGCACGCTGCCGTCTTCGTCGGGCGCGCCGCCGCGCAGCGGCAGCGTCGCGGCGACGACGAGCTCGGGCGAGGCCAGCGGCCGGCCGTCGGCGCTGCGGGCGATCTGCGGTGCCTGCATGACTGTGTTGATCGTCGCGCGGTCGAGCGTGGACATCACCTCGGCGATCGAGCCGCCGCGCAGCACGATCGCATTGGTGGCATCGCCCGTGCTGCCGACGGTCTGTCGGTAACCTTCTGCCATCGACAGCAGTGCGACCAGCACCGCGACCACGCCGGCGATTCCGATCACCACCACCGACGAGGCGCCCAGCCGCTGGCCGAGCGTGCTGATGCCGACGTGGCTGACCGACGCCGCCTGGCGCCCACCGCGGCTGAGGCTCATCCACAGCGCGACCGCGAGCGCGGCCGCGAGCAGCACGTACCACGGCGCCAGGATCCAGACGACGAGCGCGACGAGCAGGGCCGCGCCCAGGGCGGCGTTCTGCAGCAGGGATTTGAGCAACGGAAGCATGGCGGTCTCCTCAGCGGCCCGCGAGGGCATCGACGATGTTCAGGCGCATCGCGCGCAGCGCCGGCAGTGCGCCGACGACCAGGCCGATCGCACCCATCAGGCCCAGCCCCAACAGCCAGCTGCGCCACTCGATCCCTGGCAGGCGGATCATGTCCCCGGCCACGAGGTTGAGCACCGCACTGGCCGCGGCCGCCAGGCCCAGGCCGAGCACGCCGCCGAAGACCACCAGTACCATCGATTCGGCCAGCACCAGCATCAACACGCTGGTGCTGGAAAAGCCGATCGTCTTGAGCACAGCCAGTTCCGAGGTGCGCTCGCGCACCGCCTGCGCCATCGTGTTGCCGGTCAGCAGCAACAGGGTGAAGAACACCGCGCCCATGATCGCGCTGACGATCATGCCGATGTCGGCCATCTGCTTGAGCTGGGAGGCGATCGCCGCGCCTTCGGTCATCGTGCGCGTCTCGTTGGGCGAGTTGGCCGACAACGCGTCGATCGCCTTGGCGGCGCGATCGGCGCGGCGCACGTCCGACACCCGGCTGACGTACCAGCCCACCTCGTTGTCCACGTAAGGCGTGGACTGGGCGTAGTAGTCATAGTGCATCAGCAGCATCTGGTCGTTGAAACCGCCTTGCTTGCCGCCACGGTTGCGCAGCACGCCGACGATGTCGAACGACCAGTTCATCGAGCCGTCGCTGTTGGGGAAGATCGACGACTGCAGCGGGATGCGGTCGCCGAGCTTCCAGTCGAAGCGCTGCATCAGCTTCTCGCCGACCAGCACGCCGGTACGCGTGTTCGCGAACGCGTCGCGCTCGGCTTGCGCGACGTCGATCTCCGGATACAGGTCGAGATAGTTGGGCGCGACCGCGAAGCTGAAGATCTGGTTGCGCGGCCCCTGGTAGGTGCCGCCGAACCAGCTGGCGTAGGTCACCGCCTCGATGTTGTCGACCAGTTCGATGCGCTTGCCCAGTGCCTTGGGCAGGGTCTCCATGAACGACAGCCGCGATGCGGTCTGCAGGCGTTGCGCGCCATCGGCATTCTTTCCGAGCTGCTCGAACGCCACCCGGATGCCATCGAGCAGACCGAACAGCAGGAAGGCGGCGACGATCGACGCCACGGTGAGCGCGGTGCGGGTCTTGCGGCGCATCAGCGCGGCCCAGACCAGATGCAGGTATTTCATGGGATGTCCTGCCGGTGTAGTTCAGGAATTCGGTGATGGCTTCGCACCTTCCCCCGCTAGCGGGGGAAGGCCGGGATGGGGGTGAGGGATCGGATCGCGGAGAAGTGCGGCCCGCACAATGCGTGCGGGTGTTCTTCATCGAACTGATCGTTTGCCCCCACCCAACCCTCCCCCGCGTGCGGGAAGGGCTTCAGATCAAGCCGCCGCTGCGTGCTCGCTGACCAGCGTGCCCTTGTCCAGATGCAACGTGTGGCTGGCGTACTCGGCGGCCTTCGGGTCGTGGGTCACCATGACGATGGTCTTGCCGTGTTCGCGGTTGAGCGTCTGCAGCAGGCCCAGGATGTCCTGCGCCGATTGCCGGTCGAGATCGCCGGTCGGCTCGTCGCAGATCAGCAGCGTCGGGTCGGAGACGATCGCGCGTGCGATCGCCACGCGCTGCTGCTGGCCACCCGACAGTTCGTTGGGCTTGTGCGAGGTGCGGTCCGACAGCCCGACCAGGGTCAACGCGATCTGCGCGTTGCGCTTGCGCTGCGCGCCCGAAAGCTTGGTCAGCAACAGCGGCAGCTCGACGTTCTTCTGCGCGGTCAGCGCCGGCATCAGGTTGTAGAACTGGAACACGTAGCCGACGTTGCGGCTGCGCCAGCTCGACAGTTGCCCGCCGCCCATCCGATCGATGCGCTCGCCGTTGACCGAGATCTCGCCGCCGGTGGGCGTGTCGAGCCCGCCGATCAGATTCAGCAGCGTGGTCTTGCCCGAACCCGAGGGGCCCATCAGCGCGATGAAATCGCCTTCGGCGATATCGAGATCGACGCCGTGCAGGACCTCGACCCGCTCGGGACCGCGCTGGTAGGACTTGGTGAGGTTGCGGATCGACACCAGTGCCATCGTCATTCCCCCTTTCGTGATCTGGAAATTGCGGTGCTGCTCAAGGCGCGCAGCGTGTTGTCGTCGGTCGCACCATCTGCGCGAATGCGCCTTGCAGTGGGTCAGTCCTTGACCCGGACGCGGCTGCCGTCGGCGAGTGCATCGGGCGCATCGACCACCAGCACATCGCCGGGCGCCACCCCGGATGCGATCTCGACATTGCCACCGATGCGCTGGCCCAGTTCGACGGTGCGCTGGCGCACGACGTCGCCGTCGATGACGAACACCACCTGAGCGCCATCGCGCTCGGCCAGCACGGTCGCCGGCACACGCGACAACCGCGGCGCATCGGCGTCCTGGGCCGGGCGCGCCTGCTCAAGGAAGCTCACCGTCGCCCCCATGTCCGGCACGATGCGCGCGTCCTTGGCGTCGAGCGCGATGCGCACCTTCACCGTTGCCTTGCCGCGGTCGGCGGTCGGCACGATCGCGATCACGCTGCCGGGAATCCTCCAGTCGGGATAGGCGTTGAGCGTGGTCTCGACCGGCATGCCCGGCGACACCCGGCCGATGTACGACTCGCCGACATCGACTTCGACCTCGAGCGAATCCATGTCGACGATGGTGCCGATGCCGGTGCGGGTGAAGCCGCCGCCGGCCGACAGCGGCGACACGATCTCGCCCGGCTGCGCGGCCTTGGCGATGACCACGCCGGCGAACGGCGCGCGCACCAGGGTGTCGTCGACGCCAATCGTGGAGATCCGCAATTGCTCGTCGGCGACGCTGGCGTTGCGGCGGGCGGTGGCCAGTTGCGCACGCAGGGCGTCGCGCTGGGCGACGGCCTGCTCGTACTGCGCCTTGGACACCAGTTGCTGGCCGACCAGGGCCTGCAGGCGCTCGGCGTTGGCGGCGGCCTCGGTCAACTGCGCCTGCACGCCGGCGACCTGGCTGCGCGCGGCCTCGAGCTGGGCGGCGGACAGGTCGCGCCGGGCATCGGCGTCGATCGGGTCGAGGGTGGCGAGAATCTCGTCGGCCTGCACGTGCTGGCCTTCCTCGATCCGCACCTCGCGCACGCGGCCGGTGATCTTGGCCGACACGGTCGCCATGCGGCGGGCGACGACGTAGCCGCTGGCGTCGAGGACCGAGCCGCCAGCGCTGCCCGGCGCACTGGCCGCGGCCACCCCCGTGGTCTCGACCTCGATCGCGCGCGGCGCCAGCAGCCAGGCCGCGAGCAGCAGGACGAGCGCGACCACGGCCGCGATGCCCAGCCCGATCCACAGGCGGCGACGCGACGGGGGCGGGGCGCTGCGGTCGATGCGGAGTTCCTTGAGCAGGTCTGCGTTCGTGTTCATCGGAGCCTGGACGGGAGAACCGCGGTCAGTGTGACCGCGGGGGACGACGGTTTCCAATCTGCCGGCGGCCATGGCCGGCCGAGGGGGCCGCATCGGCACAGTCTGCCGCCCCGCAGGCGCCGGCGGCACGTGACAGCTGTCAGACGATCGTGCTGACGTTTGCGCCTGATGCCGCGCCAGCCCGACGCCGAGACTGGGCGCCCGTCAGAAGGAGACACGACGATGTCCATGTCCGCGATCGCCAACGCATCTGCACCTGCCGTCGTTGATCCGCTCGCGTGTCTGCGCGGTGTCACGCGTGACCGCGGGCGCGTTCGCGCGCTCGACGGCGTCGACCTGGCGGTGCCGCCCGGCCAGGTCACCGCGCTGCTCGGCGTCAATGGGGCGGGCAAGTCCACGACCATCGACGTTCTGCTCGGGTTGCAACCCGCCGACCGGGGCGAGGCCCGGCTGTTCGGCCGCCCGCCTGCCGACCCGGTCGCACGACGGCAGATCGGCGTGATGCTGCAGCAGGCGCAGTTGCCCGAGCGGCTGCGGGTCGGCGAATTGCTGGCGCTGGTGCGCAGTTGGTATCCAGCGCCGCGCAGCCTGGCGGACTGCGTCGCCCTGGCCGGACTTGAGGGGCTGCTGGCGCGGCGCTATGGCCGGCTCTCGGGCGGGCAGCAACGGCGCGTGCAGTTCGCGTTGGCGTTGTGCGGCCATCCGCAATTGCTGTTCCTCGACGAACCCACGACCGGCCTGGACCACGATGCCCGGCAGCAGGTCTGGCAGGCGGTCCGCGCTCTAGTGGCCAATGGGGTGGGCGTGTTGCTGACCACGCACGACATGGCCGAAGCGCAAGCGCTGGCGGATCGTGTCGTGGTGCTGGCTGCAGGCCGCGTCTGCGTTGCCGGCAGTGTCGATGCGGTCCGGGCGCGGGTCGCGCAGCGGCGCGTCGCCTGCGACAGCGCGCTGCCGGAAAGCGCCATCGTGACCTGGCCGGGGGTCGCGTCGGTGAGTCGGACGGGGAGCCGCCTGACGATCATGGCCGACGACGCGGACACAATGGTGCGCAGGCTGCTGCAGGCCGATCCGCAGGTCAGTGGGCTCGAGGTGCGCAGCGCGGACCTGGCCGAGGCGCTGACGGCCCTGCCTGGGCAGGCGCAGGCGGGAGCAGGCGCATGAGCGCGCAGGCACGGCGCGATGCGTCGGTCAGGCGGGCCCCGATGGTGCGCGCGGTGGCGCAGACGGTGCACTGCGAACTGCTGCGGCTGCTGCGCGAACCGATGTACGTGCTGCCCACGCTGTTGTTTCCCGCGCTGTTCTACGCGATGTTCGGGCTCGTGCTCGGCGGCAACCGGGGCAGTGCCGAGGTCGCCCGCTATCTGCTGGCGACGTATGGCGTGTTCGGTGCGATGGGCGCGGGCCTGTTCGGGTGCTCGGTGACGCTGGCGATCGACCGCGAGCGCGGGTTCTTTGCATTGCAACGCGCGCTGCCAGCCCCGGGGGGCGCCTGGCTGGTGGCGCGAGCCGCGATCGCGCTGCTGTTCTCGCTGGTGATCGTGCTGGAGTTGGCGGCGCTGGCCACGACGTTCGGCGGTGTGTCGCTGGCGCCCGCGCAATGGGCGCAGCTGTGGGCGGTCACCGTGCTTGGCGCGTTGCCGTTCTGCGCGATCGGCCTGCTGCTGGGCAGCGTCGCCAGCGCCAACGCCGCGCCGGCCTGGGCGAACCTGCTGTTCCTGCCGATGGCCTTTCTGTCGGGGCTGTGGCTGCCGCTGTCGATGCTGCCCGATGCGCTGGCGCAGTTGGCGCCGCTGTGGCCCGCCTACCACCACAGCCAGCTCGCGCTCGCAGTGCTGGGGGCCGATGCCGGGCGCGGCGTCGGCGGCCACATCGCGGTGCTGACGGCGACGACGCTGGTGTGCGCAGGGCTCGCGCTGCGTCGGCTGGCGCGGGTGGGCTGACGGCGTGGACGCAGATCGCCTGCCGCCCGCCGGGCCGGTTACGCTGGCGGCCGTGAGCGCCCAGATAACCGACAACGCATGCCTCCGGCCCATCGCAGGGTTGCGCCCGGCGCCCGATTCGGTACTCGGGCTGGCCTTGCGCCAGGGCCGGCCAGCGTGGAGCGAGGGCATCCACGCGCTGTGGTCGATCTGGGTGTTCGTGGTGCCGATGTTCTCACCGCGCGGCTACGACCTGCGCTGGCTGATGCTGACGCTGCTGTCGTATCCGGCTTTCCTGGCGCTGTTCGTCGGCGCCCTGGTCCTGCCGCCGCGCCGCGCGCCCTGGTGCGCGGCGGCGATGATCGCGATGTGTCTGGCGATGCTGCCCTGGTACGTGTCGGGGTTGAGCTATTTCGTGTTCGGCTGCGTCTTCCTCGGCACGCTGTCGCGCGGGTCGGTGTGGCGCTATGCGCTGACGCTGGCGGCGCTCAATGCGGGGTTGCTGATCTGGGCGCGCTGGCTCGGCTATCCGTGGACGGCGCTGGCCTGGATGCCGCTCACCACCGGGGTGATCGGCATGTTGGTGCACGTCGACCGTCTGCGGCACGCACAGGATGCGGCACTGCGGCTGTCGCACGACGAGGTCCGGCGCCTGGCCGCGGTCGCCGAGCGCGAGCGCATCGGGCGCGATCTGCACGACCTGCTCGGGCACACGCTGTCGATGGTCGCGCTGAAGGCCGATCTTGCGTCGCGGCTTGTGGAGCGCGATCCAGACGGCGCCCGCCGCGAGATCGGCGAGGTCGGCGGCATCGCGCGCGATGCGCTTGCGCAGGTGCGCCAGGCGGTCAGCGGCATCCGCGCGGCCGGGCTCGCCGCCGAACTCGCGTCGTCGCGCTTGCTGCTCGAGACCGACGGGATCGCGTTCGACTACGTGCTCCATGCCAACGTCGCCGATGCAGGCCTGCCGCCCGAGGTGGAGACGGCCTTGGCGATGACGCTGCGCGAGGCGGTCACCAACCTGCAGCGCCACGCGGGTGCGCACGGCGCACAGGCGACGTTCTCGCGCGAGGGCGATGCGATCCGCTTGCAGGTGGTCGACGACGGCCGCGGCGGTGCGATCGTGCCGGGCAATGGCCTGTCGGGCATGCGCGAACGCATCGAGGCACTGGGCGGTCGCCTGCACGTGGAGGGCGGCGCCGGTGGCACCTGCGTCGATGCGCGCATTCCGTTGCAGCCCGCGCCCGGGGCGCGCCTGCGCGCCGGCGCCTGCTAACGTCGCGCCATGCCGCGCATGCCCACCGCCGACGCACCTTTGCGCATCCTCATTGCGGAGGACCAGGCGATGCTGCGCGGCGCGCTGGCCGCACTGCTGAATCTGGAAGACGACCTGACCGTGGTCGGCAGCGTCGGCGACGGCGAATCGGCCTGGCGCGCACTGCAGCGGCTGGCACCGGACGTGCTGGTCGCCGACATCGAGATGCCCGGTCTCACGGGACTGGAGCTTGCGCAGCGCATCCAGCGCCATGGGCTGCCGGTGCGCGTGGTCATCGTCACCACGTTCGCGCGGTCCGGCTACCTGCGCCGTGCGCTCGATGCCGGCGTCGGCGGTTATCTGCTCAAGGATGCGCCGGCCGAGCAACTCGCCCAGGCCCTGCGCCGGGTCCACGACGGCGGGCGGGCGATCGACCCGCAACTCGCGCTCGAGGCCTGGAGCGAGCCCGATCCGCTGAGCGAGCGCGAACGGCAGGCCCTGCGGCTTGCCGGCGAGGGCCTGGATGCGACCCAGATCGCGGCGCGGCTGCAGCTCTCCCATGGCACCGTACGCAACTATCTGTCGGAGGCCATCGGCAAGCTGGGCGCCGGCAACCGCATCGAGGCCTATCGGCTCGCGCGCCAGAAAGGCTGGCTGTAGCGACGGCCGCATGCGGTCAGGCAACGGCGACAGGGTGTGCGCGACGACGGCGGGCTGCTAGCCTCGATGGCCCGTGCTCACCTGTGCACGTCTGCCGGAAGGCCCCGTGATCCGATCCTCGATGCCGCTGGGCGGCCGTGTCGTCGCCCTCATCGCATTGCTGTGGTACCTGTTCGGCCTGTTGCTGCTGATGCTGCGGCTGGCCACGCTGCCGGCGCAGGCTGAGACCGCCGCGACCGCGATCCCGTTTTGGTTCGATCTCGTCTCCGGCCTGGCCGTGGTCGCCGGCACGTCCGGTTCGGTCGCGCTGCTGCTGGCCCGCCGCTGGGCGGTGCCGATGCTGCTTGCGGCCTTCGTCGCGGTCGCGGCGTTGGTCGGGGCCGGCCTGGCGCTGCAGCCCGCGCTGTTTCCGCCCGGCCCTTGGATGCCGCTGCTGCTGGTGCTGGTGGTCGGCTCGATCTGGCTGTTCGCGCGCGCGGCCGCACGGCGCGGCTGGCTGCGCTGACGACGCGGGGTTGCCGCCACGCCGTCGGCCTGCGGTCGGTCAGCCGCAGCGCGCCTGCAGCATCGCCCAGGCCGCGCGCAGGCCCAGCGCCTCGCCGCCCTGCGGATGGCCCGGACGGCTGCTGTCGTTCCAGGCGTAGGTGTCCAGGTGCGCCCAGGGCAGGTCGCCAGGCACGAAGCGCTCCAGGTACAGCGCCGCGGTAACGCTGCCGGCCATGCGCGAGCCGGCATTGGCGATGTCGGCGATGCCGCTGGTCAGATAGCGCAGGTACGGCCGCCACAGCGGCATGCGCCAGACCGGGTCGCGGGTGGCCTCGCCGCCGGCGATCCAGGCGGCGGCCAGGGCATCGTCGTTGGCGAACAGCGCAGGCAGGTCGGGCCCCAGCGCGATACGCGCCGCACCGGTCAGCGTGGCGAAATCGAGCAGCGTGCCGGGCGACTGCTCGGCGGCGTAGGCGAGCGCGTCGCACAGCACCAGACGACCCTCGGCATCGGTGTTGTCGATCTCCACACTGATGCCCTTGCGCGTGGCGATGACCTCGCCCGGTCGCAGCGCGTCGGGGCCGATCGCGTTCTCGACCGCCGGCACCAGCAGCGTGATCCGCAGTGGCAGCCGGCGCGCCATGACCAGTTCGGCCAGCGCGATCGCGTGCGCCGCGCCGCCCATGTCCTTCTTCATGTTGCGCATGCCGTCGGCCGGCTTGATGTCCAGGCCGCCGGTGTCGAAACACACGCCCTTGCCGACGATGGCCACATGCGGGTGCGAGGCGTCGCCCCATTGCAGGTGCAGCAGGCGCGGCGCACGGTGCGAGGCGCGGCCCACGGCATGGATGGCGGGGAAATTCCGCGCCAGCAATGCGTCGCCGACGATGCTTTCGAATGTGGCGCCATGCGCGGCGGCGATGTCGCCGACCACCGCCTCCATCTGTTCGGGTCCCATGTCTTCGGTCGGGGTGTTGACCAGGTCGCGCACGCGCGCGGTTGCGGCGATCAGGTCGACGATCGCCGGGTCCGGCTCGACGGCCAGCCGCGCCGGCTTGCGGGCGGTGGCCTTGTAGCGGGTGAAGCGATACGCGCCCAGGCCCCAGCCCAACTGCAGCGCCTCGGCCGCGTCGTGGCCAACCGGTCGCCAGCAGCCCTCGGGCAGGCCGTAGACGGCATGCGCATAACTGTCGGGATCGTGCGCATCGCCGATGCCGATCACCGCGCCGGCCAGTCCCTCGTCGCCGGGCAGTAGGGCCAACGTGCCCGGTGCGCCGTCGAAGGCCTGGGCATCGAGCCAGTGGCCGATGGCCGCCGGCTGGCCGTCGCGCCAAGCGGCATAGTCCTTGCGCGAGACGATGTGCAGCGGGCGGGCGTCGCGCGCGTCGGCGGCGAACACGTCGGTGATGTCGGTCATGGGCGGGTCCGGTCAGGCGTCGTCGGCAGCGGTCGGCACGGTGTCGAGCCAGTCGGCGAGCGCGGTGAGGGTGTCGAATTCGAGGTCGGGAGCCAGCTCGGGATGTTCCCAGTGGCGGCCCTCGCGGTTGATCCAGCAGCTGCGCAGCCCTGCACGCGCGGCGCCGGCTACGTCCATCTCGATGTGGTCGCCGACGTGCAGCACGTCGGCATGCGCGCAGCCCAGCCGCGTGCAGGCAGCATGGAAGATGCTTGCCTCCGGCTTCGCCGCGCCGTGCTCGCGCGCGGCCAGCTTGAACGCGAACAGATGCGACAGGCCGATGTGCTCGATATCGGCATTGCCGTTGGTCAGCGCAGCCATCGGCACGCGGGCGGCGATCCGCGCCAGCGCATCGAGGCTGTCGGGATAGAACTCGATGCGGTTGCGCTCGGCGTGGAACACCCGGTAGGCCGCGTCGAGCAGGCCGACATCGCCGCCACTGTCGCGCAGCGCGTGCTCGATCGTGAGCTGGCGCAGGGCCTCGACATCGTGCGCCAGGTGCGCGTTGTCGGCGAACACCTGCGCGCGCAGTGCGCGCATGCGTTCGATCGGGTAGCGCTCGGCAGTCACCGGGCTGTGTTCGCGCAGGAACGTGTCGAGCGCTTGCTCGATGCGTGCGCCGATCGGCGCGAACGGCCACACGGTGTCGTCGAGATCGATGGTGATGGCACGGATCGGGAATCGCATGCGGCCATTGTAACGGGCGCGCTCAGGCCAGCAGCCGTGCCCAGCCCTCGAAGCCTTCCAGGCGGCGGAGCACCAGCTTCACGCACACCAGCAACGGGACCGCCAGCAGCAGCCCGACGATGCCCCACATCCAGCCGAACAGCAGCAGCGCCAGCACCAGCATCAGCGGCGACAGCGCCATGCGTCGACCCAGCACGATCGGGGTGACGAACTGGCCTTCGAGCGTGTGCAGCGCCAGATAGATCGCCGCCGGAATCACCGGCGCCCAGGCCGGGGTCGGCCAGGTGCCGTCATAGCTGACAAAGCCCATCAGCAGCATCAGCAGTACGCCGATCAGCGGACCGACATAGGGGGCGAAGTTCAACAGCGCGACCACCGTGCCCCACAACAGCGCTTCCTGCAGCGGCAGTCCCATCCACAGCAAGATGCCGGCAAACAGCGCGCCCAGCAGGGTGTTGATGATCGAAATGGTCAGCACGTAGCGGGAGATCTCGCGCTCGATCGATTGCAGGATGTCGACCGTGAGCTTGCGCCGCTGCCGGTCGGGCAGCAGGGCGATCGCGTTGCGTTGCAGGTTCTCGCCGTAGACCATGAAGAAGAACGTCAACAGCACCACCGCCAGCACCGAGGCGAGCATGCGCGGAGTGGCGACGAGTGTGCGCCACGAGCTGTCGTCCTGGATCCGCACCAACTGCACGCGACGCTGCGGACGGTCCTCGGTCGCACGGGCGAAGGTTTCCGCCGCCCGGTTCGCCTGATGCACCGGCTGGGTCATCTGCTTCAGGCGCGGTGCCAGCGCACGCAGCTGCTTGGGCGCCTGCTGCACCCATTCGCTCGCCGGCCCATAGAGCTGGGTGCCCAGCAGCCCGGCGGTGGTGAGCCCGGCGGCCAGCACCAGCAAGGCGCCGAGGAAGCGGGGAATCCACAAGCGGCGCAGGCCGCGGAGCACCGGATTGCCGATCAATGCGAAAAACATCGCCAACAGGACAGGCAGGATGACGCCCTGCGCGGCCCACAAGGTGACCAGCACCGCGAGCGTGACCAGCACCACCAGTGCAGTCGACGCGCGCGGTCGGGGCGCGACAGGCGTAGGCACCGGCAGCGGTGCATCCTCCGGGGGAGGCGGCGTGGTCGGGGTGCTCATGGAAGAAGAGGGCGCGCCGGGGGCGCGCTCAGCGTCCGGATTCCGAGACTTCGGTGGCGGCCTCGGCAGGCCGGGGTTGGGCGGCGTAGGCCGGTTCCGGACGACGGCGGTCGGTGGGCGATTCCGCGGACGGCCCATCGCCTGCGCCGGCGACGCCATCGGCCCGGCCGCGTGCAGTGGCGGTCGCGGCGACGCCTGCCGCCGGCGACGTCGTCTCTGTGGCGGCATCGGTCGCGGCCTCTTCGGAGGCATCGGCAGCGTCGGCCGCCTGCTTGGCAGTGACCGCGGCGATCGTCGCCTGGATCGATGAGGCCAGACCCGAAAGTGCGCTGACCATCTGCAACGACTTCGGCCCGCCGAGCTTGCCCAGCCGGCGCAGCGCCAGCTTGGGCTGCGACACGCCCATCGCGAACCCACCGATCAGGCCGGCGATCACAATGCGCGACGGTGTCCAGGCCTCGCGCCAACTCGAACGCAATGCCGCATGGCGGTCGAGCGTCTGCACCACGCGCCCGTCGACCAACGCCTCGGCCCGTTCGACCCGTGTCTTGAGTCCTTCGAAATTCATGGCGTCCTCGGTGTCTGCGCCGACGGCGGGGGCGAAGCGTGCTCGTCGTCATCGTCGTGCGCGCTTTCGGAGAACAGCCCCAGTCGGGTCAGCTGACGCCGTGTGGCGTGCATGCCGGCATGATCGAAGAACACCGAGACCCGCCAGGCCGCCAACGCGGTCACCAGCAGGCTGATGGCCATCGCGATCGAGATCGACGCCAACCACGACAGGCCCCAGGACTGCAGCAGCGCGATCGCCGCGCCCATGGCCAGCAGCCAGGCCGAAGCCCCGAAGACCACCGAGACTGCCGACCATGCCAGGGCCCGTCCCAGTGCGCTGCGCGCCAGGGCGAAGTCGGCCGAGACCAGCTTGCGCAGCGCGCGTCCGGTGTCGAGCCCCGAGCCCAGGGTCTCCTTGGCCGCCGCGCGGACGCGGCGGACGCTTTCATCCAGGTGCGGCACCTCGCCGGGAGCACGGGTCGCGCTGCCAGCGGGTGTCTCCTCGCGCGGGTCTTCCCCGGTCACGCGCTCGGTCATGTCGATCCGCGATTACTTGGTGCGGGCGAGCTTGGCGATGATCCAGCCCGCCGCGAACGCCGTGCCGAAGGCTGCGATGGGACGCTCGCGGATCAGGTCGGCGGCGCTGTCGATGAGGTCGCGGCCCTTCTCCATGAGCAGATCGGCCTGTTCCTTTGCAGCGGCGGTGCCTTCCTCGACGGCGGCCAGGCCGGCCGAGGCCGAACCGGCGAGATCGGCCTTGACGCTGGCCTTGCCGAGCTTGAGCTCGTCGCCTGCGACACCGGCGGCATTCTTCACGGCCGAGGTCGCGTCGCGCGCAGCCTGCGCCAGGTGGTTGCCGGCTTCGCCGAGATTGGACTTCACCGCTTCGGTGGAGGTGGGGCTCATGTTCGCTCACTCCTGTGTGGGACGGGCCGTGCGGATGCGCACGGCGCGGATGGGGTCAACGCATGATCACGTTGTAGATGCGTCCGCCGCGTGAAATGCGCATGGCCAGATCGGTCGGTCGGTTGGCCAGCGAATCGCGGAAGCCGGCGAGATCGCGGAACTCGCCACTGTTGGCCGCCAGGATCAGGTCGCCTTCGCGGAGGCCATTGTCGAACGCCCGGCTGCCGGGGGCCACCTTTTCGATCCGCACGCCCCCAATGCGATTGTTCTGGCGACGGATCGCCTCGGGCAGGTCGGCCAGTGTTGCGCCGGCCAGGCGCGGGTCGAAGCTCGCGCCGTCGCGAGGCAGTGCGCGCAGGCGGGTGTCGATCTTCAGCGGCTTGCCATCGCGCAGCACCTCCAGCGTCACCGGCGCATCAAGCGTCTGCAGGCCCTGGAAGTTGCGCAGGGACTCGCTGTTGTCGATGCGCTGCCCGTTGGCGGCGATCACCACATCGCCCGTCCGCAGCCCGGCGTCGGCGGCCGGCGAGCCGCCATAGACGCGCGTGACGACAGCGCCGCGCGGCGTCTCCAGGCCCAGGCCTTGCGCGATGCGCGCATCGACCGTCTGGGTGTCGACGCCGAGCGTGCCGCGCTGCACGCTGCCGGTGGTCGCCAGCTGGGTCATCACGTTGCGCGCCAGGCCGATCGGAATCGCGAAGCCCAAGCCGATGTTCCCGGCCATGCTGCCCTGGGTGTTAAAGCTGGCGGTGTTGATGCCGACCAGTTCGCCGCGCAGGTTGACCAGTGCGCCGCCCGAGTTGCCGGGATTGATCGAGGCATCGGTCTGGATGAAGTTCTGGAAGCCCACGCCCGGCACGTTGCTGCGCTCGACCGCCGAAACGATGCCCGAGGTCACCGTCTGCCCGAACCCGAACGGGTTGCCGACCGCGACCACGAAATCACCGACCTGCAGGTTGCTGTCCTGCGCGAGCGGGATCGCGGTCAGGCCCGACGCCTTGACCCGCATCAGCGCCACGTCGGTGTCGACGTCCGAGCCGATGAATTCGGCCTCCAGCGTGCGGCCGTCCGACAGCGTGACCGAGACATCGTCGGCGCCTTCGATGACGTGGTGGTTGGTGAGCACGTAGCCCTGCGCGGCATCGACGATGACGCCCGAGCCGAGCGATTCGTTGATGCGCTCCTGCGACAGCTCCGGGAACATGCGCCGGAAGAAGGGATCGTTGCCGAACGGACTGACCCGCACGCGCTGCTTGGTATGCACCGACACCACCGAGGGCGTGACCTGGCGCAGCATCGGCGCCAGCGATGGCAGCGGCTGACCATCGACGGCGGCGGGCAGGGCGACCATCGGCACCGCGGCGGTTCCGGGCGGCGTTGCCGCCGCGGGCTGTTGCAGCGCGTCGCGCATCGCGGTCGCGGCGAAGCCGCCGAATGCGGCGGCGAGAGTCAGGGCGAGAAGCGTGGTCTTGGCTCGCATGGCGGTGGCATCCCCTGTCGGCGTGGCCGTGGCGGAACGAATCGGATCGGAAATCGAACGTGGTGGCTGCGGCGGCGTTGGTCAAGCGTCTGCAAGCCCGGCGGCCGCCAGCACCGGCGCAGTGTCGCCGCGTCCGCTTGAATCGGTGTTGAAGTCCGCAGTCCTGCGACGGCTGTGCACCCGTGGGCATCGGTTTGGAGGCCCGGGCACGCGTTGCCGAGGCTGCCCGCCAGCCACCGGCACGCGCGGCTATTCGACGGTATCGGGCCGCGTTACATTGCCCGATGCGGGCGACGGGCCCGTACGCAGATCACGAGGGCAGCAGCATGGGCAAGGGCAAGGGGAAGACCGCCGGGCGCGCCGGCGAGGTGGTCGCTGTCGTGCGCAAGCGGGTCCGGACGGCCGCCGCATCGGTCGAGACCTCCGCCCGGCACGCCGAGGCGGCCGTGGCGGACGGCGCACGCACGCTGGGCGATCGCGCCAGCCGCATCGTGGCCAAGGCCGCCGATGCGGTGAGTCGGCGCGTGGCGGCAGCGCGCGAGACGCTGGAGACCGCGCAGTCGGCCGCCGCGGCCGAGATCGCCGCGCTCAAGCGCAAGGGCGCCGGACGGACCGCGTCCGAACGCGCCGCTGCGAAGGGGCGTGCGGCGAAAACCGCCAAGACGACGTCTGCGCGTCCGGGCGCCAAGCGGGCGGCGAAGACCGCCGGCGGCAAGGTCGCCGAGGCCGGCAACGTCGCCAAGAAGGCCGTGAAGAAGGCTGCGAAGAAGGTCACCAAGAAGGCGACCAAGAAGGCGACCAAGAACACCAACCGGGCCACGACCGCCCGCGGGCCAGGCGCGGTTGCGAGCAAGACAGCGCGTCCCGGCACGGCGTCCAAGGCGCCGCGCAAGACGGCCGCCAAGACGCCCTAGGCGCTCGGGCGTCGGGCCTTCCGCCGCGCCACGCGACGCGGGGGAAGCCGCACGACAACGGGGGGCTGCACGACCGCCATGCCGTTGCGGCATGGCGGTCGTGCTCAGGCGACCGCCCGGCTGAGATCCGCGATCCGGTAGCCCGCGCCGGTGATCGTGTGCAACAACTGGACCGGCTGGTCGCGGTCGATGATCTTGCGCAGGTTATACAAGTGGCTGCGTAGGGTGTCGGAGTCGGGCAGGCTCAGCCCCCAGATCTCCTGCTCGATCTCCCGGCGGGTCACCACCCGCGGCGCCTCGCGCATCAGGATGGTCAGGATCTTCATCGCGATCGGCGCGAGATTGAGCTCGCGGCCGCCGCGCTGGACGCGCAGCGAGACCGGGTCCAGCCGCAGATCGCTTACCTCCAGCACCGCGGCCCCGACCTCGCGGCGATCGCGACGGATCAGCGCCCGGATCCGCGCCTCGAGTTCCTTGATATCGAACGGTTTGGTCAGGTAGTCGTCCGCGCCGGCCTCCAGGCCCTCGATCTTCTCCTCCAGCGAGTCGCGTGCGGTCAGCATCAGGATCGGGGTCGAATTGCGGCCATCGGCGCGCAGGCGGCGGCAGACTTCGATGCCGCCCAGCCGTGGCAGCATCAGGTCGAGCACGATGACGTCGAACGGGTTTTCCGAGGCGATGTTGTAGGCGTCCAGACCGTCGGCGGCATAGTCCACCTCGAATCCCCGGCTTTCGAGATATTCGCCGACCGGCTCGGAAATATTGCGGTTGTCCTCGACCAGAAGGACGAGGCCTCCGGGGCTGTGATGCGCCATCCAGCGAACTCCGACTGCAGTGAAGGTCGGCGAAAGTCGCATCAGATCGGTGCAGGCCCAGTGAACGCGCCGGCGTCGGCGCGCTGTGGCCGTGCAGCGTCGTCAGGTGATCGCTGCCGCGGCGGTTTCGGTGCGGTCGCGGCCGCCGCGCTTGGCCGCGTACATCGCTGCATCGGCGCGGCGCAGCAGGGCCGCGGTGTCCCGGTCGAGCGGGTGCAAGGCACTGACGCCGGCGCTGAGGGTGACCTGGAGGCCGGCGATGCCCAGCGCATTGCCGATGTCTTGCAGCGAAACGCGGAGCACGTCGATGCGGGTCTGCGCATGGACCGGCTCGGCCCCGGGCAGGATCGCCAGGAACTCTTCGCCGCCCATGCGCGCGATATGGTCGGCGTCGCGGAATGCGTGTCGCAGCGCGCGGGCGACATGACGCAGGACGCGGTCGCCGGTCTCGTGGCCGTGGACGTCGTTGATGCGCTTGAAGTGGTCGACGTCGAGGAAAGCGATCGTCAGCGGCGTGTCGGCATCGCGCGCATCGGCCATGCACTGTTCGAGCCGTTCCAGCGCGGCCCGCCGGTTGGGCAGACCGGTCAGCGCATCGGTCTGCGCGAGCATGCGCATCTCGTCGCGCTGGCGCCGCAGCCGGCCCAGGCGCAGTGTCAGGGTCATGCTGCAGGTCAACGCCAGCCAGCCGCCGGCCAGCATGAACGCCTCGACCTTCCACAGTGCCAGAACATCGGGCCAGGCCGCCTGCAGGCCGGCGATCGGCAGGAACGGGATGACGCCGGCCAGCAGCAGCAAGCGGTCGCCGCGGCGCTGCGTCAGCGCGGTCAGCGCGGTCAGTGCCGCGATCGCAAACGCGACGCAGAGCAGGTAGAAGCCCAGTTCGATCGCGACCGAAAGGGCGGCCACCGCCTGCACCGGCAGCCATGGGACCACGATGGCGGTGGCGACCAGGCCGTGCGTTCCCCAGGTGGCGGCGCGAGCGAGCCGCGGTCGTCGCTGTCGCAGGCCCGACTGGAGCAGCAACGCGTTGGCGGTCAGCCCGGCCATGCCCAGTCCCAGCGCGACCAGGACCGGGATGGTCGCACCGGCCACCGGGAGCCAGGGTCGCGGCCAGGCCCACAGCCCGGACAGCAGCGCCTGCCAAAGCGCGAACAGCGATGCGGCGGCCGCATAGCTGGCGAATGCGCGCTCGCGGGTGGCGAAGAATGCCAGCAGCGCCGAGACCAGCAGCGTCAGTACGACCGCGATCGATGCGATGCGGATCGCGAAGCGTGCGATGTCGGCCCGCTGCATCGGCGCAGGCTCGCCCAGTTGGACGATCGGGCGCCACAGCGGCAGCGCGTTGTCGTCGAACCCGACTTCGATCGGCGCGGTGTCGCCCGCCTCGGGCACGATCACCGCGCCGACCCCGGTGCGGAAGCGTGAATCCAGCGACCGGGCATCTTCGGGCGAGCCGCAGCGAAGACGCGTGCCGTGCTGGATGTCGACCGAGCCGGCGAAGGTGTTCATCACCACCACGGCCTGCGGCGCGCCGGACCAGCCGCCTTCGGGTGCAGGCAGGCGCAGCGCGATGTGCGGGCCGATGTGGACGTGCTCGCAGGTCTGGGAGGTCTCGATCGCCGTCGTCGGCTGACCCGTGACCATGGGCGCATCGTCATGCCACCCGACGCAGGCCGCCAGCGACAGCACGCCTGCGCAGATCGTCAGCAGCCCCGCTTTGCGCATCCCCGATCCCGCCTTCATGCCTGCCGTGTCCATCGCTTCGCGTCGAAGCAGCCCCTGCGCCTTCCCAAGGAAGGGACGACATGGTACGGGATGCGGGGGGGCGGCCGTCCTTCCGAGGTGGCGTACCCTGTCGCGCCCGGCGGACACTCACGATGGGTTCGCGTGCCATCGTCCATCTCCTGCTCCATGCCGCGGTACCGGCGCTGTTGGCCTGGATGTTCTGGCGCCAGCGGTTCCTGCGCGCCTGGGGCCTGCTGTTGCTCGGCTGGCTGATCGATCTCGATCATCTGCTCGCCGACCCGGTGTATCAGCCCGACCGCTGCAGCATCGGCTTCCACCCACTGCACACCGCGCCTGCGATCGCGGTCTATGGCGCCCTGATGGTGCCGCGTCGTACCCGCCTGCTTGCGATCGGGCTGCTGGTGCACATCGCGCTGGATGCGATCGATTGCCTGTGGATGCGTCACGGCTGACGGCCATCGGGCCGCGGCCAGCAGCGATTCAACGAAACACTGGTAGCGTGAGCCGTCGCTCTCGGGCGTAACGGGATCTGCGCATGCGCACTTCGATGCTGACCTGGCTGCTTGCGGTGGCGCTGGCGCCGCCGTTGGCCAATGCCGGCGATGGACGCGCGGACCTGCGCCTGCCGCCAACGCCGATGTTCACCGGCGAGGCCGCATTCGGCGAGGGCGAGTACACCGGTCCGCGCACGGCGACGCCCGCTTGGCGCCAACGCCACGATGACGCCCTGGTGCGGCGTGGCGGCTGCCCGACCGCGCCCGACGGCCAGGCGCGCGCGGTGACCGGCAGCGTCAGCACGGGGATCGGCCATTCCTCGCGCGGCGGTACCAGTCACTGGAACGCCGCCGATCTGAATCTGTGCCGCGAGCGCGCAGGCGAGGCGGGCGGTACCGTGAACCTCAATCTGCGCGTGGCGCGCTACGACGGTCCCGTCGGCTACCCCGGTCTGGGCCTGCTGCCCGGCAACGGCGTTTACGACGCATTCGATACGCCGTTCGGGCCGACCTGGCGCGACATCCACGAGTCGTGGCCGGCCGGGCGTACGCGCTCGGACTCGTGGACCGAGGGGCGTCGGCCCTGGCGCTGAGCGCGCCGCCCTCGACCCGCGTCGCATTGCGTCGCGCTCACACCCGCCTGCCTACATTGGGTGCGCGCCATCCGGCGCGATGCAGCAAGTGGAGGCGAGACGATGACGATGAAAATTCCCCAGGGCGCAATGATCGTGGTGGCCAATGGGGGCGCGGCGCGCGTGTTCACCAATGTCGGCGAGGCAGGCGCGCTGACACTGCGCCAGGAGGCGCTGCTGGAGGGCATGAACCTCGACGACGACGGCCCGGCCGGCGCGATGCCCGCCGAATCGAGCGCATCCCAGCTCGACGAGGCCACGTTCGCCAAGCAATTGGCGCTGGGGCTCAACGAAGGCGCGTTGAAGAACAGGTTCACCGACCTGGTGCTGATCGCCGATCCGCACACGCTGGGGCGGGTGCGGCCGTTGCTGCACAAGGAAACCACCCAGCGCCTGGTCGCGGACCTGGCCAAGGACTATACGAACCTGCCGCTCGATGCGATCGAGCGTGCACTGTCTTGAGTCGGGGCCTGACCATGGGCTGGACTGCGCACTACGCCGCCGATGCGCCGACGCGCGACGACATCGACGCCACCACCGGCGTGCTCGCGCTCGAGTTCGGAACGAACTGGTGCGGCCACTGCCAGGCCGCCCAGCCGCTGCTGCGCGCCGCGATCGAGGGGCGTCAGGATCTCGCCCATATCAAGGTCGAGGACGGCAAGGGGCGGCCGCTGGGGCGCAGCTTCGGGGTCAAGCTGTGGCCGACCCTGATCGTGCTGCGCGACGGCGTGGAGGTCGCCCGGGTCACGCGGCCCGGTTCGGTCGCCGATGTAGAGGCAGCGCTCGCCGCCTCCGACTGAGCCGCGTGGTCGGCGGTGCACCCGCTTGCGCGCAGTCGGGCCGCGGAACGAATGGGCCGCCGCGTCCTCGGCGCCGCAATAGGCCTCGACCTCGAGGATGCGGGCCTGGCGGCCATCGCGGGCCACCAGGCGCTTGTTGAGCAGGTCCGGCGCAACGCTGCGGGCGTCGCGCGCGTAGAACGATCGGGGCAGGGGACGCATGGCACGAGCTTGCCGCTGCCGGCATCGCCGGCGCGCGAAGCCTGGCCGGATCAGCTCTCGGGCGGCTGCACGGAGGTGACGCGCAGGCGCAGGACGCCGCCGGGCGTCGGCCAGTCGATGCACTGTCCGATCGACAGTCCGAGCAATGCGGCGCCGACCGGTGCGAGCACCGAGACGTGGCCTTTGGCGACGTCCGCCTCCTGGGGATAGACCAGGGTGAGATGGCGCGGCGCACCGTCGGCGTCCTCGCACTCGACGACCGTGTTCATGCGCACGACCTCGGGGGGCATGGCGTCGGGGGCCAGCACCTCGGCCCGGTCGAGCTCACGCTGGAGCAGTTCGGCCGTTGGGTGGTTGCGCAGCGCGGGCGACTGCAGCATGGCTTCGAGCCGCGCCAGGTCGATGCTGGATACAGTGATCGCAGGCGTGGCGCCGGCATCGGACGGCGGCAGGCCGCTGCGGGGAAGCGTGGACATCAGGTTCTCCATGAAGAAGGGCCGGCAGCGGTCGCGCCGGCAGGACACAGACGAAAGGCGACGCCCTCGCGCCGCCCCGAGGTCGATTGTGCCCCGCCGCGGGCGCGCTGGCGATCCCACCCGGCCGCGGGGGGGGGCGCGGTTGGCGTTCGTGCAGATAGTGCAGCCCATCGCCGGGCTGCACACCGGACCCTCATCGGAAGGTCTTCATGATGCGTCGTCGCCGGGACGCCCGGTCTCACCTTCTCATTGACCGGGGCCACCATGACGCCGATCCGCTATCTGCTGCGCCACTGCGCGGCTTCGCTCGACTGGACCCTGCTCGATGCCGGTTCCGGGCGTACGCTGTCGCACCATCCCACGCGCGATGCCGCGTTCCGGCAGTTGGCCTGCGACGCCTCAGTGCTGCTGTGCGGCGCTGTCGTGCGCATCCATAGCGTGGATGGCGGCTACGAGGGCGAGCGCTTGGTCCCGGCGATTGCGCCGGCCTCGCCACTGCCCCAGCGCGAGGCCGACGCCCGTTGGCTGCCGCGGGCGCCTGCGATGGCGTGATGCGCCCCTTCGGGCGGGGCGCGGCACGCGCCCCCTGTCAGACCGGTTGCGGCGGGTCCTGCGGCCGGGTGGGCGACGGTGGGTCGCGCTGCGGCTGCGGATCCCGTTCGGGGTCGCCCGGCGTCGGCACGGGCGGATCGATCGGCCGGTCAGGCATCGGGTCGTGCATCGGATGGGGCGCCGAACCCGGCACGTCGCCATCGGGCATCGGGGCATCCTGCGGATCTGGCGTGCGTTGCATGCGGGCGTCCTGTGTGGGAAACGCACGACCGTGGCCCGCAGCGTGCGGGCAGCGCGTGAAGACCAGCGCGGTGGCTTCACGCGATCGGGGAGAGACTGCACGCATGTCCAGCCGACAACCTGCGCCGATGGCGCGCGGTCCCAGCAATGCGTAGGTTCGTGCAGGCCTTCGGCGATGCGCCGTGGCCGCCGGCGCTGCTTCGGACGGTCGGCGAGGCGTTGTCGGTGACGCCGCCGCGCTACAACATCGGCAAACGGCGTCCGGCGGCGGTGATCTTCGACCGTGGCGACGGCCCGGTCGTCGAGGACTTCGACTGGGGCCTGGTGCCGCGCTGGTCGCCGTTGCCCGAAACGCCCTACACCACGGTGACCGCGCGTCTGGCGCGGGCCCCTCGCAGCCGGATCTTCCGGCGGCCCTGGGAGACCCGCCGCTGCGCGGTGCCGATGAATGGGTACTACAAATGGGACCGCAGCGGCGAGACGCCGGTGCCGTACTTCATCCAGGCGCAGGACGGCGAGCCGCTGTTCGCTGCCGGGCTGTGGGACCACTGGGCCAAGGACACGCCCGAGCTGTACACGTTCGCGGTGCTGACCCATCCCAACCCGGCGATCCCGGCGCCGCTGGTGCCCGACGGTCCGGTGTTCATGCCGGCCGCGGCAATCGGCGACTGGCTGGCCGGCCCGCCCGCGGCGTTGCGCTTCCTGGAGACCATGCCGCAGCCATTGCTGGAGGCCTATCGGGTCTCGCGGCGCATTCGCAGCCCCGATGTCGACGATTACACGCTGCTCGAGCCCGCCCCGCACGCGCCCCACGACGACGAGACGGACGGCGATTGGCTTGCACACGCCTTCGACGAGGACGACGACTGAATCGCAGGCGCCGCGTTGGCGGCGCGGATCAGAAGCGCTTGCCGGTCACCGGGTCGCGACGCGGGTCGGGCACGGCGTGCATGCGCTGGAGCGTCTTGGCATCCGGCGCCGCGCGCTGGATGTCCCTCTCCTGGCCGCGGGGATAGGCGCCGACGACGCGGAATGCCGCATCGGCCTGCACGCAGCAGTGGCCGGTACCGACCGGCAGCAGCACCGCATCGCCCGCGGCGACCTCGACGATCGTGCCACCGGCGCCGCCCAGCATCAGCGTGGCGGTACCGGCGGCCACACCGAGTACCTCGTGAGCGCTCGAATGGAAGTGGTGGTAGTCGTAGATCCCACCGCGCCAGTCGGCAGGCCAGCCATTGGCCCCGAAGCGGGCCTCGAAGGCCGCGGCGTCGAACGGCGCATCGCTCGCCGTGCGCAGGCCACGGTAGATCCGCACCGCAAGCCGGGGATTGTTGGGCATCCAGTCGTTGCGACTCAGGGTCAGGCGTTCCTCGTGCATGGGGCGGGTGCGACAGGTGGGGACCCGCACGATAGGTCGCCTCCCGTCGAAGCGCCGCGACGACCGCCCTGTGCCGTCACCCCGGCAATGCGACGTGCAAGGGCACCGCATCGTTCCAGCGCGTCCGTCCACCGAGCGCCGCCAGTTCGACCAGGACCGTCGCGCCGACGACCTCGGCGCCCTGCGCACGCGCCAGGGCATACGCCGCGCGCAGCGTACCGCCGGTCGCCAGCACATCGTCGACCAGGACCACGCGCGCGCCGGGCGGCAACGCGTCGGCGTGCATCTCCAGCCGGTCCTGGCCGTACTCGAGCGCGTAGTCGTGCTGCAGCACCCGCGCAGGCAGCTTGCCGGGCTTGCGCACCGGCACGAACCCAGTGCCCAGCGCCTGGGCGAGGGCGGCGGCGAAGATGAAGCCACGCGATTCGATGCCGACGAATGCGGTCGGCGGCGTGTCGCGCCATGGCGCGGCCATTGCCTCGATCGCAGCGGCGAACGCGGCGCCCTCGGCCAGCACCGGGGTGATGTCCTTGAAGACGATGCCGGGCTTGGGGAAATCGGGGATCTCGCGGATCAGCGTCGACCAGTGCGGCATCGAAGGGGGCTCGGGCGGGGGGCGGGGATGATCGCCCCAATCGTGCCGCCGACACAATGTTCACCGGGCCGGGCGTAATTGGCCGGGATTGCCCGCCGGAGTTCCGATGCCCGTCCGCCGTCCCTCGCTTGCCGCGTGCGGCATCGTTCTGGCCACCGTGCTGTGTGCGACGCCCGCGCAGGCACGCACGGTCTGGCGCTGCGTGCGCGACGGCACGGTGAGCCTGTCGACGGCGCCCGAGCCCGGGTCGACATGCGAGGCGCGGCAGGTCCCCGACGATGCGGTGCAGACGCCGAACCTGTGGGGCGCGATGGGCGTGTTCAGTGGCGTGCTCTACGAGCGCGAACAGGACGGGGCGCTGGTCTACGGCACGCGTCGATTGCCGGGCGCACGCCCGTACCTGCGCTTCACCGCCCACACGCCGCCGGGCGAGCCCGCGCACGAGGGCCTGGGCGCGGTCGGTACGGCCAGGCTGCAGCCGCACTCGGCCGTGTTCGCGGCGGCTGCGAAGCGCTACGGACTCGACGAGGCCTGGCTGCGCGCGATCGCGCATGCCGAAAGCGGCTTCGATGCCGATGCAGTGTCGCCCAAGGGCGCGCGCGGGGTGATGCAGCTGATGCCGGACGTGATCGCCGACTACGGTGTCGCCGATCCGCACGCGCCTAGCGAATCGATCCGGGCCGGCGCCCGGCACCTGCGCGCCTTGCTGCGTCGCTACGACGGCGACCGCACGCTGGCGCTGGCGGCCTACAACGCCGGGATCGGTGCCGTCACGCGTTATGGCGGCGTGCCGCCCTACGCCGAGACGCAGGCCTACATCGCGAAGGTGCAGGCGTTGTATGTGCGCTATCGGGCGGCGATGGGCAACCCGATCGAGCGGCCGGCGCTTTGACCGGCCGCCGGCAGGCCGCGGCTGCGCGGCTCTGCCAGAGCGTTGCGTATCGGCGACGCCGACGCGCTCAGCCTTCGCGCGGCGTCAGCCGGATCAGCCGGCCGTCCTCGCCATCCTCGATGACCCACAGCGCGCCGTCGGGCCCCTGCTCGAGGCCGCGGATGCGCGCGCGCATCGCGAAGCGCTCGGCCTCGCGCGCGCTGTCGCCGTCGATTTCCACGCGCACCAGGGTCTGGCCCGACAGGCCGCCGATGAAAGCGTTGCCGGTCCATGCCGGGAACAGGTTGCCCGAGTAGACCATCAGGCTCGAGGGTGAAATCACCGGCGTCCAGGTGATCGCCGGCTTCTCGAACTCGGGGCGGGTGTCGTGGTCGGGAATCGGCCGGCCGTCGTAGTGGTTGCCGTTGGAGACGATCGGGTAGCCGTAGTTCGCGCCGCGCTTGACCAGGTTCAGCTCGTCGCCGCCGGCCGGGCCCATCTCGCTGTTCCACAGCCGGCCCTGCGCATCGAACGCGATCCCCAGCGGATTGCGATGGCCGAGCGACCAGACCTGCGCCGCGACGCCGCCCTGGTCGACGAACGGGTTGTCGGCCGGCACGCGGCCGTCGTCCTCGAGCCGCAGGATCTTGCCGAGGTTGGAGGCCATGTCCTGCGACGGATCGAACTTCTGCCGCTCGCCCGAGGAGATCCACAGCTTGCCGTCGCGGTCGAACGCGAGGCGGTGGCCGTAATGGCCGTTGCCCGAGACCTTGGGCACTTGGCGCCAGATCACCTCGACATCCTCGAGCGTGCCGGCCTCGACGTCCAAGCGGCCGCGCGCCACGGCCGCACCGCGGCCGCCTTTGCCGTCCTCGGCATAGCTCAGGTAGATCAGGCCGTTCTGCGCGAACTGCGGGTGCGGCTCGACATCGCCCAGACCGCCCTGACCTGCATAGGCCACGGCAGGGACGCCGGCGATCTCGCGCGCCTGCCCGTCGGGCAGCGTCACCAGCTTCAGCGTCCCGGTCTTCTCGGTCACCAGCAGGCGGCCGTCGGGCAGGAACGCCAGAGCCCACGGTTCGTTGAAGGTGGCGACTGCGGTGCTCGCGAACGGCAGGCCCTCGATCGCATCCGCACCGGCGGCGTCGCGCGCGGTCTGTTCGCCGCTCGAGGCCGGTGCCGTCGTCGGTGCGTTGTTGGCGGCGGTGCCATCGCAGCCGGTCGTCAACAACAGCGAGGCGGCGAGCGGGAGGAGCGCGAGCAGTCGTGGCATGCGGTTCTCCAGGAAACAATCGGGGAAAACCCGAGTGTGGCATACGGCTGCGGATCAGCAGGAACGCCTGTGAAATCGCGGCGCTTCGTAAATATTGTGTTGGCGTTCATCGAGTCACGACCCGTCGCGAACGTGAGACAGCGAGCTGGTGCGTTCGATAAAGCTGGTCGTGACGGGGGCTGGCGGCGCTGCGTTCACCCATCGGGAACATTGGCTTAGCCCGCATCGGACAGCGCGTGGTTAAAGGCTCGTAATCAGGCGCGATTCAGAGGGCGGGGCGGTTCATTTCGGCGCAGGCAGGGTAGGGACCGTGCGGTATCCACGACGAGGATGAAGTACCCCCGCGCCAACTTCCCCAAAGAAACGCAGGAGAGACCACGATGAAGAATGCTCGCAAGCCGCTGATCGCCGCCATTGCTCTGGGTGCCGCGATGGCGATGCCGATGGCATTCGCGCAGGATCCGACCGCGGAGCAGGCGCCGCCGACCACCGAGGCGACCACGCAGGATTACGCGCAGGATGCGACGGCCGAGGCGCCGCAGGCGCAGCAGGGCCAGGTCACCTGGGCCGACCTGGACACCGACGGCGACGGCCGTCTGAGCCAGACCGAGGCCGCGGGCCTGGAGGGCCTGGCGCAAGTCTTCAGTGACGTCGATGCCGACGGCGATGGCTTCATCACGCCGGAGGAGTACCGCAACTACGTCAACGCCCAGACCTCGGGCGCCGGCGCCAGCGAGAACTGAGTCTCGCCCATTGCAGGCCGCGGCATCGCGGCCTGCGGTCCAGACCAAAGCGGCTCCTTTCGGGGCCGCTTTTCTTTGAATGCGCGAGGACGCAGTTCACTGCGGTCGGCAACCGCAGGGCCGCCGGAGTCGCGCTTAAAAAAACCGGGGTCAGAGTGCAATTTCGCGAGGCGAAATTG
>NZ_JBDJNS010000036.1:0-34847 GCF_039674545.1 Luteimonas sp. TWI382
GGCCTGCATGCGCAAGCTGCTGACCATCCTCAACGCCATGCTTCGAGACAACGCCAGATTCCGACTCGAAACGCCTGTTGCGGCTTGACCTCCAACACCGTTGCTCCCCCGTAACCGGGGGAAGGCGCAGCGCAGCGTGCGCATCGCTCCTGCTCGTAGAGAAAGAAGCGAAGCCGTGCACGCATCACCTCCCCCGCTCGCGGGGGAGGTCGGCACGCGTCGCGGGCCGGGTGGGGGCACAGGCTGTCACGCAAAAGCGTCCCATTCCCGCCTCCCCCCCGGGAAGGGCGCGATGCCCGCGCTGCGGGGGAAGACGCCAAGCACGATCACCGCGTGGGGTCGCCGGCCCCATCCGCCAGAGGAGCCGGCAGCACCGGGCGCAGCCCGCGCACCCGCAAGCGCTCCAGAACGCCGGCGACCATCTCGACATTACGGCCATGGCGCGCGCCTTCGTGCAGCAACACGATCGCGCCCGGCGCCAGATCGGCATCGATGCGCGCGACGACCTTCGCCGTGTCGCTCTCCACCGCATCGAACCCACGTGCGCTCCAGGCCACACGCGCCAGCCCGGCGTCACGCAGCGGGGCATGCACGAACGGATTGCTGTGGCCGACCACCGAGCGGAACCACACCGGCGCCTGCCCGGCGATCGTCGTGAGCGTGCGCTGGCAATCGGCGATTTCGCGCCGCATCTGCGCCGGCCCCAATGCCCAAAACCGGGCCTGCAGATGCCGATGGCTGTGATTGCCGATGCCGTGGCCGCGCGCGACGATCTCGCGGACCAAGCCCGGGCGCGCGGCCGCGCGTTCGCCCACAAGGAAGAACGTCGCCCGCGCCGCGTGTGCGTCGAGCAGGTCGAGCAGCGGCCGGGTGTCGTCCGAGGGGCCATCGTCGATGGTCAGCCAGACCCCGACCTCGCCCTCGGGCAGGCGCCGGAGCACCGGCCCGTACAGCCGCGAGCCGGGCGCCAGCACGCCCCACAGGCACAGCGCATGGCTGGCCAGCAGCAACGGCAGCCCAACCTGCCAGCCCCATTGCCACCACACCCACGCGATCACGGCCTGGGAGGCGAGCACCAGCGGCAGCCACAGGTAGGGGCGACGGGGCGGACGATGCGGCGACATGGCGCGCATCATGCCATCGCGCCCGCCGCGCATCGCAGCATTCCGCCAACGCGACCACCGGTCGCGGGCTTGCGTAGGCGGCCCCGCGCTACCATGTCGGTCTTCCCGCCTGTTCCAGGATGTTCTGCCATGTCCCTCGATCCCGCCCTCCGCACCCGCATCGAGACCCTGCTGCAGGGCAACCGCGCCGTGCTGTTCATGAAGGGGTCGCCGATGGCGCCGCAGTGCGGCTTCTCGGCCAAGGCCGTGTCCGCACTCGACGCGGTCGGCGTCGACTACGCCCACGTCAACGTGCTGGAAGACGGCGAGATCCGCGAAGGCATCAAGGTCTACGGCGACTGGCCGACGATCCCGCAGCTCTACGTCGAGGGCGAACTGGTCGGCGGCAGCGACATCATCGAGCAGATGGCCGGCAGCGGCGAACTGCACGGGCTGTTCGGCGTCCAGGCCCCGGACCGCACGCCCCCGACGATTGCGATCACGCTGCCCGCGCGCGAGATGATCACCAAGGCGCTGGCCGATGCCGGCGGCGACTACGCGCTGCAGATCGACATCGACCGAAACTTCCGCGCCCGCTTGCAGCTGGCACCGCGCAACCCGTCGGCGATCGTCAGCGACGTCGCCGGCCTGCTGGTGCAGTTCGACCTGGCCAGCGCCCGCCGAGCCGAAGGCCTGACGATCGATTTCGCCGACGACATCCGTGGCCGCGGCCTGGTCATCGACAACCCGAACGCGCCCAAGACGGTCCAGGAAATCGCCCCGACCGAAGCCGACGACCGGATCGCCGCCGGCAAGCTCACGCTGGTCGATGTCCGGCCACCGGAGGAGCGCGCCACCGCCTCGGTCTCGCGTCCGTTCGAAGTCCTCGACGGCGACGGCATCCAGCGGCTGCAGGCGCTCCCCAAGGACACCCCGCTGGCGTTCCTGTGCCACCACGGCGGTCGCAGCCTTCAGGCTGCCGAGCACTTCCGCAACCAGGGCTTCACCCAGGTCTACAACGTCACGGGCGGCATCGACGCCTGGAGCGACAGCGTCGACGGCGGCGTGCCGAAGTACTGAGCGCGCGACTGCGCCACAGCACCGCCTGTCTGACAGCAACGCCTCCATCCCCACCTTCCCCCGCTTGCGGGGGAAGCAGCCAAGCGCACCACGCGGCCACGCCCTTCTCGCCCCCGCAGCGAAGACCAGGCACAGCGCGCGAGCAGGCACCTCCACCGCGCGCCGGGTGGAGGCATGGGCCGTCGCAGCGCGGCTGGTCGCGCTCAAGCCCCAGGCCCACCTTCCAGCCGTGCGAGGCGCAATGCCTCCGCGATGCAGGGACGGCGCCAAACACAGCCCCCGCGATGGGGCAGTCCCCTGCCGCCGCCAGCGGCACACCACTCAAGTCCGCCGCGGCCACGCCGATATCGATCGCGATCAGTCGCAGTCCGCCACGGCCCCTGGCCGAGGACGACCCCGGTTGCCTTTCGATGACGTGGCCTCCATGCGGAAATCCCCCAATCCGTCCGACACCCCCGCGCCTGCGACCGGCGCACGCGGGCGTGAGGGTGCGATCGGGTCGGAGGCACTGGTCGCGCTGTTTGCGCAGGCCCACGCACCGCATGCCCTGCTGATCGCCTTCGCCGACGGCGTCGCCGGTCTCCACGACGAACTCGGCAGTCTCGGCCAGTACCTGCAATCGGCCTGCGCCAATGGCGACTGGCCGGCCTACGGCCGCGCGATGCGGCAGCTGATCGACAAGTACATCCGCTTCGTCGATCTCGACACGCCTGCGTTGTCGGCCACCGATCCATCCATCCGCCTGCGCGACTTGCTGCGCCAGACGCTCGGCATCGCCCTCGCGGCGCTGCTGCGCAACGAACCGGCGCTGTCGGAAGAAGCCCTCGCGCTGGCCAAGGCCTTGCGTGCCACTGACGCCGGCGCACCCGATCTCGACCGCCTGTCGCAGCGGCTCACCGACCTGTGCCGTCGCATCGACGTGCATGCCGAGGCCACTGAGGAGCAGGTCGCGCTGCTGATCGGGCTGTTCGACCTGTTGCTCGAGAACATCGGCGAGCTGCTCGACGAGAAGAGCTGGCTGCATGGCCAGCTGGCACAGATCCGCGGCCTGCTCGCCGGGCCGCTGGACCGGGGCTCGATCGAGGAAGCACGTGCGGAACTGCGCGAGGTGATCTACCGGCAGGGCGTGCTCAAACAGGGCATCGATGCGTCCAAGGTCGCGATGAAGACGATGATGTCGACCTTCGTCGAGCGCCTGGATGGGATGGCGATGCACACCGGTGAGTACCAGGACCGCATGGCCGGGCATGCGCAACGGATCCGCGAGGCGCGCAGCATCGCCGGCCTCAACGCCGTTCTCGACCAGATACTCGACGATACCGGACGGATCCAGGCACAGGCGCTGCGCGCGCGCGACGACCTGATCGCCACCCGGCGGGAGGTCGAGCAGAGCGAAAAGCGCATCCACCTGCTGGAGCAGAAGCTGCGCGACGCCGCCGGGCTGGCACGCGAGGACGAACTGACCTCCTGCCTGAACCGGCGCGGCTTCGACGAGGCCTTCGAACGCGAAGCCGCGCGCGCGCGCGAGAACCGCCCCCTGTGCATGGCGCTGGTGGACCTGGACGACTTCCGCCGCCTCAACGCCACCCACGGCCACCTGGGGGGCGACGCCGCGCTGCGCCACTTCGTCGACGTCGCCCGCCTCACCCTGCGCGACAGCGATATCCTGGGCCGCTTCGGCGGCGAGGAGTTCGTGATCCTGATGCCGGCCACGACACTCGCCCACGCCCTGGCCGCGCTCGCGCGCCTGCGCACCGTGCTCGCGCACCGGCCTGTCGTCCACGACGAGACCCGCATCGTCATCACCTTCAGCGCAGGGGTCGCACTGCGCCGCCCGAACGAAACGCTCGAATCGCTGCTCAAGCGCGCCGACCTGGCCATGTACAGCGCCAAGCGCGCCGGCAAGGACCGCGCGATGGCCGCCCAGGCCTGAGTCGCGCCCGCCGCGGCGGGCCGGGAGGCTACACTCCCGCGGTCGCGTCGAAGGATGTCGCATGCTGCCGGGCTGGATCCTGCTGCTGGTGTCGCTGGGCTACGCCGCGCTGCTGTTCGCGGTGGCGTGGTACGGCGACCGGCGGCCGCTGTATCCACAGCGGCCGTGGCTGCGCCCGTTGGTCTACAGCCTGGCGCTGGCGGTGTACTGCTCGTCGTGGACGTTCTACGGCGCGGTCGGCACCGCCGCGCGCCAGGGTATCGGTTACTTGCCGATCTACCTCGGTCCGCTGCTTCTGTTGCTGTTCGGCTGGCGCATCCTCGAACGGCTGGCGCTGATTGCGCAGTCCCAGAACACCGTCTCGATCGCCGACTTCATCGCCTCGCGCTATGGCCGCTCGCAGCGGCTGGCGGCGATGGTCGCGGGCATCGCGCTGGTGGCGGCGGTGCCCTACCTCGCCCTGCAGTACAAGGCAGTGGCGATCAGCCTGGGTGTGCTCGGCGGCCCCGATGAGGCGGTCACGCCGTTCGGCGACCCAGCGTTCTACGTCGCCGTGCTGATGGCGTTGTTTGCGATCCTGTTCGGCACCCGCAAGGTCGATGCCACCGAGCACCGGCCCGGCCTGATGCTGGCGGTGGCGCTCGAATCGCTGATCAAGCTGCTGGCACTGGTCGTGGTCGGCCTGTTCGCGACACTGTGGCTGGGCGCGCGCGACCTGCACATGGTCGAGGCCACGCGTGCGCTGATCGACAATGCGCCGCCCAGCGGCTTCGTGGCGCAGAGCCTGCTCGCGTTCGCGGCGCTGATCTGCCTGCCGCGCCAGTTCCACGTGGCGGTCGTCGAATGCGGCGACGTGCGCGACATCCGCCGCGCGCGCTGGCTGTTTGGCGGCTACCTGGCGATCGTCTGCCTGATGGTGCTGCCGATCGCCAGTGCCGGCGTCGCACTGTTCGGCCGCGATGGCCCGGTCGCCCCCGACAGCTTCGTGCTCGCGCTGCCGATGGCCGAGAACGCCGACGTGATCGCGCTGTTCGCCTACGTCGGCGGCTTTTCGGCCGCAACGGGCATGGTCATCGTCTCTTCGGTCGCGCTGGCGACGATGCTCAGCAACGATCTGGTGATGCCGCTGCTGCTGCGCCGCGGCTATGCCGAGCGCCACGGCGGCAACGTCGGCTCGACCGTGCTGTGGATCCGCCGGGTGGCGATCGTCGCGCTCGCGGCGCTGGCCTATGGCTACTACCGGGTCAGCGGCTCGGACACCACGCTGGCCGCCTACGGCCTGATGTCGTTTGCGGCGGTTGCGCAGTTCGCGCCGGCACTGATCGGTGGCCTGTACTGGCGCGGCGCCAGCCGGCGCGGCGTCGAGGCCGGGCTGCTGCTGGGCTTCGCGATCTGGAGCTACACGCTGATGCTGCCGGCGCTGACCGAGTCGGGCTGGATCCAGCCGCAGTGGCTCGACGCCGGCCCGTTCGGCATGGCCTGGCTGCAGCCGCGCGCGCTGTTCGGGCTCGCCGGCTGGGACCCGCTGACCCATGGCACGTTCTGGTCGCTGCTGGGCAACGTCGGCGCGCTGCTGCTGGTGTCGGCGCGCTGGCGCCCCTCGCTCGACGAGCGCCTGCGCGCGGCGCCATTCCTCGACCCGTATGCCGAGCGGCGCGCACTCGCATCGGAGGACTGGAGCGGCAACATCAGCGTCGGCGACCTGCTGACGCTGATCGGCCGGATCGTCGGCGACCGCACGGCGCGACGTGCGTTCGACGAGTACGCGCAAGCCCAGGCGCGGCCGCTGGTGCTCAACGCCTCGGCCGACCGGACCTGGCTGCAGTTCACCGAGCGGCAACTCGCCGCCGCGGTCGGCGCGTCTTCCGCGCGCTTGCTGATGACCAGCGCGCTCAAAGGCTCGGGCATGGAGGTCGACGAGGTCGTCGCGATGCTCGACGAGGCCGGCCAGGAGCTGCGCTTCAACCGCGAGGTGCTGTCCTCGACGCTGGAGAACATCGACCACGGCGTGAGCGTGGTCGACCGCACGATGCGCCTGGTGGCGTGGAACCGCAGCTACCAGCGCCTGTTCGGCTACCCCGACAACATGCTCTACGTCGGCCGCCCGGTCGCCGACCTGATCCGCTACAACGCCGAACGCGGCGAACTGGGCCCGCGCGACGCGATCGACATCCAGACCGAGGTCGACAAGCGCATCGCCTACATGCGCGCCGGTTCCCCGCATGTCTCAGAGCGCGTGCTCGGCAACGGCCAGGTCATCGAACTGCGCGGCCAGCCGCTGCCCGGGGGCGGCTATGCGACCAGCTACAGCGACGTCACCGACTACAAGCGCGCCGAACGCGAACTGCGCGAGATCAACGAGACGCTCGAACAGCGCGTGGCCGAGCGCACCCGCGAGGCCGAGGCGGCGCAGGAATCGCGCTCGCGCTTCCTGACCGCAGTCAGCCACGACGTGCTGCAACCGCTCAATGCCGCGCGACTGTTCACCTCCGCGCTCCGCGAGACCCCCGACCCGGGCGAACAGCGCCACCTGGCCGAGCGCATCGACACCTCGCTGCGCGCGGCCGAAGAACTGCTCGACGGCCTGCTCGACGTCTCGCGCCTCGACGCCGGCGCACTCAAGCCGGATATCGTCGACTTCGATGTCGCCGAACTGCTGCGCCAGCTCGCCGGTCAGTACGCACCGATGGCCAAGGCGCGCGGCCTGGACATCCGCCTGCACGCCCCGCCCACCCCGGTGCGCAGCGACCGCCGCCTGCTGCGCCGCGTGCTGCAGAACTTTCTGGCCAACGCGCTGCGCTACACGCGCAGCGGCCGCATCGTGCTGGCGGCGCGCCGACGCGGCGACGGGGTCGCCCTGCAGGTCTGGGACACGGGGCCAGGCATTCCCGAACACCACATGACCCAGATCTACGACGAGTTCCACCGCTACGAGCACAGCTTCGACTGGGACGGCCGCGGCCTTGGCCTGGGCCTGTCGATCTGCCAACGCATCTCCCGGCTGCTGGGGCACACACTCGACGCGCGCGCGATGGTCGGCCGCGGCAGCATGTTCTCGATCACCGTACCGCGCAGCGCATCGGCGGCGATCGTCACCGCGCCAGCCCCCACGCCGCTGCGCGACGAATCGCTGCGCGGCCTGCGCGTACTGTGCGTAGACAACGACGACGACATCCTCGCCGGCATGCGCGCCCTGCTGCGGCGCTGGGACGTGGTGCCCCTGTGCGCCAAGACCATCGACGAGGCGATCGCGGCGATGGACGAGGCGCCCGACGTGCTGCTCGTCGACTTCCATCTGCACGACCGGCTCGACGGCCTCGACACCCTCGACGCACTGCGCGGCATGGCGCCCGAGACGCCCGGCGCCCTGCTGACCGCCGACGGCAGCGACGCGCTCAAGCAGACCGCCCGCATCCGCGGCTACCGGGTGCTGACCAAGCCGGTCAAGCCGGCATCGATGCGCGCCTTCCTCGCCGCCCAGCGCAGCGCGATGACCGCCCGACGCGCCCGCGCCGAAGGGCGCCTTTCGTAACAGAGCCGCGCGCCCGGCAACAACAGAGACTTGCCGGTGCGCCCTGCCTGAGCGGTGGGCACTCGTCACCGCCGCCAGCGCTCGCCCGCGCGTCCTTTCGGATGCATGCCCCTGCATGACGATTCCCTAACGCCCCCCGTTGCTAGGCTGCAACCTTTCGCAACGCAGACGCCGCATGAGCACACGCTACCTGATCCGTATCCCCGACGCCGGCAAGGCCCGCGCTTCGGGCACCTACGCCCTGCAGTCGCGAGGCCCCGAGGGCATCGCCGCCGAGCTCCAGGACGCCCTGCGCGGCGACACCCTCTTCGCCCGATGGCGCGCCGACCAGCCCGACCCCGACGAGGTCGATCCGTCGCTGGGCATCACCGACCCCACCGCGCGCGTGGTCGGCGAACAACGCGACCTGGACATCGACCTGACTGTGGACACCTCGATCTCGAGCACCGTCCTCAAGCACCGTCTGCGCCTGCTCGCCGGCAGCGCCTGGGAACTGCGCGACGTCCGCGCGGCCTGAAGCCCGCCCCCACCCGGCGCGCACACGCGCCGACCTCCCCCGCAAGCGGGGGAGGGGCGTCATGCGCGCTGCCTCCTGGGCGCGTGGTACATCTCTTGTCCGCGTGCAGAGCAGTGCCTGCTGACCACTCAGGCGAGGTGATCGCTGATCACACGCAGGCATTGGCGCAGGCGCAGGCGCTTGCTCTGGCTCTGGCTCTGGCTCTGGCTCTGGCTCTGGCTCTGGCTCTGGCTCTGGCTCTGGCTCTGGCTCTGGCACTGGCACTGGCTCTGGCACTCGCTCGCACTTGCACTCGCACTCGCACTCGCACTCGCACTCGCACTCGCACTCGCACTCGCACTCGCACTCGCACTCGAAGCGTGCTCCCTCCCCCGCTTGCGGGGGAGGGTTGGGGTGGGGGCCGCCGTACGCGCCAACGCAACGCCAGCCTTGCACTCGTTGCACGCATCCCTGTCGTCATCGCGTCATTGGCAGCCCGGCATCCCCTCCTCGCTTAGCGCCTGCCGAATCCGAAGCCACACGCCCTCAGGATTGCCAAGCACGTCGTGATTCCAGAACCGCAGCACCCGATACCCTTGCGCGCGCAGGAATGCATCGCGCGCAGCGTCGGATGTCGACTCGGCATGCTGCCCACCGTCGACTTCGATCACCAACCCTTGCGCCAGGCAAACGAAATCGACGACATAGGGCCCGATCGGATGCTGGCGGCGAAACCGTGCGCCGGCCATCTGGCGCATCCGCAGATGCCGCCATAAGGCACGCTCGGCATCGGTCATGGTCTGGCGCAGTCGACGTGCCAGGTCGCGTTTCGCACCCTGCCGCATTGATGCACTCCCACGATTGCAGGAATGTCGAGCTTGCGGGCTATCGCAACAGTCGACGATCGGGACTTCCCACACGCGTGAGTCAGCTCATGCCGCGCCTTGCTGGCGACTCGAACAGCAAGCAATAGGCGCCTCTCCGGAGTGAGCGAGGCAAGATACTAGATGCCGGCGATACGGTTACCTCCCCGCCCGCGCGGGAGGTCGGCGCGTGTGCGCGCCGGGTGGGACCGACGTCTAGGCGCAGCGCGCGCTCAACGTCTCGTCCTTGCAGTGCCGACGCTCAGGCGATCAACCGGGTCAGCGGCGGCAACGCGTAGTGCACGGCGATGCCGATGAAGACCGTCATGCCGACCCAGTGGTTGTGCAGGAATGCGCGGAAGCAGGGCCCACGCTCGCGACCGCGCGCGATCGAGAACTCCCAGACCACCAGCCCCATGGCGACCGCAAGCGCCAGCCAGTAGTTGGGACCCAGTGCTGCCAGGTGACCGGCGATCGCGAGCGCGGCGAACATCGCCGTATACAGCGCCGCCTGCGCGAGCAGGTCGAAGCGCCCGAACAGGATCGCGGTGGAGCGCGCGCCCGCACGGATGTCGTCCTCGCGATCGACCATCGCATACCAGGTGTCGTACGCGGTCGCCCAGAAGATGTTGGCCACGAACAGCACCCAACCCACGACCGGCACCGTGCCCTGCACCGCCGCGAACGCCATCGGGATCGCCCAGCCGAACGACAGCCCCAGGTAGACCTGCGGCAGGTGCGTGTAGCGCTTGAGGTAGGGGTAACTGGCAGCGAGCACGACACCGACGATGCTCATCAGCACCGTCAACCGATTCATCGTCAGCACCAGCGCAAACGCGACCAGCATCAACCCGGCGAACAGCCACAGCGCCTCGCGTCCTCGCACCGCACCGCTCGCCAGCGGGCGATCCTTGGTGCGCTCGACGTGGGGGTCGAGCCAGCGGTCGGCATAGTCGTTGATCACGCAACCAGCCGAGCGCGTCAGCCAGACCCCGGCGCTGAACACAGCGAGCGTCCAGAGCGGCGGCACCCCCTTTGCGGCGACCCACAGCGCCCACCAGGTGGGCCACAGCAGCAGCAACCACCCGATCGGACGATCGCCGCGGACCAGTTTCCAGTACAGCGCCAGACGCTGGCGCCAGGCGGGCCTGCTCGGAGAAATGGGAAGCGATGCGGACATGACGGGCGACAGGTTAGCGGCGACGCCTCAGCAGGGCCAGGTGTTTCGGCGCGCGTCGCTTACCTGCCACGCTACGCCCCCCATCCCAACCTTCCCCCGCACGCGGGGGAAGGCGCAAAAGCGGCAGCCCGTGAGCGCGCAATGCCCCGAAATGCGGGGGAAGGTGCAAAGGCGGAAGTCCGTGACGGGCGCAAGACCCCGCGATGCGGGGGAAGGCGTAAAGCCACAGCCCGCACACGTCACCTCCCCCGCTTGCGGGGGAGGTCGATGCCGTCAGGTATCGGGTGGGGGCAAGGGCCTGCCGCACTTTTGCCCCCATCCCAACCTTCCCCCGCACGCGGGGGAAGGCGCAAAAACGGCAGTCCGTGAGCGCGCAATGCCCCGAAATGCGGGGGAAGGCGCAAAGGCGCGAAAGCGGTGTGCGAGATCAGGCCTTGTCGGCTTTGTACTCGTAGTAGCCGTAGCTGTAATAGCCCGTGGCGCGCTTCTCGACGGCGTTGAAGATCACACCCTTGACCTGCACGCCATTCTGTTCGAAGCGCTTCTTGGTCAGCAGGATCTCCTTGGGCTGATTCACGCCGAAGCGCGTCACCAGCAGGCTCGAGCCGGCATGGCGGGCGATCAGCGCGGCGTCGGTGACGGCCAGGATCGGCGGGGTGTCGACGATCACCAGGTCGTACTGCTTGGACAGCGCCTCGAGCATCTGGCCGAAACGCGGATGCATCAGCAATTCCGACGGGTTCGGCGGGATGTCGCCACGCACCATGTAGTCCATGTTCGCCACACCCTCGGCCGCGCGGATCGCCTCGGTGGCCTCGAGCTTGCCGCCGAGCACATCGGACAGGCCGCTGGTTTGCGTCACGCCGAGCACCTTGTGCAGCGACCCCTTGCGCATGTCCGCATCGATCACCAGCACACGCTGGCCGGCCTGGGCGATCACCGCAGCCAGGTTCGCCGACACGAAGGTCTTGCCCACCGCCGGACGCGGGCCGGAGATCGCCAGGATGTTGTTCTTGGCCTCGAGCATCGCGAAATGCAGGCTGGTGCGCAGGCTGCGGATCGCTTCGATCGCCAGGTCCGCGGGCGCATTGACCGCGAGCAAGTGCTGCCGCTTGTCGAAGCCCGGGTCGCGGCGCACGCGCCCCCTGCGGTTGCGCAGCCGGTCCATGACCAACAGGTCGCGCGACTCGCTGAGCGGAATCGACGCGTAGACCGGCAGGCCCAGCTCCTCGATCTGCGCAGGATCCTCGATGCCGGCGTGCAACGCACGCTGCAGGAACACCAGGCCCACGGCGAGGAAACCGCCGAGCAGCGTGCCGATCAGCACGATCAGCGGCTTGCGCGGCTTCACCGGCCGCTGGGTGTCGACGACCGCCGGGTCCACGATCCGCACGTTGCCGACGGTGCCGGCGCGCGCGACGTCGAGCTGCTGCGCCTGGTTGAGCAGCCCGGTGTAGAGCTCGTTGCTGACCTGCAGGTCACGGGTCAGCGTCAGCAGTTCCTGCTGGGTGTCGGGCAACTCGCCGACCTGCTTCTGGAAGGCGGCCTTGCGCGCTTCGAGTTCACCGATCTGCTTGAGCAGCGCGCGATAGGCCGGGTGCTCGCGCGTGAAGCTGCGGTCCATCTCCGCCTGCTGCAGGCGCAGCTGCTGGATGCTCGTCTCGACCGCCACTTCCTGCTGCAGCAGCCCCTGGGTCTGCATCGTGATGTCGACCGAGTTCGCCCGGGTCTGGTACTCGTTCATCGCCTTCTGCGCCGCCTCCACCTGGAGGCGCACGGTCGGCAACTGCTCGCGCACGAACTCCAGCTGCGCACCGGCTTCGGCCGAGTTGCGCTCGACGTTCTGGCGCACGTAGGCCGATGCGACCGCCTGCAGGAAGGTCTGCGCGAACTGCGGATCGGGATGCTCGAACGACAACTGCAGGATGCCGGACTCGCGCCCTTGCTCAGAGGCACGCACGTCTTGCTGGTAGCCGGCCACGACATCGAGCCGGCGCAGCTTGGTCACCTCGAACCGTGTCCCGGGATTGGCGCGCAACGTCGCGACCTGCAACCTGACACCACCGCCTTCGGCGTCGGTGCCGACGGTCCCCTCCAGCAGCAACTGGTCATCCGGCCCGAACAGGCTGAAGCGCGAGGCGTCGTCCCCCACGCGCAGCGTCAGCGGCTCGTTCTCCCAGATCGCCGGCACCGTCATGCCGACGATTTCGACATGCTCGCCGCCCCAGCCGTAGCGCGACAGCCCGAACCACGGCGATCCCACGGCGTCGGGCGTCTCGGGCGAGAAGCGGCGCGCGAGGAAGCCGCCGATCAACGGAAAGCGCGCCGGCTCGATGACCACATCGGCATGCGTGCTGTCGACGGCGTCGCCGATCACCGTGCGCGACGTGATCAGCGCGATTTCGGTCGTCGCCGCCGCCGACGTGACGCCACCACCCAGCGACGACAGGTCCGGCAGACCCGGAATGGTCGGCGCTTTGGACTCCACCTGCACCATCGAGCGCGCCTGGTAGATCGGCGTCGCCAGTAGCGCGTAGGCCACGCTGACCACGAAGAACGCCGCGGTGATGCCGATGATCCACCATTTGCGATCGATCAGTGCACCGACGATCTCGCGCAAGTCGATCTCATCCTCGTCCTTGGGGGACACTCCTGTTTCCTTGCTCATGCAGTGGCTCTGGCTTCTGTAAATAAGGCGCAATGCGCGGAAGATACGAATGACGACCCGGAAGGCCGATGGAGCTAGCGGAGATAGCGTCGCCAGGCAGCGACCGACTCGTCGACCAGGTTCAATACGTGCTCGAACGCAGGGCGCTGCTGCCGGTAGGGATCGGGAATCTCGCGGTCGCCGGCCCACTTGCCCAGCAGCATCACCTTGCCGCTGGCCTGCGGCACCTCACGGGCGATCCGCGCCTGATGGGCCCGCTCCATCACCAGCACCAGATCGGCGTCGGCAAGCAGCACGGGCGTCAGCCGACGGGCACGATGTTGATCGGTGTCGAGGCCCCGCTCCTGCAGCAGCGTTGCTGCAGTCGGATCGATCGGCCGGTCGACCAGCGCCTGCAACCCGGCAGAGGACACCGCGATGCCCGAGGTCCCGAGCTCCGATCGCAACACGATCTCCGCGGTAGGGCTGCGGCAGATGTTGCCGATGCACACGAACAGGACCTTCCGAAACACCTGGATGCACTCCACTCCCGGACGCCGCCGGGGCGGACACAAGCGCGCAGTCTAGCAAGCTCGCTCTACGTGATCCGTGAGCAACCTATTCAGCCTTGTCGAGACACGCTCACCAAACCATCCGAGCGTCGAAGCCGCCTTGACATGACCAGCTTTCGGCCTATAGCCTCGCAACAGCCTGGACGCATACCGTCCTTTTACATGCTTGGAGCTCCCCCATGAACAAGACCCTTCGCCTGATCGGCACGATCGCCCTGGCCGGCCTGTCCGGTATCGCCTTTGCCGCACCGCAGGCCCAGGGCACGGCAGCCTCCAATAACGACGCATCGCAGGAAAGCGGCATTCCCGGTGGCACCGGCGGCGCAGTCGGCACTGGGCTGAGCCAGGGCGCCACTGTTGGCATCGTGGCAGGCGTGGTCGCGCTGGCCGCAGTGGTGATGGACAACAATGGCGACAGCGAAGGCAATGTCGGCGACGGCGGTGGCGGTACGGGCACCGGTCCGGGCACCGGCACCGGCGGTACGGGCACGACCGGCACCGGCACGAACTGATCGCCGCCGGGCACCTTCGCCCGCGGGACACCAGTCACCCCGCCGGTCCAGGCCGGCGGGGTTTTTTATGGTCAACAGGCGGTGGCGCCTGCCCACGCCAGGAGATCCCGTGTTCATGCGTCCCTTGCTTCGTCCTCTTCTCGTCGCCTTCGCCGCCACATTGATGGCTGGCTGCATCTGGAGCCCCGGTCAGCACATGCGAACCGGCTCGGCTAACGACGGGGGATTTCGCACCGTCGGCAACGACCAGCTCGATCTGATCCCGATCACGCCGAAACTGATTGCAATGGAGCGGGCCACGCAGCAGCCCGGCGACGTGCTGCCGGCCGCACTGGTCGAGTACCGACCGCCGGCCTACGCCATCGGGGTCGGCGATGTGCTCTACATCACCGTCTGGGACCACCCTGAGCTGACAGTGCCCGCTGGCGCCCAGCAACAGCTCAACGCCGCCGGCCGCCACGTCCAGACCGACGGCACCCTGTTCTATCCCTACATCGGCAAGGTCCAGGCTGCAGGCCGCACGCCCGCCGAACTGCGCGCGGACATCGCCGGCAAGCTGGCGCGCTACATCGAGTCGCCGCAGGTCGACGTCTCGGTGCTCACCTATGGCAGCCAGCGCGCCTGGGTGACCGGCGCAACCGCCAACTCGACCGCTGTGCCATTGACCATGGCGCCGATGACGCTCAACGACGCCATCAGCCAGGCCGGCATCAACCCGACGGTCGCCGACCTCTCGGGCGTGCGGCTGACCCGCAATGGCATCACCTACACCATCGATCTGGATCGCCAGTCGGGTGACGCGATCTATCTCAAACCCGAGGATCACCTGTACATCCCATTCCTCGACGACAAGGAAGTGTTTGTCGTCGGCGAGGTCATGCAACCGGGTGCGCAGAGCTTCCGCACCGGCACCATCAGCCTCAGCCAGGCACTGGGCCGCGCCCGAGGCCTGATGCAGACCACATCCAACGGCAATGCGGTCTATGTGATCCGCGGCGCACGCGGTCTCGAGGCCGACACGCCACCGTCGGTGGTCTATCAGCTCGAGGCGAAGTCGCCCGCGGCTTTCGCCGTGGCCAGCCAGTTCCAGTTGCAGCCAGGCGACGTCGTGTTCGTCGGCGCCGCCGGCATTACCCGCTGGAATCGCTTTGTGGGGCAGCTCCTGCCGTTCTCCGGCATCATCAGCAACGCCGCCCGCACCAGCAACGATCTCAATTGATGTCCTCGCGATGACGGCGCTTCGCATCGAACACCGCGCGCGCGCGTGCGCAGCATCAATTGCGGTTGGCGCAGTTCTTCTCATGTTGATCGGCTGCAACGGCATGACCCGCAGCGGCGTGGATGCGGTCCGTCTCGCCGTCTTCCGCCCGTCGATTGAAGTCACGCCCGAGCGCGTGGCCGCCAATCCCTATGCCCAGGTGCTGGTGGAGGGCGACGACATCCAGGCACTGATGGTGCTGGGCAACGATGATGCTGGCCTGACTTCCTGGTACAGCCCCGACCGCAGAATCGTGTTTCTGCGTGACGGCCTGCTGGCCGGTACCGCCGGCCTGCCGCAAGACGCAGTCGACATCCACCTCGAAGGCGACAACCCGTTCGCGCGCCTCCCCCTGCTTGAGGGCACCGCGCGCACGCTGCGTCGTTATGACTGGATGCCCGGCCACCGCTACGGCGTGATGGTCGAAGGCGAACTGCGGCGTACGGGCACCGAACAGGTCGAGATCCTGGGGCAGACCCGCACCCTGGTCCGTTTCGACGAGCGGCTGCGCGGGCCCGACATCGATGCCATCAACAGCTATTGGGCCGAGCCCGATACCGGCTTCATTCTCAAGAGCCGGCAACTCCTCGCTCCAGGCCGGAGCCTCGATCTCGTCCAGCTCAAGCCCTATCGGCACGGAAGCGCACGATGATGTCCCGATTCCTCGGCTGCGCGCTGCTGCTTGCCGCCGCCAGCGCCGCTGCTCAATCGCCTGCACAGGTCCACGTCACTGTCGAAGGCGCCGTCCTTCGTCCGTCGACCTTCGCGCTGTCGGAAGACGCCCGGCTGTCCGATCCCATCCTCGCGGCCATGCCGACGAGCGAGGCCTACACGACAGGCGCCGCCCTGCTTCGCCGCCAGGCCGTCGTCCCCCAGACCCGCCTTCGTGCAGGACTCGAGCATAGCCTGCAGGCGATCCAGACCGCCGAGGACACACCACTCGCGGTCGCCGAGACGGCAGCGCGCATGGAAGCCTGGCTGACAACGCTGCCGGTCACCGGACGCATTCCGACACAACTCGACGGGCGCAGGCTCGAGGTCGACCCTGGTGCCAACCTGCCTGTCCGCGACGGTGACCGCCTGGTCTACCCGCTGCGCCCCGACACGATCGCCGTCGTCGGGGCCGTCGAAGCGCCATGCCGCCTACCCCATGTGGCACTGCGCGAAGCCGCCAAGTACCTGCGCCAATGCCCGACCCTGGGCGCGGATCCCGACTTGCTTTACGTCGTTCAGCCCGACGGCAGCGTGGCGCAATTGGGCATCGCACCTTGGAATCGCAGCCCGGCCCAGACACTGGCGCCTGGCGCGGTGCTGTATGCCCCGCTGCCCGAGCGCACCCTGCGGCGCATCGACCCCGACTTCAACCGAGAGTTCGCCCAGTTTCTGGCGACCCAGCCGATCGCACTGCCCGTTTCGCCTCGGGTGCAGGACGCCGCCCGATGACCCGACGTACCGCCCCCCCCCAACTTCCGCTCGGCCTGCTGGCGCTGGCGATCGCCGGCAGCCTGCACGCACAGGAGTCCGCGCACGACCTGGTCACCCAGAGCGACTGGGGCGGTGCCGGCCTGCTGCAGACCCCGACCGCGCGCATGGAGCCCGAGGGACAGGTCAGCCTGTCCACCAGCTACACCTCGCCCTACGCGCGACACAACCTGTCGCTGCAACCCTTCCCGTGGCTCGAGGGCACGTTCCGCTACGTCGGCCTGCGCAACCAGCGCTACGGCCCGCCAAGCCTGAGCGGCGATCAGAGCCTGAAGGACAAGTCGATCGACGTGAAGCTGCGACTCTGGCAGGAAAGCCGCTGGCTGCCGGAGATCGCGCTCGGCATGCGCGATATCGGCGGCACCGGCCTGTTCTCGGGCGAGTACCTGGTCGCCAACAAGCGCTTTGGCGCCATCGATGCCAGTCTCGGCCTGGCAACGGGCTACCTCGGCAACCGCGGCGATATCGCCAACCCCTTACGGCTCATCGACTCCGGCTTCGAGACGCGCCCCGGCGGCGGCCGTGGCCCGACCCAGTTCAATACCAACGCCATGTTCCGCGGCCCTATCGGAGTGTTCGGCGGCATCACTTGGCAGACGCCCTTCGAGCAGCTGCTGGTCAAGGTGGAACTGGACGGCAACGACTACAAGACCGAGCCCCGAGGCACGCGGCTGGACCAGCGCTCGCCGATCAATGTCGGACTGGTCTATCGCCCCACGCCGAACCTGGAACTGACCGCCGGCCTGGAACGCGGCGACACCCCGGTATTCGGCTTGGCCTTCGTCGGCAATCTCAAGACGGCGCGCAGTAATGCGCCGATCCTCGATACGCCCGCACCGCCCTTGCGGCGGCGTGTCACTGGCGAGGACAGCCTGTCGGGTGCTGCCACGGACGCACCGGCGCATCAGCCCGACACGGACTGGGCCGTAGTCTCCGCCGACCTGGAGCGAGACGCAGGCATTGCCGTATCGAGAATCACCAGGCGCGATGGCGAACTCATCGTCCACGGCAGCCAGACACGCTACTTCTACCCAGCCCAGGGCGTCGGGCGCGGTGCGCGCGTGCTGGACAACGCGGTGACCGACGACATCGACTGGTTCACGTTCGCGCACGAGCGCGTGGGCATGCCGATCGCAGAAGTGAGCGTCGAGCGCAATGCGTTCGCCGACTACGTCGACCGCCGGATCGACCTCGAAGCGATGGCGCGCAAGGTCGAGCTGTCGCCGCCGGCGCAGCAGCGCCGCGAAGAGCTTTATCGCGCGCCGTTCGACCGGCTGCGCGGGAGCTTCGGTCCCGGGTACAAGCAGGTCCTCGGTGGCCCGGACGGATTCATTCTCTATCAGCTCACGGCCGACTTCGGCGCCAGCTACTGGTTCGGCCGCAGTACCTGGCTGACCGGTGCGGTCAGCGTCGACATCGCCAACAACTTCGACAAGTTCCGCTACGACGCCCCCAGCCGCCTGCCACGCGTGCGGACGTGGCAGCGGCAGTTCCTGACGACGTCCAAGGTCACGGTGCCCAACCTGCAATTGACCACGGCGCGCAAGTTGGGGCGCGACTGGTACGGCATGGCCTATGCGGGCTACCTGGAGTACATGTACGGCGGCGTCGGTGGCGAGGTGCTGTATCGCCCGTTCGGGGAACGCTGGGCGCTGGGCATGGACCTGAACCAGGTCCGTCAGCGCAACTTCGATCAGCACGCGGGGTTCCGCGACTACGAGGTCACCACGGGCCATGTCACCGGTTACTACACCTTCGGGCGCCAGCAGCGGGTCCAGGTCAACGTCAGCGCCGGCCGCTACCTGGCCGGCGACGTCGGCGCCACCGTCAACGTCGCCAGGCGTTTCGACAACGGTGTGACGATGGGCGCCTATGCCACCAAGACCAACGTCTCGTCACGCGACTTCGGTGAAGGCGACTTCGACAAGGGGATCTACTTCTCCCTCCCCATGGATTTCCTCCTGCCCAGGCCGACGCGAGCGCGCGCGGAGATCCTCTGGCAACCGCTGACCCGCGATGGCGGCGCACGGCTGGCGCGGCGTTACAACCTGTACAACCTGACCAGCGAACGCGACGGCGACGCGCTGTTCGACAATCTGGACTGGATCGATCGCTGACTTGGCGGTTCAGATTGAACCGCCACGCACCCGCTTTGGGCAGTTCCTGCCCCAGCGCGGCACATTCAGGCCTCACTTTTTCTCACGGTGCGGCTTGGAGGGCGCATAATTCGCTATTCAGTCGGCGAACCGCCCATCGTGCGTGGCAGCCGACGCCTATCGTCACGAGGAACTGATCTGATGTCTTCAACGGGTACCGCCGCCATTGCCGTGATCGGCCTGGGCTACGTCGGGCTGCCGCTGGCCGTGGAGTTCGGCAAGCGGTACGACACCATCGGCTTCGATATCAACGTCCGCCGCGTCGAAGAGCTCCGCGGCGGGAGCGACCACACGCTTGAGGTCGACGCCGAAGAACTGCGATCCGCCAACCGGCTGCGCTACACCACCGAGACGGCGGGCATCGCAGATGCCAATGTCTACATCGTCACCGTGCCCACACCGATCAACGAGCACAAGCACCCGGACCTCACGCCGCTGATCAAGGCGAGCCAGGCAATCGGCACCGTGCTCAAACACGGCGATACGGTGATCTACGAGTCCACAGTGTTTCCGGGCGCAACCGAAGAGATCTGCGTTCCCGAGCTCGAGCGCGCGTCGGGTTTGGTTTTCAACCAGGACTTCACGGTCGGTTACAGCCCCGAACGCATCAACCCGGGCGACAAGGAACGGCGCCTGACCACGATTCCCAAGATCACCTCGGGCTCCACACCCGAAGCCGCCGAATTCGTCGATGGCCTGTATCGCAGCATCATCACTGCAGGCACCCACAAGGCGCCGACCCTGAAGGTGGCCGAGGCCGCGAAGGTCATCGAGAACACCCAGCGCGATGCGAACATTGCGCTGATCAACGAATTCGCGCTGATCTTCCACCGCCTGGGCATCGACACCAGCGACGTGCTCGCGGCCGCAGCAACGAAATGGAACTTCCTGCCCTTCAAGCCGGGCCTCGTCGGCGGCCACTGCATCGGCGTGGATCCGTACTACCTGATCCAGAAGGCACAGTCGGTCGGCTACCACCCCGACATCCTGCTCGCATGCCGTCGCATCAACGACGCCATGGGCCAGCATGTCGCCGCTGAAGTCGTGAAGCTGATGATCCGCAAGGGACACGCCATCCAGGGCAGCCGCGTGCTGGTACTGGGCTTCACCTTCAAGGAGAACTGCCCGGACCTGCGCAACACGCGCGTGGTGGACCTGGTCAGCGAACTGCGCGACTTCGGCGCACAGGTCGACATCCACGACCCCTGGGCGTCGCGCGACGAGGCACAGGCGGAGTACGGCGTGGAGCTGCTGGCCGAGCCCCCCCAGCAGGGCCATTACGACGCCATCGTGCTCGCGGTCGCACACGACGAATTCAAGCCGGGCAATGCCGATGTCCGCCAGTGGGCGACCGATCGCACCGTGATCTACGACATCAAGGGCATCTTGCCAGCCGATCGCGTGGACGGACGGCTCTAACTAAGCCTGTATCGGCGGCACACGCAACACGTACTTTCAGGACACTCTCATGAAGAAATTCGCACTGATTGGCGCTGCGGGCTACATCGCGCCGCGCCACATGCAGGCCATCAAGGCCACCGGCAACGTACTGGTTGCCGCCTACGACCCGAACGACTCGGTCGGCATCATCGACAGTCACTTCCCGGAAGCCGACTTCTTCACCGAGTTCGAGCGTTTCGATCGCCACATCGACAAGCGCCGCCGCGCCAACGACGGCAAAGCCGTGGACTACGTTTCGATCTGCTCGCCCAACTATCTGCACGATTCGCACATGCGCTTCGCGCTGCGCTCGGGTGCCGACGCGATCTGCGAGAAGCCGCTGGTTCTCAATCCCTGGAACATCGATGGCCTGCTGGACATCGAGCGCGACACCGGCCACAAGGTCAATACGATCCTGCAGTTGCGCGTGCATCCGGCGATCGTTGCGCTGCGCGAGCGCGTCCGCAGCGAGCAGCGCGACACCAAGCACGAAGTCGATTTGACTTACATCACCTCGCGCGGCCACTGGTATCTGCAGAGCTGGAAGGGTGACCTGAAGAAGTCGGGCGGCATCGCCACCAATATCGGCGTGCACTTCTTCGACATGCTGCACTACATCTTCGGCGACCTTCAGCAGAACGTCGTGCACCTGTCCGAGGACACCCGCGCTGCCGGCTACCTCGAGTACGCGCATGCCCGCGTCCGCTGGTTCCTGTCGGTGGACTTCGAGGACGTGCCACAGGCCCAGCGCGATGCTGGCCAGCGCACCTATCGCTCCATCACCGTCGACGGCGAGGAGATCGAATTCTCCGGGGGCTTCACCGACCTACACATCCGTAGCTACGAGGAGATCCTCGCAGGTCGCGGCTTCGGCCTCGAGGAAAACCGGACGGCGATCACGACGGTCGCCCAGATCCGCGACGCCGTCGTCGCGCCCGGGGCCGAGGATGCACACCCGTTCATCCAGAGGGCATGCCCATGACGTTCCAGCAGCACCCCAGCGCGATCGTCGATGAGGGCGCGCAGATCGGCGAAGGCTCGCGCGTCTGGCACTTCGCGCACGTGTGCGCGGGGGCCCGCATCGGCAAAGGCGTGTCGCTCGGCCAGAACGTGTTCGTCGGCAATCGCGTCGTAATCGGCGACCGTTGCAAGATCCAGAACAACGTGTCGGTCTACGACAACGTCACCCTTGAGGACGGCGTATTCTGCGGCCCGAGCATGGTGTTCACCAACGTCTACAACCCGCGATCACTGATCGAGCGCAAGGACCAGTACCGGGACACGCTTGTGCGAACCGGAGCGACGCTCGGCGCCAACTGCACGATCGTCTGCGGCGTCACCATTGGTGCGTTCGCCTTCGTCGGCGCCGGCGCGGTGGTCAACAAAGACGTCCCCGACTATGCGCTCATGGTGGGCGTGCCCGCCCGTCAGATCGGCTGGATGAGCGAGTTCGGCGAACAGCTCGACCTGCCGGTAGAGGGTGACGGCGAAGCGACCTGTTCGCACACCGGCGCGCGTTACCAGCTGCACGGCCGCCAGCTGACCCGCCAGGACGCATGACAATGGAATTCATCGATCTTCAGACGCAGCAGGCGCGCCTCAAGGACCGGATCGACGCCGGCATCGCGCGCGTCCTTGCCCACGGCAAGTACATCCTGGGCCCCGAAGTGGCCGAGCTCGAGGAACGCCTTGCTGCATACACGGGCGCCAAGTACTGCATAAGCGTCGCAAACGGCACTGACGCGCTTCAGATCGCATTGATGGCGCTAGGCGTAGGGCCTGGCGACGAAGTCATCACGCCTGGCTTCACATACATCGCCACAGCGGAGGCGGCCGCAGTCCTCGGGGCGCGCCCCGTCTACGTCGATATCGATCCTTTGACCTGCAATCTCGACCCGGCATCGCTCGAGGCTGCGATCGGTCCGAAAACGAAAGCCATCATTCCAGTCTCGTTGTACGGCCAGTGCGCGGACTACGATGCCATCAATGCGATCGCCGACAGACACCGCGTACCCGTCATCGAGGATGCTGCGCAGAGCTTCGGCGCCACGTACAAGGGCCGAAAGAGCTGCAATCTGACGACGATCGCCACGACCAGCTTCTTTCCCAGCAAACCGCTGGGGTGTTACGGCGACGGCGGCGCGATCTTCACCAGCGACGAGACGCTGGCGACGATCATGCGCCAGGTCGCTCGCCACGGCCAGACGCGTCGCTATCACCATGCCCGCGTCGGCGTGAACAGCCGGCTCGATACCTTGCAGGCCGCCATCTTACTGTGCAAGCTCGATATCTTGGAAGACGAGATCGCCGCGCGGCAACGGGTCGCCGCCGGGTACGCCCGAATGCTAGCCGGCAGCCAAGTCCAGGCTCCGCACGTCGAGCCGCATAACACCAGCGCCTGGGCGCAGTACACCGTCCGCGTGCAGGATCGCGACGCGACGCAGGCCCGGCTGCATGCGGCCGGCATCCCCACCGCGGTCCATTACCCGATGCCGCTGAATAAGCAGCCGGCCGTTCAGGACATCGCGGCCCGCCTGCCTCACGGCGATCTGGCAGCCGACCAAGTGCTTAGCTTGCCGATGCACGCCTATCTTGACGATGATTCGCAGCAACGGGTAGTCGCTCCGCTCGTTGCGGGTGCGTAGAGCAGATCCGTTGGCGTGCTGGACTTTATTAAGCGGAGACTGAATCAGGCCCGGGTCGGCGGCGTTGCGCGCTCGATCGGCGTGCTCGTGGGCGGCACCGCGTTCGCACAGGCTTTGGGGGTTCTTGCGCTCCCGGTGCTGACCCGACTTTATACCCCGGCGGATTTCGGCGTACTGGCGGTTTACACCGCGCTGCTGGGCATCCTGGCCGTTGTTGCCTCCCTTCGCCTGGAGATCGCGATCCCCCTGCCAGAGGCGGACGAGGAGGCCGCCAATCTCCTGGCTGTCGCCCTGTGCAGCTCGGCAGCCTTCGGCGCGGCATTGGCGATCGTCGTCGGCTTTGGGGCCGATCCGATCTCCGACCTGCTCGACGCCCCCGGCCTGGCGCCTTACCTGTGGCTGCTGCCTCTGGGTGTATGGATCACCGGTTCGTACACCGCGCTGCAGTACTGGACATCTCGCAAGAAGAACTTCATGGCGGTCGCGCGTACGCGGATGAGCCAGGCGATCGGCGGTACGGCCACCCAGTTGGGTCTGGGCGCGTTGGGTATCGCGCCATTGGGCCTGCTGCTCGGCCAACTCATCAAGAGCGGAGCTGGTGTCGCCGGGCTGGGCTATCGCCTCTGGAAGCGCGACCGAACCGCGCTGCGCGCCATCCGTCGACGGGACATGAAGCGGGTTGCCGGCGAGTACCAGCGATTCCCGAAGTACTCGATGCTGGAGGCACTCGCCAACACCGCGAGCATCCAGGTGCCGATCCTGCTCATCGCCGCCAACAGTCCAAGCAACGATGCCGGCCACTTGCTGCTCGCGATGCAAGTGCTCGCGATTCCGGCGGCCCTCATCGGCCAAGCCGTCGGGCAGGTGTTCCTGTCTCATGCATCCGAACACTATCGTAAGAACGAACTCGCCTTTTTCACTGCACGAATGGTCGGGCACCTCATCGCTGCGGGCATTGCTCCCGTGGCCATGATCGCCCTGCTCGCCCCGCTCACGTTCCAGCTCATTTTCGGCTCCGGCTGGGAGCGCTCAGGCGACCTGGTCGCCTGGATGGCGCCCTGGTTCTTCATGCAATTCATCACTTCACCGGTATCGATGGTGCTGCACGTGACCGGAAATCAGAAACTCGCTCTTTCATTGCAGTTTTTCGGGTTCGTCCTGCGCACCGGTATTGCAGCCGTGGCCATTAAGCTGTCCCAGGATCATGTGGCAGAAGCCCATGCACTGTCCGGAGCCGTGTTCTATTTCATCTACTTCGTTGTGGTCGCGAGGGTCGCGCACATCGATGTACAGCTATTGGCCAGGGCGGCCCCCAAGAAGGCGATCGTCCTGAGCCTGGGCGGCGTTGTGCTCGTGGCCGCCGCCTTACACGTTGCAAGACTGCTCGGATACGGTGGATAGCCCGACCGTGCCGATGTGTAAGAACACCACGATCTCGACATCTTCCCGCCTACAGAACAGCTCAAGAATGAACTCAATGCAAGCAGCCCACCAGGATGGATCGAGTTGCACAGAGGCTTCCCGCAACTGCACTTCGGGATTCGCCGATCTCGTGCCAGGCGGCAAGAAGGCACTCTAAGGGATGAGCCGATGACACTCTCTTTCCGAAGCAGCCTGTCGCTGTCTATCTTTCTGCTGCTGTACGCAGCAGATGCTGTTCTGTACTCGGTCCGAATCACCTATGGCTGGCCGACGCCTCCGGTCGGTCTGTTCGCGTCAGCACTCGCGATTGTGGCCTTCTTCTTGTTCTCGAGGCCTCGCAAGCAGCTCATCCTGCCTGCGTTCTGCATCCTCGGATTCATGATCGCCGGACTCGTCGCCGCCGCGCAGTCGGACCGGTACGACCTGGCCTGGCTCTCGAACTACTACTGGTACGCAGCGGCCTTCATAGCGGGCGCCTTCTTCATAGCAAACTACCGCTTTGATTCCGGCAGGGAGGGCAGGCGCACCTTCCTTATCTCGCTGGCCGTCATCGTCGCGATCACATACATCTATTCGTCTGACAGGATCCTGCTGCTGCAGGAGCGACTCAACTACATCCGGGTTGCGGGTGGCACGTACTCCCTGCTCTTACTCGCGATCGTGACCTCCGCGAACACCCGATCAAAGGCGCTCATCTATCTCCTGGGACTTGTGGCGATCTACCTGATCGGGTCCCGGTCCTGGTTCTACCTGTGGCTAATCACACCGCTTGTATACCAGATCGCCCAGAACGGCCTCGGCTTTAAGTCGGCAATCCGAATAGCCGTACTTTTCGTCGCGCTCGGCTCTGGGCTGCTTTACGTAGTGATGAACAACTATTTCAACATTATTGATTCGCGCATAGTCCGGCTGCTTCTCAGCTCCGACACCGACACCTCGCTCAACGAACGTTCCTACTTACTTCAGGCCGGCATCAGGCAGATCCAAGAAAGCCCGCTCTGGGGACGCTACAACGGATTTCTGGATTATCTGGATGGTGGGTACATCCACAACATCCTCTCCTTCTGGCACCAGTTCGGGCTCATTCCTTTCGCCATCGTTGTGCTGATGCTCGCACTGCCTATCCCAAAGATGCTGGTGGGCCCCGCTGGCGGGCGAAGCGAACTGTTCGGAAGAATGGTCTTCATCTCCGCGCTGATCCAGTCCGTGCTCGCCCTCTCCTACGTCAACCACTACCTCTTCTTCGCGTTCGGCGTCACCTACGGGCTCGTCGGGCACACAGCTCGACACACGTCCTCAGACGGCAAGATGGTCAGGAAGAAATCGTCATGAACATCATATTTCACACGCCGCTGCCGCTTGCGGTTAATCCAGTCTCTGCCAGCGGCATCCGGCCCATGCGGATGATCGATGCTTTCAGCGCGCTCGGGCACAAAGTCGATGTTGTGTCCGGTCACGGGCGAGAACGCGCCAAGGCCATCGGCGACGTCAAGAAGAAAATCCGCAACGGCACAAAGTACGCACTGGCCTACTCCGAGAGTTCCACGATGCCGACGCTTCTTACCGAGCGTCATCATCTACCGACCCGACCTTGTCTGGATTTCGGTTTTTTCAAGCACCTGAATGATCTTAAGGTTCCGATCGGGCTCTTTTACCGCGATATCTATTGGGCTTTTCCGGAGTATGAAAAGAATGTCGGTGCGCTTCGGGCGAAGTTCGCCAGATTTTTCTATCGATACGATCTACAACGCTACAATAGTCAGCTGGACATGCTCTACGTGCCCTCAATCCGGATGGTCGAAAGCATTCCATCCTCGATGACGTGTCCGATCTCCGAGCTTCCTCCCGGGCACGATTTTGATGCCGCACGCGTCTCGACCACCCGCAGCGGCGTTCCTGGTGAACTGAGACTTCTCTATATCGGTGGCCTGTCCTCGCATTATCAGATGCACGAATTGTTTTCGGCAGTCTCCGCGTCGGCGAACACGCGATTGGTAGTATGCACACGCGACCTTGAGTGGCACTCCAATCAATCCGCCTACGCACCGTATCTGTCCGAAAACATAGAGATCGTACACGCCTCCGGGGAAGGACTTAACGCCCTATACGACCGTAGTGACATTGCGCTTGTGTTCGTGAAACCACATGCGTACTGGACATTCGCCGCGCCCGTCAAGCTCTATGAGTACCTCGGACGAGGCACGCCGATCATCGCGTCGAAGGGCACGCTGGCGGCGGAGTTCGTTGAAGCTAACAAGGTGGGCTGGGTGATTCCCTACACGTCGGATGACCTCTCTGCTCTGCTGCGTCACCTATCCCAGAATCCCGACGAGATCGAGCGCGCCAGACAGCAGTGCTTGACGGTGTTGAGCCAACATTCCTGGAAAGCCCGAGCGGCTCAGGTCATCAACGACTTGGCTGGTGCCTAATGAAGATCGCGTTGCTGGCGAGCGGTTCATCCATCCATGCGATTCGCTGGGCCAACGGGCTCCAGACTGCTGGCGCCGAAGTGCACCTGGTCACGCAGCATCCGCTGTTGGAGCCGTTGGATCCTGGAGTGCGCGTTCACTCATTTCCGTTCCGTGGAGTCGCTGGCTATTTCCTAATGGCGCCCGGTGTGCGACGGCTATTAGCTGACATTCGCCCGGATGTGGTTAATGCGCATTACGCCAGCGGCTATGGAACTACCGCACGCCTGGTCAACCATAGCCCGTGGCTACTGTCGATCTGGGGAAGCGACGTCTACGACTTCCCCTATAAAAGCCCGCTCCACCGATGGTTGGTCACAGGCAACTTGCGCGCAGCGACGCGCGTCGCCTCTACAAGTCATTGCATGGCAAGCCAGGCACGTCGTATGGCCCCGGACCTGGGAGAGATCGAGATCACGCCCTTCGGCGTCGACTTTTCGGCATTCCAGGACCGAGGAGCACGCCTCAGTGACGACGAGCGACCGGATCGCGCACTGGTGATCGGAACGGTGAAAACACTCTCCCCTAAATATGGAATCGACACACTGATCTCGGCGTACGCGATCGTCAGGAGGAGGGCGACCGAACTCGACTCCGCGCTAGCCCGTTCGCTTCGACTTCGGATCGTTGGTGGAGGCCCGCAGCTTGCGGAATTGCAGATCCTGGCGAGGTCTCTGGACCTGGGCGATGACGTAACGTTCGTGGGTCGAGTGAATCACGGAGAGGTTCCCACTGAGCTGGGACGAATGGATGTGTTTGTCGCGCTGAGTAGACTCGACAGCGAGAGCTTCGGCGTCGCGGCCATCGAAGCCGGGGCCGCGAGCCTGCCGGTGGTCGTCTCCGATGCTGGCGGGTTACCCGAGGTCGTCGTCCACGGCCAGACCGGGATCGTCGTCCCTAGGGAGGACCCGGAGGCCGCGGCCGACGCAATCATGAAGCTGGTGATCGACCCCGCGATCAGACGGACAATGGGCGCAGCAGGTTGGAACCACGTCCAGACCCACTACGCCTGGCCTGAGTGTGTCGAGACGATGCTTAATGCGCTGCGCAGAACGATAGACCCCACACCGCCCGCTGGACCGGATGCGGTACGTGCCGGGCACCGCCGTTGAATCTCTTGATCCGCGATGAGGTATCGGACGCGACCTCCGATCCCGATGAGAGCATCGACCGATGAAGCATGTTTGGATACTCAACCACTACGCCACCGTGCCAAGCGGCGTTGGAGGCACCCGGCATTACCACTTGGCGAAAGGGCTGGAGGCAGCCGGTTGGCGCGCGTCCATCATCGCCTCCAGCGTGGAGATCAACTCCGGAAAGCAGAGACTGTCGACATCCGAAAGATCCAGAACCGACATGATCGACGGCATACCCTTCCTCTGGGTGAGGACGCCGGATTACGAGGGGAATGGCGGCGGGAGGATCATGAACATGCTGGCATACAGCATCGGCGTCCTGAAGCCATCAGTCACGCATGCACTTGGCAAGCCTAGCGTGATCGTGGGCTCAAGCGTCCATCCCTTCGCCGCGCTCTCCGGCCTGATCCTGTCCAGAAGATTCGGTGTTCCCTTTGTGTTCGAGGTTCGCGACCTCTGGCCGCAGACGTTGATCGATCTGGGGCGTATCAGGAAGAACGGGGCAATGGCGATCGCGATGCGCTGGCTTGAGCGGCTGCTCTACCGGTCGGCTACGAGGATCGTCGTGCTTCTACCCAGGGCTGGTGATTACATTTGTCCGCTGGGGATTGAGCCCGGCAGGATCGTCTGGATTCCCAATGGAGTGGATCCCGGACTCTTTCCGCCCACACCGCACCGCCAGCGAGATTCGCGTTCAAGCTTCAGCTTCATGTATTTCGGAGCACACGGACAGGCCAATGCGCTGGACCCGCTGATCGATGCCATGGCGATCCTCCGAAGCCGACGCCCCAGCCACCCGATCCGCCTCAGAATGATCGGGGACGGCCCACTGAAGGCCGGACTGATTGAGAGGGCGGCTGCACTCGGACTCGACGACTCGCTCGTGTCTTTTGAAGATCCTGTGCCGAAGCAGGACATCCCACAACTTGCCAGCCAGGCAGACGCCTTCGTCCTTTCCGTGCTCGACCAACCAGATCTTTATCGCTACGGCATCAGCATGAACAAGCTTTTCGATTACATGGCATCTGCACGCCCGATTGTCATGGCTTCCGCAGCCGTCAACGACCCCGTCCGGGAGTCCGGCTGCGGTACAACCGTACCGCCCGGCGACCCGCTGGCGCTGGCCAACGCCATGGAGCGCATGGCCGACATGCCGTCCGATGCGCTTCGAGCGATGGGGGAGCGTGGGCGGGCACACGTGCTGGAGAACTTCGGGTTCGATCGCCTTTCGGCCCGATTCGGTGCGATTCTGGACGACACCCTCGCGCCCGGGGAGAGCGCGCGATGAGTGCACCCAGCGCAAGGATGCTGTCCTCTGCGGCAGTCGTAGACTTCGTCCGCGGAATCTACGGCCCCGACTTCATCCCCCTCCACCGCCCAGTCTTCGAAGGCAACGAACGCCAGTACTTGGTCGACTGCATCGACTCGAACTTTGTGTCATCCGTCGGCGCCAAGGTGACCGAGTTCGAGGAGCGCGTGGCCGCCTTCACCGGCTCGAAGCACGCCATCGCGACCGTCAACGGGACTGCCGCACTGCATGTGGCGTTGCAGCTCTCAGGCGTGGGCCGGGACGACGAGGTGATCACGCAGGCACTGACCTTCATCGCGACGTGCAATGCGCTCAGCTACGCTGGCGCGCATCCGGTGTTCGTCGACGTTGATCTCGACACCATGGGGCTCAGTCCCACATCACTACGCCGGTGGTTGGAAGCCAACGCGGAAGTCCGCGGTGGCCAGGCCTGGAATCGGGCAACGGGGCGACGCGTCGCGGCGTGCGTGCCGATGCATACCTTCGGACAGCCCTTGCGGATCCGCGAGATCGTGGCGATCTGCGACGAGTACGGTATCGCAGTGGTCGAGGATGCGGCCGAATCGCTTGGTAGCTACGTCGACGGACGGCACACCGGCACATTCGGGCGGTTTGCGACCTTGAGCTTCAACGGCAACAAGGTCATCACGACCGGCGGCGGCGGCATGATCGTCACCGACGACGAGGCTCTGGCCAAGCGCGCAAAGCATCTCACGACCACCGCCAAGGTGCCCCATCCCTACGAGTTCGTGCACGACGAGATCGGCTACAACTACCGGCTTCCCAACCTGAATGCCGCCCTGGGCTGCGCACAGATGGAACGGCTCGACGAGATGCTGGCGGTCAAAGCGGACGTGGCTGCGCGCTATGCCGCATTCTTCGCCGATACGGACATTCGCTTCGTCCAGCCGCTTGCGGACTGCACGAGCAACTGGTGGCTCAACGCGATCGTGCTGGATTCCGAAGCTGAGCGCGACGCCTTCCTCGAGTACACGAACGCGCAAGGCGTGATGACCCGGCCTATCTGGCGATTGATGTCGCGGCTGCCGATGTTCAGCGCCTGTCAGCACGATGGGCTCGAGAATTCCCATTGGTTGGAGGCCCGTGTCGTCAACCTGCCCTCCAGCGTTCCCGACGGCGCCCTGCGCCCGCGCTGACGCATTCCTTTCCAGCAACACCAGCAGAGCACTTCCCCCATGGATGTACTGAACCTCATTGGCCGCGATGGGCCGCTTTTCGATGCAGATATCCAGCGCCACGACGCCGAGTTGCGGGAGATCGTGGCCGCCAGCCGATTCCTTGTCATCGGCGGCGCTGGTTCCATCGGCCAGGCCGTGACGCGCGAGATCTTCAAGCGTGATCCCCGCGTGCTGCATGTGGTCGATATCAGCGAGAACAACATGGTCGAGCTGGTGCGCGATGTCCGCAGCACGCTCGGCTACATCGACGGAGATTTCCGCACGTTCGCGCTCGACTGCGGCAGCCGCGAGTACGCGGCGCTGATGAACGCCGGCGACAGCTACGACTACGTGCTCAATCTGTCGGCGCTCAAGCATGTGCGCAGCGAGAAGGACCCGTTCACGCTGATGCGGTTGATCGAGGTCAATATCCTCAACACCATCGATACCATCACGCAGGCGCGCGTGGGCGGTGCCCGAAAGTACTTCTGCGTCTCCACCGATAAGGCGGCCAACCCGGTCAACATGATGGGCGCGAGCAAGCGGATCATGGAGATGTTCCTGATGCGCGCCAGCCTGGAGCTGCCGATCTCGACCGCGCGGTTTGCGAACGTCGCCTTCTCCGACGGGTCGCTGCTGCATGGGTTCAACCAGCGTTTCGCCAAGCGCCAGCCGATCTCCGCGCCCAATGACGTGCGCCGCTATTTCGTCACACCGCAGGAGTCGGGCGAACTCTGCTTGAGTTCATGCCTGCTCGGCGACAATCGCGACATCTTCTTCCCCAAGCTCAGCGAGCAGTTGGATCTGACGCGCTTCTCTGATATCGCCGTGCGCTACCTGCAGTCACTCGGGTTCGAGCCCTACGCGTGCGACAGCGAGGACGAGGCCCGTGCCCGTGCGCCCGAGCTGATCGCCGGGAAGCGCTGGCCGGTGTACTTCTTCGCCAGCGACACCACGGGCGAGAAGGACTTCGAGGAGTTCTACATGGGCACCGAGACGCTGGACATGGAGCGCTTTGAGAATATCGGCGTGATCCGGAACGAACCGGTGTTCGACGAGGCCAGGCTGACGTACTTCCTCGACACGCTCACGCGTATCCGGCAGCAGCGCACGTGGGACAAGCCGGAGATCGTCGACCTGTTCAACTACATGATTCCCGAGTTCGCCCACAAGGAAACCGGCAAGTACCTCGACGGCAGGATGTGATCATGCAACGACTTCTCGATATCCTGCTGTCAGGGCTCGCGCTTTTGGTGCTCTCGCCGCTTCTGGTGCCGATCGCAATTGCGCTGCGCCTGACCGGCGAAGGCGAGGTGTTCTACGTCCAGCAGCGGATCGGACGCCACGGCGTGACGTTCGGGCTGTTCAAGTTCGCCACGATGCTCAAGGACAGCCCGAATCTCGGCACCGGTACGGTGACCGTCAAGCACGATCCCCGCGTCCTTCCGCTGGGTCGCGTGCTGCGCAAGACCAAGATCAACGAGTTGCCGCAGTTGTTGAACATCTTTCGTGGCGACATGAGCATCGTGGGGCCGCGGCCGCAGACGCGCCGCTGCTTCGATGCCTTCCCTGCACGCTCGCAGGCGGAGATCATCAAGGTCAGGCCGGGGCTGTCGGGCATCGGGTCCGTCGTCTTCCGTGACGAGGAGGAACTGATGCATGCCAGCGCCAAGCCGGAGCGCTTCTACGATGACGTGATCATGCCCTACAAGGGCGCACTGGAAGAGTGGTATGTGGCGCACCAGGGCGTCGGGACCTATCTTTGGTGCATCGTGCTCACCACGTGGGTGATCCTGGTCCCGGACTCGCGAGCCGTTTGGCGGGTATTCCCCGACCTGCCGCCCGCGCCCGAGGCATTGACCCGCGCCGCAGAGGCCGCCCCGGCCGCCTCGCGCTGATGTCGTCGCGCGACGCCATGTACAGGCAGGTGGCCGAACTGCATGTTCGCTGCCTGGACCGGAGTTTCCTGGCGACGCTGGGCGTGGGGTTTCTCACCTTCATGTACCGCGCGCTCGACGAGTCTGACAGCACCTTGCTGTTGGTCCATCGGGAAGGCGATGCAGTTGTCGGGTTCGTCACTGGCGGCGCGAGCATGGGGCCGGTGTACAAGCGGATGCTGCGCAGTCCGCTGCGACTGGGCTTGAACCTGGCCCCGGCGATGCTGCAACCGTCCAAACTGCGCCGGATTCTTGAGATCCTGCGCTATACCCGGGGGGCGGCCGCCCGACCCGATCTCGAATTGCCGACGGCCGAGTTGCTGAGTCTGGCGGTCGCGTCGGAGTGGCGAGGTCGCTCGATCGCGGAGTCCCTGTATCGGGCCTTGGAGCGCGAGTTCCGCGCACGGGGCGTCACGGCGTTCCGGATCGTGGCGGGCACGTCGCTGGTGCCCGCCCACCGTTTCTACAGACGCATGGGGGCGGAGCCTGTCGCGGAGATCGAGGTCCACGACGGCGAGCACTCGGTCGTCTACGTGCAGCGGCTCTGATCCCGCTTCCCGCATGGACCTGTCCCGCGCATTGCTGCTTGCGTTGATCTGCGGCGTCTGCCTGACACTGGCCTGGCGGACGCGTCTCGTGCCCAGGCTGGCGACGCTGGCTGGCGCGGCGCTGGCATCGGGACTGCTGTTTCTGCCCGGCCCACGCCTGGTGGCGATCTTTGGCAGCACGAATGTCGCGCAATGGACTCATTGGGCGCGACTCACCCCGTGGAGCCTTTCGGACTGGGCCCATTTCGCGATCTTCGTCCTGCTCGGCGCACTCCTGTGGGTCTGTCGCGCCGATCTGCGTGGCTGGCGCGCCTGGGCGGTTATCGCAGTGCTCGCCACGGCCGCCGAACTGGCCCAGGAACTCGCCCCCGGCCGCTCACCCGAGATCCGTGATGTCGTGCTCAACCTGCTCGGCGGCGCGCTCGGCCTCTATCTAGGCAAAGGAAGTCAACGGCTCTTGGCGCTGACGCTCAAGGCTGCCTAACGCCCATCAAGAAAGTGACCTGTCGTGTCCATTTCGGTCAATTCACAACAGATGATGACTGCACGCGTCATAGAATTGATGAAAAATGGTGAGGAATTCGCCGAGGACTTACAATACCTATTGCATTCAGGAAGGCTGCGGGTCGATGTGGTTCATTGAAGTTATCGGCGACCTGGCCTGGGATGCCGCCCTTGCAGCACTTGGTGTGACTTGGTTCGCCCAGTGGCTGCTGCAGCCCGTTGCAACGCGCCTCAATCTGCTCGACCATCCCAAGGGCCGGAAGGACCATGTTTCGCCGACCCCAGTGACCGGCGGCATCGCCATGGGACTAGGCGTGGTGCTGGCAGCTCTCGTTTTCTCCCGCGAAGTGGGTGACGGCTTCGTGGGCTTTCTTGGCGCCGCGGCGATCATCCTGTTCGTTGGACTGTTGGACGATCTCTACGACCTGCGCTGGACCTGGCGCGTCATGGCGCAGATCGTCGCCGCCCTGGTGATGATCTATGGGGGCGACGTACGCGTCGAGCAGCTTGGCCCGGTGTTCGGGCTCGAGTCGGTGGCACTGGGCTGGCTGTCGGTACCATTCACGATTTTTGCGACTGTCGGCCTCATCAACGCCATCAACATGGTCGACGGCGTCGACGGCTTGGCCGGCACCGTCGTGTGGTGCGCATTGCTGATGCTCGCCGCCGCTGCACTCTACGCAGGTAACGACATCATCGCCGACCGGTTGATGATTCTGATGGGAGCCGTGGCGGCGTTCTTGGCTTTCAACCTGCGGCTGCCCTGGCGCCAGCGCGCGGTGCTGTTCATGGGCAACGCTGGCAGCGCATTTCTCGGTCTGGTCGTGGCCTGGTTCTCGTTCCGGTTGACCCAGAACCCGGGCCATCCGGTCAGTCCCGTTCTGGCCCTGTGGTTTGTACCGGTGCCAGTGATGGACACACTTGTCGTCATGCTGCGTCGGATCCGCAACAAGCGCTCACCGTTCTATGCCGACCGCAATCACATCCATCACCTGATGCGGGACGCCCATTACGGACATTTGCGCGTGGTCGTCGCGCTTGCCGCATTCAGCCTGATCTGTGGATTCCTCGCCAGTCTTGCGATACGCGCAGATGTCCCCGAGCCGTTGTTGCTCGTCGCATTCTTCGTGATGTGCTTGGCGTGGTACGCGGTAACCGCAAAGCGGGAGCGCGCGATCCGCTTCTTCCGCTGGTTCGGGCCCCGGCTCGCCTGAGCGCTGATCAAGCTCCGAAAAGGCGGCTCTACATCCTCGCCCGCGCTTGAACCTGGCCCCAGCTTTTCCGCCACGCCGCATCTCATTCGCGGCGTGGCGGGCGTCCGCGCTGGCTGTGATACCTACTCGACGGTGACCGACTTGGCGAGGTTGCGCGGCTTGTCGACGTCGGTGCCGCGCGCCAGTGCGGTGTGGTAGGCCAGCAGTTGCACCGGGATCGTGTGCACGATCG
>NZ_JBDJNS010000037.1:0-31412 GCF_039674545.1 Luteimonas sp. TWI382
ATGAACGGGCGACCGCGCAAGACGCTCGGCTGGGCAACACCAGCCCAGGTGATGGAGAGGGAAATCATCGACTTCAAATCACGTGTTGCACTTGATTCTTGAGACCGCCCCGTGCGCAGGCTCACATCGGTCTTCACTTTCTGATGTTCGCCCTCGTCTGAGACGCGGATGCAGGGGATGCCGTCCTCCTCAAAAACACCATGGGTCAGCAGCTGACCTACCTCGGACGCCCTGGCGCCTGTGTAGAGGCCGATGAGCGAGGCCCATTGGGCGGACTCTGAAAGCCTTCCGAAGGCCGCTGGCGCGAACAGTGCCTGGATCTGGCCGCGATCGAAGGCTTTAAACCCCAACTTCCGGCGCGCTCGCTTCTCACGGGCCGAGTAGCTCACGTGACCACTGGCCGGGTTATCACCCTTGGGGTAGTAGCCCGAGGCTATCGCCCAGTCAAAGAAGCCGCCCTTCCCGCCGACATAGCTTTGTTTGTTCGTAAGCGTTGGCGTCGAAGCGCCCGCCTTGCGCATGGACTGATACCAGCGGGCCAGGTCCGATCGAGTGATGCTCGCGACCCGCGTCTTATCGCCCAGGAAGCCCACCAGAGCTTGGATGGCGGTTTTCTTGATCGTGTAGGTCTTGGGCAGCGTGCTGCCCTTGAGCGTGGCGAGCCAAGCATCCCGAGCCTTTCCGAGTTGGATGGGTTCCAACCCTGAGCGGGGCGCGGCTGGCATCGGCGCCGGCACGATGCCGTCCACCATGTCCTGGATCGGGTCATCGCCAACGCGGCGCTGCTGCACCTTCCGAAAGAGCCGGACGTCTTTTTCGTCGTCGATCTGCCACCGCTCGCTGACCATGCCGTCAGGACCCAAGGTCCGGTGCAGCGTCAGGTCGCGCAGGTTATCGGCACCGCTCAAGCGGCCAATGAGCGCGTCCACTTCGTCCTTGGACAACTTCGCCACGTGTTGATCCCTCAACAGGCTGAAGAGCCGAGCATAGCCGGCCGCGAGCATGACGGCGCGCATCCGCGCCTCTGGCAGATCAGCCGTGCGAAGGGAGCGCTTGAGGAGACGGCATCCGAGGATGCCTTGAAGATCGGCCGGCACACGCTGGCGAAACGCCCAGCGCCCCGACGGGGAGCGCGATAGATGATGAGGAATTCGCCTCGGGTTCTGTGTGACCCGATTTGCGTCCTGATTCGCCAACCCCGAAATCGCGCTTTATCCAATCAAATCAGATAGATACGCAGGATTGGCGGAGAGAGTGGGATTCGAACCCACGGAAGGTTTGACCCTTCGGCGGTTTTCAAGACCGCTGCCTTAAACCACTCGGCCATCTCTCCGTTGTTACTACGCTTCCACACTACACCGCGCTTCGCGCGGTGCCGGCGGTTTGACCATCGACCTGCGGTCGATGTTTCCTCCGGCCTGCGGCCTCCGGATCAAGACCGCTGCCTTAACCACTCGGCCATCTCTCCATTGGGGGTGAAACGTCCTCACGGCACCACGCATTGCGCGGTCGTGCCAGACCGGCGCTGGACCTGCGATCCGGGCGCCGGCTCAGGACATTGTCGCACGCGTGGCGCCTTGCGCGATGCGGGGCGCGGGCACCGGTGCGCGATCGCGGGCTTTGCCGTCGCAGTTGCGGCAATCCAGGCTCGAGGCTTCGATCAGCGGGGGCAGCTTCTCGGCCAGGAAGTCGATGAACACCCGGACCGCCGGCAGCAGGCCGCGGCGTGAGGCGAACACGGCGTGCGCGATGCCCTGCGGCAGGTGCCAGTCGGGCAGCACGACCTCGAGTTCGCCATTGCGCACGGCTTCGGCGCACAGGGTCTCGGGCAGCATCGTGATGCCTAGGCCCTGCTTGGCCAGCGCCATCAGCATCGGGAAGTCGAAGCCGGCGACGCGGGGCTTGAGCTCCACGCGGCGGGTGGTGCCGTCGGCGGCCTGCAGGTCCCAGCGCTGCTTCACCTCGTCCTCGCCCATGCTCATCGTGGTGTGCTGGCTGAGTTCGTCCGGGTCCTTCGGGCGGCCCATGCGATCGAGATAGCCGGGGCTGGCGACCAGCAGTTCCTGGATCTGGCCGAAACTGCGCATGACCAGGCTGCCGTCGTCGTCGAGCTTGGCGCGCACGCGCACGGCGACGTCAAAGCCCTCGTTGATGACGTCCACGCGGCGATTGCTCACGTGCAACTGCACGCGCACCTGCGGGTAGCGGGCCAGGAACTCGGGCAGCATCTGCGGAATCGACTGTTGGGCGATGCTCACCGGCACGCTGACGCGGACCAGGCCGCGCGGTTCGGCGCTGAGCCGGTCGACGACCTCGCGCGCGGCGGTCGCCTCGGCCAACATCGATTGCGCATGGCGGAACACGCTCTGGCCGACGTCGGTGACGGCGAATCGGCGGGTCGAGCGCTGCAGCAGGCGCACGCCCAGTTCGGTTTCCAACTGGCTGATGCGCCGGCTCAGCCGGGACTTCGGGATCCCGAGCGCCCGCTCGGCCGCGGCGAAGCCGCCATGCTCGACCACCATGGCGAAGTAATAGAGATCGTTGAGATCCTGCATGGGGAGCCGCCTTGCTATCAGGACAATAGGCGATATTGGACCACTTCCATCCTATTTCCACAACGAATTCCGCCGGGCGGCTTTCCCGGCGGTTCATCGCGCCCTGTAGTGACGGCGCCCTGCCCCGACGCCCGTCAGCCCAGGCGGGTCACGCCGCCCATGTACGGGTGCAGCACCTCGGGAACCTCGATCGTGCCGTCGGCGTTTTGGAAGTTCTCCATGACCGCGATCAGCGTGCGGCCCACCGCCAGGCCCGAACCGTTGAGGGTGTGCACGAGTTCGGGCTTGCCGGTCTCGGGATTGCGCCAGCGTGCCTGCATGCGGCGGGCCTGGAAGTCGCCGCAGTTCGAGCACGAGGAGATCTCGCGGTAGGTCTGCTGCGAGGGCAGCCAGACCTCGAGGTCGTAGGTGCGGCGCGCGGCGAAGCCCATGTCGCCACTGCACAGCAGCATGCGGCGATACGGCAGCCCAAGGCGCTCGAGCACGGTCTCGGCGCACCGGGTCATGCGCTCGAGTTCGGCATCGCTGTCGGCCGGGCGCACCACCGAGACCATCTCCACCTTCTCGAACTGGTGCTGGCGGATCATGCCGCGGGTGTCGCGGCCATGGCTGCCGGCCTCGGAGCGGAAGCACAGCGAATGCGCGCTCATGCGCAGCGGCAGCCGCTCGGCCTCGACGATCTCGTCGCGGACCAGGTTGGTCAGCGAGATCTCGGAGGTGGAGATCAGATAGCGCGTCTGTTCGCCCAGCGCGGTGGCGAACATGTCTTCCTCGAACTTGGGCAACTGGCCGGTGCCGTAGAGGCTGTCGGCGTTGACGATCACCGGCACGCTGGTCTCTTCGTAGCCGTGTTCGCCGGTATGCAGGTCGAGCATGAACTGGGCGAGCGCGCGGTGCAGGCGCGCAAGTTGGCCGCGCAGCACGGTGAAGCGGGCGCCGCTGAGCTTGGCGGCGGCTTCCGCGTCAAGCCAGCCATCGCGGGCGCCGAGCTCGACGTGGTCGCGGACCGGGAAGTCGAAGCTGCGCGGTGTGCCCCAGCGCGCCTGCTCGACGTTGTCGGCCTCGTCGCGCCCCACCGGCACGCTGGCATCGGGCAGATTCGGCACGCTCAAGGTCAGCGCTTCGAGCTCGGCCTTGATGCCGTCCAGGCGGGACTCGCTGGCCTTGAGTTCGTCGCCGAAACCGGCGACCTCGGCCAGCAGCGGGGCGACATCCTCACCGCGCGCCTTGGCCTGGCCGATCGCCTTGCTGCGCGTATTGCGCAGGTTCTGCAGCTCCTGGGTGCGGACCTGGATCTGCTTGCGCTCGCCCTCCAGCGACTCGATACGCGACACCGGCAGGTCGTACCCGCGGCTGTCGCGCAGGCGCGCGGCGGTGTCGGCGAGGTGTTGGCGCAGCAGGCTGGGATCGAGCATCGGGGCGTCGTCATCGAAAGCGGGAGCGGCATTATCGCCCGGATCGGCGATGCGCCGAAGCGGCGGCTGCGCGGCGGGCGTGTGACAGAATCGGGCGCCCTGTTCGCTGGAGCCCGCCGTGTCCGCACCCTCGCCCGCCCCGCGCCCCCGTCATGCGTTCCGGCAGTGGCTGCCGACCCGCCGCGCGTGGCTGATGATCGCGGCGGCCTGCGCGCTGGGCGGCCTGCTGTTCGCATGGCTATGGTGGCAGCAGCGCGACACGCGCAACCCGGGCGGCGACATCGCGATCGACGGTCCGCCGGACGCGTCCGATCGCGCTGCCACGCCGCTGCCGGCGCCGCTGCCGGCCAGTGCGGACGGAGCCAGCGGGCGCTTCGGCCCGTCGGACGGCGCGCCTCAGGGCGCACCTGCGACGATCTCGCCACCGGTCGCGAGCGGGCCGGCGCCTGCGCCGACGACGCCACCGCCGGAGGCGACCGCGCAGGCCGCCGACAGCACACCGCGGCCACTGTCCACGCCGCAGCCTCGTTATCCCCGCGCATCGCTGCGGCGGGGCGAAACCGGCGATGTGATGCTGCGGGTCCAGGTGGGCGCCGATGGCCGCGTGGCGGGCATCGATGTGATCGCCGGCAGCGGGCACGCGCGCCTGGACCGCGCCGCGGTCAGCGCGGTGCGGCGCTGGCGCTTCGAACCGGCGATGCGCGCCGGTCGGCCGGTCCCCGGCGAGGTGCGCGTGCCGATCGCGTTCTCGCCCGCAAACGATTCCTGAGCCCCGGTCGGCACTGACAAGGCCTCGACATCGGCGGTGGGAGGCTCAGCGCATCTTCCGGCGTGGAGCGATGACGATGAGCGATCCGATGCGGCGTCCCGACGATGTGCCCCCTCCGGCCGCCCCACCGCCCGAGCCGCCACGCAAAGGCTCCAGCCCGCTGATCTGGATCCTGCTGCTGGTGGCGCTGGTGGCGCTGGGCTGGTACTTGCTGAGCAAGCGCGACATGCCGCAGAGCGAGCCGTTGCCGCCGCCACCGGCAATCGGTGATGGCGTTACGCCGCCGGCCGAGCGCGAGCCTGCGCGGACGCCCGAACGGACGTCACGTCTCTCGGCGCCTACCGCGCCAGCGGATCGGCCGGCCCGCGTGGTGGACCAGCCGCGCCCCGCCTATCCGGCCGCAGCCTTGCGCAATCGAGAAGAAGGCTCGGTCACGCTGCTCGTCCAGGTGGACGCCGCAGGCAAGCCGACCGACATCAGCGTCGAGCAACGCAGCCGCTCGCGCGATCTCGACCGCGCCGCGATGGAAGCAGCGCGGAACTGGACGTTCGAGCCGGCGATCCGCAACGGCAAGCCTGAGGCGAGTTCAGTCCGGGTCCCGGTCGACTTCACCCTCGAAGACCAGCCGGGCACCACCGCACGCAACTGAGTGCCTTCCTGGCTGTGGCCTGCTCCTCCTTATGCGGGGAGCAGGCTTCAATCACAGCGGGCGGCTGGACGCCGCCAATACTTCAGTCGCCCAGCAGCCCGAACCCGGCCCCGCGCGCCAACGGCACGAACCCGGGGAACGAGGTCGCAACATTGGCGGTATCGCAGATCGCGACCTCGCCGACGGCACGCTGCGCGGCGACCGCGAACGCCATCGCGATGCGATGGTCGCCGTGACTTTCGACCTCACCACGGCCGAACACGGCCCCTGCCCCGGCGTTGCCAGGAATCGTCGCGCCATCGGGCGCCTCGTCGATCGCGATGCCCAGCGTGCGCAGTCCGGTGGCCATCACCGCGATGCGGTCCGACTCCTTGACCCGCAGTTCGGCGGCGCCGGTCACGCGGGTCGGCCCATCGGCGCAGGCGGCGGCGACGAACAGCGCCGGAAACTCGTCGATCATGTCCGGCACATGCACTTCCGGCACATCGATACCGCGTAGCGGTGCGTGGCGCACGCGCAGGTCGGAGACCGGCTCGCCGCCCTGCTCGCCAGCATTCGAGGCTTCGATATCCGCGCCCATCAGCCGCAGCACATGCAACAAGCCGGTGCGGCGCGGATTCATCCCGACTCGGCGCAGCAACAGGTCCGAACCGGGCACGATCGACGCGGCGACCAGGAAGAACGCCGCCGACGAGAAGTCCGCGGGCACGTGCACGTCGGTCGCGCGCAGGCGATGCCCGCCCGACAGCCGCGCCAGCCCCGGCGAGAACTCGATCGGCCAGCCGAACGCCGCGAGCATGCGCTCGGTGTAGTCGCGGGTGGGCCTGGGCTCGTGAACCACGGTCTGGCCTTCGGCATACAGGCCGGCGAGCAGCAGCGCCGATTTGACCTGTGCGCTGGCGAGCGCGTTCTCGTACTCGACGCCGGTCAGGCGCTGCTTGCCGTGCACGCGCAGCGGCGGCACACCGCCTTCGCCGGTGTCGATGCGGGCGCCCATGCGTGCCAACGGCTCGGTGACGCGCCGCATCGGCCGCTTGGACAGCGACGCATCGCCAACCAGTTCGCTATCGAAGGCCTGGCCGGCGAGCAAGCCGGCCAGCAGTCGCATGCCGGTGCCGGCATTGCCGCAGTCGAGCGGGCCGTCGGCGGCGCGCAGACCGTCGATGCCGACGCCATGGACGACACGCGCCCCCACGGTTGGGGTTTCGATCGACACACCGAGACGACGGAAGATCGCCTCGGTGGCGCGGGCGTCCTCACCCTCGAGGAACCCGGTGATGCGCGAGGTGCCGTCGGCCAGCGAGGCGAGCATGATCGCCCGATGCGAGACCGACTTGTCGCCGGGCACGTCGAGTTCGCCGCGCAGTGGCGCGCCGGCGGTGGCGATCCAGCGTGCGGCGGTCATGGCACGGCCACCGGGTAGGACCCCAGCACCCGGACATCGCCGGCAAAGGCGTCGATCTCGCCGAGCGCGTCCTTGAGCGGGGACTCGTCGACATGGCCGGCGACGTCGATAAAGAAGGCGTACTGCCACAGCGCACCGTGCGCAGGCCGGGATTCGATTCGGTTCATGCTGATGCCACGCCGCGCCAGCGGCTCGAGGATGCGGTAGAGCGCGCCGGGCTGGTCGCGGATGAAGACCATCAGCGAGGTGCGGTCGTTGCCTGACGGCGGGAAGGCGCCGCGCCCGATGACCAGAAAGCGCGTGGTGTTGTCGCTGCGGTCCTCGATCGGCCCGGCGATGACTTTCATGCCGTAGACGTGCGCGGCGTTCTCGCCGGCAATCGCCGCGGCATCGTCAGATTTCTGCGCTCGGCGCACGCCCTCGGCATTGCTGACCACCGCGTGTTTTTCGGCCTGCGGCAGGTTCTGGCGCAGCCAGCCCTTGCACTGCGCCAGCGACAATCCGTGCGAATACACCCGTTCGATCTCGTCGAGCCGGCCGGTGCGCGAGAGCAGATACTGGTGCACGCGCAGTTCGACCTCGCCGCAGATGCGCAGCGGCGAGGTCAGGAACAGGTCGAGAGTCGACTGGATCGTGCCCTGGCCGGAATTTTCGACCGGCACGACGCCGAAATCGGCATGGCCGGCGGCGACCTCGTCGAACACCTCCTCGATGCTCGCCAGTGGCAGGCCCATCGCCGAGTGCCCGAACTGCTTGTGCACCGCCTGCTGGGAGAACGTGCCTTCCGGCCCCAGGTAGCCGATCTTCAGTGGCTCCTGCTGGGCCAGGCACGCCGACATGATCTCGCGGAACAGCCGCACCAGTTCGGTGTCCGACAGTGGGCCGTCGTTGCGGTCGACCACGCGCCGCAGCACCTGGGCCTCGCGCTCGGGCCGGTAATAGTCGACGGCAGCGGCGAGCTTGCCCTTGGCCTTGCCGACCTGGCGCGCGAACTGCGCGCGCTCGGCGATCAGGGTCTGGATCTGGTGGTCGATACCGTCGATCTGCGCGCGCACGGCAGCCAGATCGGGCGGCGGCGTGGGCTTGTCGGCGGCTTTCTTCTTCGGCTTGGCGGCCATCAATGGTCTCTCAAAAATCGGGGCTTGGTTACGGTCGTGCAGCGCGGCGGCGGCGCGATGTCGTCGGTCCAGCTCGCTGCCCGGCCCTCCATCGCCGGGTGTTCGCGGACACTGCGATGCCTGATGGCAGGACGTGGCCGCTCAGCCCCGCCGCTGCTGGAAATCCTGCATGTAGGCAACGAGCGCGCGCACGCCCTCGACCGGCATCGCGTTGTAGATCGACGCGCGCATGCCGCCGAGTACCCGGTGGCCCTTGAGCCCGATCAGCCCTGCCTCGCGCGCGCCGGCCAGGAAGTCGGCATCGAGCGCGGAATCGGCCAGGAAGAACGGCACGTTCATGCGCGAGCGCACATCGCGCGCGACCTCGTTGCGGTAGAAGCCGTCCGAGCCATCGATGGCGGCGTACAGCAGTCCGGCCTTCTCGTCGCTGCGGCGGTCGAACTCGGCGGTGCCGCCCTGGTCGAGCATCCAGCGGAACACCAGGCCGGCCAGATACCAGTTCCAGGTCGGCGGGGTGTTGAGCATCGAGTCGTTGGCCAGGTGCGAGGCGTAGTTGAAGATGTCGGCGCGCGGCTGGCCCGCCCGCTCGAGCAGGTCGCGCCGCACGACCACGACCGAAAGACCGACCGGCCCGAGGTTCTTCTGGGCACCGGCATAGATCAGGCCATAGCGGCTGATGTCGATCGGCTCCGACGCGATGCTGGAGCTGAAGTCGGCGAACAACGGGACATCGCCGGTGTCGGGCGCGGGCGCCCCCCAGGCAGGCCGGAACTCGACGCCGTGGATGGTCTCGTTGGCGGTGATGTGCACGTAGGCCGCGCCCGGGGTCAGGCGCCAGGTTTCGCGCGCCGGGATTGTGCGGAAGCCATCGGCCTCGCCGCTGGCGGCGACGTTGACCGCGACCGCCGGGGTGAGCTGGCGCAGCGCGGTGCGGCCCCAATGGCCGCTGACGACGTAGTCGACGGTATCGCCGGGCGCCGCGAAGTTCAGCGCGATTAGCGCCTGCTGGGTGGTCGCCCCGCCCTGCAGGAACAGCACCGCGTAATCGTCGGGCACCGCGAGCAGCGTGCGCAGATCGGCTTCAGCGCGCGTGGCCACGGCCATGAACTCCGGCCCGCGGTGGCTCATCTCGACGATCGAGGCGCCGGCATCGCCCCACTCGAGCATGTCGGCCTGGGCCTGTTTCAGCACGCTTTCAGGCAATGCCGCAGGTCCAGGGGCAAAGTTGTAGGCTCGCGCCATCGCTCGACTCCGCTCGTTTGCAGGCCGGCAAGTATGCCGCAGTGCAGCAGCCTTGACGCGCGGGCAATGGTTGCGATGGCAACGTATTCCGCGTTGCCCCATCTACGGCGCGCACGCGCCAGGAGCCAGCGATGTCTTTGCGCGACGCCTTGCGGATCCCCGAGTCCGACATCACCGACGAGGCGGTCTATCGCGACCGCCGTCGCCTGCTCGCCCTGCTGGCCGCGACCCCGGCGCTCAGCCTGGCCGGCTGCGCGGATGCCGAGCCACCGCCGCCCAGCACGGCCCCAGTCACCCCGGCGCAGGCGCGCAGCGGCTTTCGCACCGACGAGCCGCTGACTCGCTACGAGGACATCACCTCGTACAACAACTTCTACGAGTTCGGCACCGGCAAGGCCGATCCCTCGCGCGCGGCCAAGACCCTGCGCACAACGCCCTGGAGCGTGGAGGTGGCCGGCGAATGTGCCAAGCCCGGGCGCATCGCACTGGAGGACCTGCTGCGCGGCATCGCCAGCGAGGAACGCATCTATCGCCTGCGCTGCGTGGAAGGCTGGTCGATGGTGATCCCGTGGACCGGCGTGCCGCTGGCCGCGGTGCTGCGTCGGTTCGAGCCCACCGCCAAAGCCAAGTACGTCGCCTTCACCACGCTGGCCGACCGCGAGCAGATGCCGGGCCTGCGCTTCCGCTCGATCCGCTGGCCATATCGCGAGGGCCTGCGCATCGACGAGGCCATGCACCCGCTCGCGTTCCTGGCAACCGGTCTATACGGCAAGGCCTTGCCGCAGCAGAACGGCGCGCCGCTGCGGCTGGTGGTGCCGTGGAAATACGGCTTCAAGAGCATCAAGTCGATCGTGCAGATCCGGTTCGTCGAGCGCATGCCCAGCACCGCGTGGAACGACCTGCAGCCGTCGGAGTACGGGTTCTTCAGCAACGTCAATCCGGCGGTCGACCACCCGCGCTGGAGCCAGAAGACCGAACGCCGGATTGCCGGCACCAACCGGCTGCTCGCCAACCGTATCGACACCCGTCCGTTCAACGGCTACGCCGACCAGGTCGCCTCGCTCTACGCCGGCATGGATCTGCGCAAGTGGTATTGAGCCCGGCGCGCGTCCCCAAGCGCCGCGCGACGCCGCCCGGCATCATCGCCGGCAAGGCGATGGTCCACGCGCTGGCGCTCGCGCCGCTGGCCTGGCTGGGCTGGCGCGTGTGGAGCGTGCTCGGGGGCGGCAACATCGATGCGCTCGGCGCCGAGCCAGTGGTGGCGATCGAGCACGAACTGGGCATCGGCGCCCTGCGCCTGCTGCTGATCACGCTGGCGATCACGCCACTCAGGCAGATCTCGGGATGGACCGCACCGCTGCGCTTTCGGCGAATGCTCGGGCTGTACGCCTTCGCCTACGCCAGCCTGCATTTCGCGGCCTGGCTGGCGCTGGACCTGGTCGGCGACCTGTCGCAGGTGGCCACCGAGATCGCGCGCCGGCCCTACATCACCGTGGGCTTTCTGGCCTGGCTGCTGCTGGTGCCGCTGGCCGTGACCTCGACGCTCGGCTGGATGCGCCGGCTGGGCCGCAACTGGGGCCGCCTGCACCGCCTGGTCTACGCGATCGCCGCACTGGCCGTGCTGCACTTCTGGTGGATCGTGAAATCCGATTGGCGCGAGCCGGCGCTCTATGCCGGACTGCTGGCGCTGTTGCTGGGCTGGCGGATATGGAAGGCGCTGGCGCGGCGACGCGCTGCGGTGCGCTGAGCCACGCCGGAAGTGGCCTGGTCAGCGGCCCGACAGCAAGGCCGCGCGGCGACGTGCGTGTTCGGTCGCGTCGATCGCGCCTTCGCGATGCAGGCGGTCGAGCGCGGCCACCTGCGCCACCAATCCCTCGTCGAGGGCGGGCGGCGGCCTGCGCTGGCTGCGCACGATCGCCCAGACGATGAGGCCGACCACGCCGGCGAAGATCGCAAACAGAAGCAGCAGGAGGATCAGGTGCCAGATGCTGAACATGCCCATTGGATGACTCCTTCAAAAACCGAGTGCCGACTCAGCTTGCGCCGAATAGGAATAATGCGCCCAGCGCTGCGGCCAGCAGCACCGCCGCGAGCAGCAGCCAGGGCAACCTCAGGCGCCCGGTCGAGGGGGCGTCGAACGGATCGGCCGCATCGTCGAACCCGTCCGCCGGGCCATGGCTGAAGGTGACCACGCCGCCGCGGGCCGGCGCTTCGACGACGAAGCGATGGTGGGCATCGAACACGATCTGATCGCCGGGCTGCAGCAGCGCATCGCGCACGGTCTGGCCATTGACCACACTGCCCTCCGCCGAGCCCAAGTCGATCAGCCGCACCCGCTCGCCTACTCGCTCCAGGCGCGCATGGCGATCGGCGAAGCCCGGATCGTCGATGCGGATGTCGGCATCGGACTGGCGACCGATCAGGCGCGCGCGGTCGAGCGTGAAGCAGCGCCCGTGATAACGACCGCCCAGACCGCGCAGCACCAGGCGCGGATCGGGGTCAGCCCCATCGCCCTGCGGCGCGTCCGCCGCCGACGGCGGCGCGGGCGGCTGCTCGGGAAGCAGGCGCAGCTCGTGGCCGGCGACGAAGATCGCATCGCCGGCGCGCAGCATCGCCACGCGCTGGATGCGCCGCCCGTTGACATGCACGCCGCCAGCCTCCTCGCCCACCGTCAGCCAGACGCCGCGGCGATCGACGCACACGCGCACGCAGGCCGCGTCGGTCGTCACGGGGCCGAGTCCGGCGCCGTCGGCGCGCAGACCCAGCCCGAGCTCGCCCGCATCGAGAGGCAGATCATCGGTCGAGGAGCCGGGAAATCGCAGCTTGAGCGCAGTCATGCGGCGGAAATCTAGCACGAGCGGCGGCGCGCGCCGCATCCCTCACTTGGTCGATGCGCCGCGGCACCGCAGAATGTGCGCCCAACCCAGGCAGAGCGACCGACATGTCCGGTATCGACATCACCCATCCCCACTCCCTGCCGCAGGCGCAGGCGCGCAGCGCCGTCGAAGACGTCGCGCGGACCCTGGCCGAGCGTTTCGACATGAAGTACACGTGGAGCGGCGACACGCTCAACTTCAACCGCTCCGGCGTCGATGGCGCGATCGCCCTGCTGCCCGACAGCCTGCACGTGACCGCCAAGCTGGGCTTCCTGCTCGCGGCGATGCGCGGCCCGATCGAGGCCGAGATCCGCCGCGTGCTGTCGGAGCGATTCTGAGCGCACCGACGGCGCCGGCCACACGCCTGCACGTACAGCTTGTCGGCGCATCGATTCGACCGTAGAATGCGCGTCCCGATCGCACCGGCGGCCTTGCGGCCCCGGCGATGCGGACACCGGAGCGGCGACGTTCCCAAGTCCGGGCGACAGTGTTTCGGGCGGTTAGCTCAGCGGTAGAGCATTGCCTTCACACGGCAAGGGTCGCAGGTTCGAACCCTGCACCGCCCACCAGCAGCATCGAACAAGCCGGCCCAGTGCCGGCTTTTTCGTGCCCGGCGTACGCGCTGCATCGCTTGTCGATGTCCATCATGCCCAGCATGTCAAGTTCACGATCGGCAACCATGGCAAGACGCCGCGCCCCGCGCGCGCCGCGTCCCTTGGGCGCGGCGCGTAGAATTCCCGCGACGGCGCCGCGGGCGCCCTGTGCGAAGTGGGTGTGCGCTTGACCGATCGTCTTCCTCATTGGCTGCATGAGTGGCTCGGCATCGTCGTGCCCGGCGGCCAGATCCTACTGATCCTGCTCGCGGCCTGGTTGCTGCGCCTGCTCGGACGGCGCCTGCTCGACCGCGTCGGACGCCGCTACACATTGCCGCCCGAGGCGGTGGTCGGCGCACGCCGGGTCATGACCTTCCTGATCTACGCCGCCGCGCTGCTGATGGCGCTCGAGCGCCTGGGCGTGTCGGGCACGGTGCTGTGGACCGCGTTCACCGGCTTTGCGGCAGTGGGCGCGGTGGCGTTCTTCGCCGCATGGAGCGTGCTGTCGAACATCTTCTGCACGATGTTGATCCTGACCACGCGGCCGTTCCGGCTCTACGACCATGTCGAGCTGCTGGAGAACGGCGAGAAGCCGGGCCTGCGCGGCCAGGTGGTGGATATCAACTTGGTCTACACGACCTTGCGTGAGACCGACGACGGCGACGGCGCGGGCACCGTGCTGCAGGTGCCCAACAGCCTGTTCTTCCAGCGTGCGCTGCGGCGCTGGCGCGGCGGCGCGCTGCCCGAACCCAAGGGCGCGGGCGCCAAGCGGGGCGATCCGCTCGACGTGTGACCCGGCGCGCCAGACGCAAACCGCGAAAACCGGGGTCAGAGTGCAATTGCGCGAGGTGAAATTGCACTCTGACCCCGGTTTCCGCCCCGCGTGCCGGGTGTCAGCCGACGACGGCCGAAACGACGATCTCGATTCGCCAGCCCGGATCGGCCAGCCGCGCCTCGACCGTTGCGCGCGACGGCGCCTGGCCAGCGACCACCCAGCGATCCCACTCGGCGTTCATGCCGGCGAAGTCGCCGATGTCGGCCAGGTAGATCTGCGCCCGCAGGATGCGGGTCTTGTCGCTGCCGGCCTGCGCCAGCAGCGTGTCGATCGCTTCGAGCACCTCGCGGGTCTGGATGCCGATATCGGCGCCGGGGGTTTCGGGCACTTGCCCTGCGCAATAGACGATGCCGTTGTGGATGCTGGCCTCGGACATGCGCGGGCCGGCGTCGATGCGCTGGATCATGGAGCGTTCCTGACGTGAAGGCCGCCCACGGTAGCGATCGCAGGCGGCCGGCCGCAAGCTCGGACCATCGGCCGACACGCTCAGCGCAACTGGCTGTCCTTGCTGCCGCGGCGGTTGTAGCCGGCCGATGCCCGGTCCTCGTCGTGTTGGGCCTGGCAGTTGACGCACAGCCGCACGCCGGGCACGGCGACGCGACGCGCCTCGGGGATCGACGCGTCGCATTCCTCGCAATGGGTCAGGCCTGGCCCGCGACGCAGTTGGCTGCGCGCACGCTCGATCGCGTCCTTGACGGTCGCATCGATCTGGTCCTGGACCGCACCGTCACCTTCCCACCCGGTCGCCATGGCCGACTCCTGCTGTTGGCAATGCCTGCCAAAGCAGCCTAGCAATGCGCGTGTGGCTGGGGGATGAGTGGCGCCGGCCGGCATAATGGCGCGATGTCCGATGCGTCCCGCTCCCCTGCCCCCTCCCGCCTGGCGATCATCGGCGGCGGCCCAGCGGGGCTGTTCGCCGCGGAAGTCGCCCGCACCGCAGGCGTGGAGGTCGATCTGTTCGATGCCAAGGGTTCAGTGGGGCGCAAATTCCTGATCGCCGGCAAGGGCGGGTTGAACCTGACCCATTCCGAGCCGCGGCCGGCCTTCGACGCACGCTATGGCACGCGAGCGGACGCGATCGGGCGCTGGCTCGACGCCTTCGATGCGCAGGCGCTGCGCGATTGGGCGAAGGCACGCGGCGTGCCGACCTTCGTCGGCAGTTCCGGCCGGGTGTTTCCGGAGGATCTCAAGGCCGCGCCGTTGTTGCGTGGCTGGGTCCGGCAGCTGCGCGAGGACGGCGTGCGCTTCCATGTCCAGCATCGCTGGACCGGCTGGGATGCCGATGACCGCCTGACCTTCACGACGCCGCAGGGGCTGCATACGCATGCGGCCGACGCGGTGCTGCTGGCCCTGGGCGGCGGCAGTTGGCCCGAACTCGGCTCCGATGGCACCTGGCAGACGTTGCTCGCCGCGCGCGGTATCGAGGTCGCGCCGCTGGTGCCGGCCAATTGCGGCTTCGACATCGGCTGGAGCGCGCACCTGGCGCAGCGCCATGCCGGCGCGCCGCTCAAGCCGGTGGTCCTGCACTGGCGCGCGGCCGACGGCGCGCCCCAGGCGCTGCAGGGCGAGTGCGTGCTCACTGCGACCGGGATCGAAGGCAGCGCGATCTACGCGATTTCGGGCGAGCTGCGCGACACGATCGCGCGTAACGGCCATGCCGTGCTCGAGCTCGATCTCGCGCCGGGGCGCGACGCCGCGCGTCTGCAGCGCGATCTTGAGCGCCCGCGCGGGCGCCGCAGCATCGGCGAGCACCTGCGCCGGGCCACCGGCCTGGATGCCGCCAAGACCGCGCTGCTGTTCGAGCAGCTCGATCGCGATGCACTGGACGACGCCGCGCGTGTGGCGGCGGCGATCAAGCGACTGCCGCTGCGCCTGCGCGCACCGCGCCCGCTGGCCGAGGCCATCTCCAGTGCCGGCGGGGTCCGTTTCGAGGCGCTCGACGAGGCGCTGATGCTGCGCGCATTGCCGGGCACCTTCGTCGCCGGCGAGATGATCGACTGGGAAGCACCGACCGGCGGCTACCTGCTCACCGCCTGCTTCGCCAGCGGCCGGCGCGCCGCGCAGGGCGCGCTGGACTGGCTGCAGCGCGCGCGCTGATCGCGCGGTCCGCTCAGTCGACGCCGGTTCCGCGTTCGGCGGCCGCCGGTCGCCCGTAGAGGAACCCCTGGCCGTATTGGCACCCCAACCCAACGAGCAGATCGCGCTGCTGCCCGGTCTCGATGCCTTCGGCGATCGTGTCGATGCCCAAGGTCGCCGCCAGCGCCAGGATCGCGCGCACCAGCGCCAGGCTTTCGGCATGCATTTCCCCGCCCAGCCCGAGCACGAAACTCTGGTCGATCTTCAGCGCCTGGATCGGGAAGCGGTGCAGATACGACAGCGCCGAGAAGCCGGTGCCGAAGTCGTCGAGCAGCGCCAGCACACCATGACTGCGCAGCACATTGAGCATGCGCAGCGCACGCGGCGCATCGTCGAGCAGCGCGACCTCGGTGATCTCGATCCGCAGCCGGCGCGGATCGGCGCCAGCCTCGTCGATCAGCCGCAACAGCCGCTCGACAAAGTCCTCGGAGCGAAAGTGCCGTGGCGAGACGTTGATCGAGATATAGCCGGTCCCGGCATCGGTCGCCATGCGCCGGAACACATGGCGATACATCAGCCAGTCGACCTGCTCGATCAGCCCGCTGTCCTCGCCGACGCCGATGAACTCGGCCGGCGACAGCAGGCCGTGCACCTCGTGCCGCCAGCGCAGCAAGGCCTCGTATCCCACCACCGCGCCATCGGCCAGGCGCACGATCGGTTGGAAGTGTGGCTCGAACGCATCCTGCAGGATCGCCCGGCGCAGGTCGGCCTCCAGGTCCAGCAGGCGCATGGCCTCGGCCCGCATCGCCTCGTCGAAGCGCTCGCTGCGGTCGCGCCCGCAGGCCTTGGCCCGATACATCGCCGCGTCCGCATCGCGCAGCACGCCATCGCCGTCCACGTACTCGGGATGGGACATCGCGATGCCGATGCTCGCCGACGGGAACAACTCACGCCCGGCCACCCAGACCGGTTGGGCCAGGGCCGCCAGCAGCGCGCTTGCCCGCCGGTCGGCGACCTCCGGATCGTCGACGCCACCGAGCAGGATCGCGAACTCGTCGCCGCCCAGCCGGGCCGCGAGGTCGTCGGGGCCCAGCCAGGCGGTGATGCGCTGGGCGATTTCCACCAGCATCGCGTCGCCGGCCGCGTGGCCGACGCTGTCGTTGACCAGCTTGAAGCGGTCCAGATCGAGGAACAGCACCGCGAACGCCGCCCGTCCGCCCTCGCGCAGCGGCGACAGCGCAGCATCGAGACGTTCGAGCAGTTGGACACGATTGGGTAACCCGGTCAGCGGGTCGTGGCGCGCCTGATGGACCAGACGCTGCTGAGCGCGGATGCGCTCGCTGATCTGTGCGCGCAACTCGCGGTTGGCGCGCTCCAATTCGCGAGTGCGCGCCTCGACACGGAACTCCAGTTCGGTGTGCGCGGCCTTGAGCTGTTCCTGGGCCCGCTTGCGGTCCATCGCGCTGTCGATGTGATGGGCCACGAACGTCAGCAGTGCCTGGTCGTTGGGCGAAAACGTAATCTGCGGATCGTAGCTCTGCACCGCGATCACCCCGACCGGCCGGCCATCGCGGCCCAGCGGCACGCCCAGCCAGCATTGCGCGTGACTGCCGTGACTGCGCAGCGCCCCCGCCGCCTCCAGCCGTCTGATGTCCTCGTGCATGGCCAGCAACGGCGCGCCGGTCGCGATCACGTACTCGGTCAAGCCGTCGCCGCGAGGCCGGGCCCGGCGGATCGCATCGCGCTCATCGATCGAGTACGGGAACTCGAGCCGGGAGCCGTCGGGGCTGAGCATGGCGATATAGAAATTGCGCGCGTACAGCAGTTCGCCGACGATCGCATGCAGGTCCGCGTAGAAGCGCTCCAGGCTGCCGGGCGCGGCCGACAGCTCGCTGATCCGGTACAGTGCACGCTGCAACGTCCCGGCGCGCTCGCGCTCGACGATCTGCGCCTGCAGCCCGCGGTTGGCGGTCTGCAGTTCCTGCGTGCGCGAGGCGACCCGACGCTCGAGCTCGGCCTGGGCGCGCTTGCGATCGAGCGCAGTGAGGATGTGCTGGGCGACGAACTCCAGGAGCGCCCGGTCCTCGTCGCGGTAGCGGTTGGGCTGGTCGTAGCTCTGCACCACGAGCGCGCCGCAGATGCGCCCGTCGCGGCGCAGCGGTACGCCGAGCCAGTCGGCGCTGTCGGGGCCGTGCAGGGTATCGCTGTCCGGGAGGCCATACTGCGCGCGCAGGACGGCCGACGGCCCCAGCATGGGCTGTCCCTCGCGCAGCAACACCGTGGTCAGGCTGTCGGGCATCTGCGCGATGGACAACTCGCGCTGCGGATCGGCCTGCCAGGGATCGCGTTCGTCGACGAAGTACAAAAAGCGCAGCGTCTCGCGCAAGTCGTCGTAGAGCACGATGTAGAAGTTCTCGGCCGTGGTCAGCCGGCCGACGACGGCATGGATGCGCGCCAGCACCTCGTCCATGTCCAGCGTGGAACTGGCCAGTTCGGCGATCTCGTAAAGCGCCTGCTGCAACCGTTCGGCCCGGCGCATCGATTCGAACCGGCGCTCGGCGCGTGCCAGGGCCAGCACCCCGGCCACGCCGTGCACGGCCGCGGGCAACCAGGCTGCGGCGGCGGCGTCATCGCCTGCGGCGACCTCGATCGCGATCGCGAGCCGGTCATCGTCCTGCACCATCGCGCGGGCGCGGCGCCGCAACCCCGCCGGCGCCGTCGTGTCGCCCTCGGCGCCTGCGCGCAGGGTCGCGTCCGCCAGCGCGGCCAGGCCGCTGGGCGCCTGGTCGGAGATCAGCACACCGGTGCCCGACGCGTGGGAGGCCCACGTCACCGCGACGGCCGCACCCGCAGGCGCCGTCGCGATGACGGCGCGCAGTGGCGCTTCGGCGTCGTCGGCGGCAACGGCCGCGTTCATGCGATGGCAGGCAGGCACGGTGCTCGACGATTTGGATCCCGCGGCAGCATACCCAAAAGCGCGTCGACTGCCGCGGACGCAACCCCGTTGGCCGCGTCCGCGCGTTGTCCAGGGCATGTCCGCCCTCGCCCGCCCCCGCCGCACGGCTCGTGCGGGCTTCACGCCCGGCGCCGCGCCACGTACTCTGCGACGCATGTACGATGTCGCCAGCCAGCAGGAGCCCCCCGGCGACGACGCCCTGATGCTGGCATGGACCGCGGGCGACGTCGCCGCGTTCGAGACGCTCTATCGGCGCCATCGCGACAAGCTCTATCGCTTCCTGGTGCGTCAGGTGCGCAACCCCGCGCTCGCCGAGGAGATCTTCCAGGATGTCTGGCAGCGGGTCATCGCGGCGCGTGAGGGCTGGCGACCCGATGCGCTGTTCGCGACCTGGCTCTACCGCATCGCCCACAATCGGCTGACCGACCACTGGCGCGCGGCGCAGCATCGCCCGCCGCCCCCCGAAGATGCCGAGCTGCGGACCGCACGCATCGTCGATCCGGACGATCCGGAGCGGCAGCTCTCGCAGTTCGAGCAGCGGCGCGGTCTACAGCTTGCGCTCGATGCGCTGCCCGACGAGCAGCGCGAAGTCGTGCTGCTGCGGCTCGAACACGAGCTCACGCTCGAAGAGATCGGCCGGATCACCGGTGTGGGCCGCGAGACGGTGAAATCGCGGCTGCGCTATGCGATGGACAAACTGCGCGCGACGTTGACCTCATGAACAGCCCCGACCGCGAACCGCTGACGCCCGAGGAGCAGTGGCTGGCCGACCGTCTGGCCTCGGGCCAGGCCGCGCCGTCCCCGGCGGTCGATGCCGCGATTCTCGCGGCCGCGCGCGACGCGGCGCAGGACGCGGCCGGGCCGGCGCAGGCCGCGGCGTCCCAGGCGCCCGCACGGGCGGCTCAGCGCCGACGTCGCCGCTGGCCGGTGGCGTTCGGCGCGGCCGCCTCACTGGCGGTCGCGGTCGGCGTCGCCTGGCAACTGCGGCCGGTGCCCGAAGCGCCGCATGCGGCCTGGGCCGAGCGCGCGGACGCCGTGCAGGAGGCCGCGCCGGCAGCGGCCCACGACGCACCGACCCCTGCCGTGGCACAGGTGCCGGCCCGGATGCACGAGCCCGAGGCGGTCCCCGCCCAGGACGCCCCACAGCCGCAGGCCTCGCCCCCCGTCGAGGCGCCCGCCGCCATCGCCCGCGAGGCGGAGCCCCCCATCGCGGCACTGCCGCCGCCGGACGCGCGCCAGGCCGCGGGCTGGGGCCCGACGCGCGGCGCCGAATCCGCGGCCACGGCCTACGGCAACCGCGTGACGACCACGGAGCCGGCATCGATGCAACGCGATGCGGCCGCCGAAGCCGACCGGGCATCGGTGGTCCGGCCCATGGCCGCGCGGGCCCAACCCCAGGCGATGGCGATCATCGAAGACCTGCCCGAGGACGACGCGCCGCCGGCATCGGCCGACGCGCCGGAAGTCCGCGAGGCCTGGCTGGCGCGCGTGCGCGAGTTGCTCGATGCCGGCGACATCGGCGCCGCCCGTGCCAGCCTGGCCGAGTTCCACCGTCGCCATCCGCAGGCCGAGCTGCCGCCCGACCTGCGCGCCCTGCTGGACTGAGATCGCGATGCCGCTCGACACCCTGGCCGCGAGCGCCAGTCACGTCCTCGAGGTCAAGCACAGCCGCTTCGTCGCCCATGCCGCGCCGATCACCGGCGCCGACGACGCGGCGGCGTTCCTGCAGCAGGTGGCCGTGCCCGATGCCACCCACAACTGCTGGGCCTGGCGGCTGGGCGACCAGTACCGCTCCAGCGACGATGGCGAGCCGGCCGGCACTGCCGGGCGGCCGATCCTGGCCGCGATCGACGGCCAGGGATTCGACCGAGTGGCGGTGGTCGTGGTGCGCTGGTTCGGCGGCATCAAGCTCGGTGCCGGCGGCCTGGTCCGCGCCTACGGCGGCTGCGCGGCCGAGTGCCTGCGCACCGCGGCCCGCATGCCGCTGATCGACACCTGCGTTCTGCAGGTGCGTGCACCGTTCGATACCCTGGGCACGTTGCACGCCGCACTGCCGGCGGCCGACGCACACAAGCTCGACGAGCGTTTCGATGCCGACGGCGCACTGTTGCGCATCGAATTGCCGCTCGACCGCGTCGCCGACTTGAAAACCCGGCTGCGCGATGCCACCCGAAACCGTATCCGCATCGACGACAATGCCTGATGGCCTTCCGATCCCGCTCCACCGTGGCTGAGCCCGGCAAACCGAAGGTGCGCATCGGTGCACTGACAACCTTGTGGCCGTTCGTCATGCGCCAGCGCGGCCTGTTCGTCGCCTGGCTGATCGCACTGGCGGCCTCGTCGCTGGCGACGCTGAGTCTGCCGCTGGCGGTGCGACGCATGATCGACCACGGCTTCACCGGCGGCGATCAGATCGACACCGCGTTCGCGCTGCTGCTGGTCGTCGCGGTCGCGCTGGCATTGGCGACCGCAGCGCGGTTCTTCTTCGTCTCGCTGCTGGGCGAGCGCGTCGTCGCCGACCTGCGCAACCGCTTCTACGGGCACCTGCTGGACCTGGACCAGGCGTTCTTCGAGCAGAACCGCAGTGGCGACCTGGTCTCGCGCCTGAGCGCGGACACCGAACTGCTGCGCTCGGTCGTCGGCACGACCATGTCAGTCGCGTTGCGCAGTGTGGTGATGGTGCTCGGTAGCCTGACGATGCTGGTGGTCACCAGTCCGCGCCTTGCGGCCTACACGCTGGTGGGCATTCCGCTGTTCGTGCTGCCGCTGGTGCTGGGCGGGCGCAAGCTGGAGAAGGTCTCGCGGCAGAGCCAGGATCGCATCGCCGATGCGAACGCGCTGGCCAACGAGACGCTGGGCGCGATCCGCACCGTGCAGGCGCATGCGCGCGAACCCTACGAGCGCGGCCGTTTCGGTGATGCCGTGCGCACCTCGGTCGCGACCGCGCGCCGGCGCATCGGGTTGCAGGCGATCATCACCGCGATCGCGATCACGCTGATCTTCGGTGCGGTCACGGTGGTGTTGTGGTCGGGCGCGCACGATGTGGTCGCCGGACGGATGAGCGCCGGCACGCTGGGCCAGTTCGTGCTCTACGCGCTGTTCGGCGCCGGCTCGGTCGGTGCGCTGGCCGAGGTCTGGAACGACCTGCAGCGCGCCGCCGGCGGCATGGGCCGGATCTCCGAACTGCTCGACGAATCGCCGTCGATCCGGGCACCGGCCACGCCCGCCGCGATCGTCCAGCCGGCGCGCGGCGCGTTGCGTTTCGACGGGGTCACTTTCCATTACCCGAGCCGCCCCGACACCCCGGCGCTCGATGGCTTCACGCTGCACGTCGCGCCCGGCGAAACGGTGGCGCTCGTGGGTCCCTCCGGCGCGGGCAAGAGCACGGTGCTGTCGCTGCTGCTGCGCTTCCATGACCCGGAGACCGGCGCGTTGTCGATCGACGGCGCGGACCTGCGCACGCTCGATCCCGCGGCACTGCGCGAGCTGATCGCGATGGTCCCGCAGCACCCGACGATCTTCGCCGCCAGTGCCCGCGACAACATCCGCTACGGCCGGCTCGACGCGACCGACGCCGAGGTCGAGGCCGCGGCGCGCGCGGCCGAGGCGCACGAGTTCATCGTCGACCTGCCCGAAGGCTACGACGCCCAGCTCGGCGAACGCGGCGCGCGCCTGTCGGGCGGCCAGCAGCAGCGGATCGCGATCGCCCGCGCGCTGCTGCGCGACGCACCGATCCTGCTGCTCGACGAAGCGACCTCGGCGCTCGACGCGCAAAGCGAGCATGCGGTGCAGCACGCGCTCGCCCGCCTGATGCAGGGCCGCACCACGCTGGTCATCGCGCATCGGCTGGCGACGATCCTCAAGGCCGATCGCATCGTCGTGCTCGACCGTGGGCGGATCGTCGCCCAGGGCACGCACGCCGAACTGCTGGCCCAGGGCGGCCTCTACGCGGAACTGGCCAAACTGCAGTTCATCGACTGAGGCTGCGCGGCGACTGTGCCCGGCCCGCGGGGCCGCGCACTCGTGCCCCCGGCGGCGGCACCGACGCCCAGCCCCCGGACCGCGTGATCGACCGCCAGTTGCAGCATCGCCGGCGCGATGTAGGCCATGTGCACGTGCCGGATCGTCGCCAGGTAGAAGCGCCCGAACCAGTTGCGCGTGCGCACACGCGTCGCCATCGCGCAGCGCAGGCCACCGCCGGGCAACGCCTCGACGCGAATGCAGGTGCGGAACGCGAGGTGCCGGTCGTCGGCACCGAGCACGACCTCCACGCAGTCGCCATCGGTGGATGCGCGTTCGGCCAGCACCGGGAAACGCCCGGCGAAGCGGCCCGGCGCCTCGTCCGACAGTAGCGACGACGCCGGGCAGCCCAGCGGCGAGGTCCGCAGGCCGAACGGACGCACGAGCATGTTGCGAAACGCCATCAGCCGCGTCACACCGGACGGCGGATTGGCGACGAATCCTTCGAGCAGCGCGGCCATCGCCGTCGCCGGCCGCGCGTCGGTGCACTCCGCCGCCTCCAGGCAGACCGCCACCGCGTCCTCGTGCCCGGCGCCCGGCAGCTGCGCCTGCAGCAGCGAACCGGGCGGCGGGACGATTCGGTCGACCTGGCGGCGGCCGACGTTTTCGGTCCGGAACCCGCTGGCGCGCCGCGCCGGCAGCCGCCGACGCAGGCGTCCCGTCCACGCCCGGACCCCGGCGCACACACGCGCCGCCAGCGACGTCGGCGGCACGTGCAGCGACAACGAGGTCGTCGCAATGCGCGCCGGCGCGCGCAACGCCGCGTCGAGCAGCGCCTGCACCGCCGGCGGCAGCAGTTCGGTCAGCGAGGCAATATCGGCGGCGTTGTCGAGCACGCGCCGGCGCACGTCGGCCGGCAGTTCGCCCGACAGTTCATCGGGATGGCAGGACAGCGCGAACAGCGCCGGGTGCGGCAGCGCCGGACTGCGCGAGACGAACTGGTGCCAGGTGCCGCCGCCGAAGCGCACGGTGAACAGGCAGTCCGGCGGAATGTCGACCAGATGCAACGCACGCACGAACGCGGCCGGATCGGCATCGAGCTGCGCCTGCGATGCGGTCGAGAACCGCAGTTGCGCGCCGGCGCTGCCCGAGACCGCGGTGAACATGCGGTTGCCGGCGTGACGGTGGAAGGGATGGCCGCCCGGGCCGACGCTGAAGGTGTAGAGCGAGGACGGATCGCCGCGCGCCAGATCCATCGCGCCGATCCGCGACGAGGGTTCGTCGTGCGCATCGACGAAGCCTGGATGCCCGCGCTGGCGCCGGGCGGCATCGGCGATCAGCGGATCGCCCTGGCCGGGTGCCAATTGCGCGATCAGCGTGACCTCGACCGGCAGGCCGCCGCTGTGCGACGGCAGGTGGACGCCGGGAAACGTCTCGGAAACCTCGGTCGTATGCAGCATCGTCAGGTTCCTGTCGGATAGATGCGTCAGTCCGCGGCCTTGCGGCGCTCGCGCTTGAGCGGACGCGCCACCGGGCACAGCTCCGACGCCCAGGCGAAGACGGTGTTGGCCAGACGCTCGGGCACGAGCCGGAAATGCACGAACTGGCCACGTTTCTCGCGGGCGATCAGTCCGGCCTGCTCAAGGATGCGCAGATGCCCCGACAGCGCGGGCTTGCTGAAGTCGAACCGCTCGGCGATCTCGCCGGCGGTCAGCTCGCCAGCGTGGAGGTAGGCAAGGATTTGTCGGCGCGGCGTCGAGGCCAGCGCTTCGAAGACACGGTCCATAGCGACCCAATCAGTTAACGAATTACTTAATTAATGAACCAATCGACGACCGTCGTCAACCCTGTGGATGCCCCAGGGCCACCTGCCCGCGGACGTGCCCCACCCTGGCATGGCCGGAGACACCATGAGACGCGCGAGCACCAGCGCCGCGTCCCATTTGATCTTGCCGACGCCCGTCCCGCGTCAGTCCGGCAGCACGCGCGCCAGCGGCGCGTCGAGATCGATTCCGCGCTCAAGCGTGCCGAGCGCCAGCGCATGGGCGCTGGCCAGCCGGCTGGCGCAGAATGCCGGGGCGACGGGACTGTTCGCGCGCAGCAACGCCGCTCCCTGCAGGACCAGCGCGGTCGCCTCCACCAGCCGCCGTGCCTGCGGTTCGGCGTCCTGCGGGGCACGCGCCGCGTCGGCGAGCTGGTCGGCAAGACGGTCTGCCGCAGCGTCGAACGCCGCATCCGTGCCGCGTGCGGCCTCGATCTGCGCCTGCAGCGCCGCCATGACCTTGGGTTCGCGTGCGAGCGCGCGCAGCACGTCCAGGCATTGCAGGTTGCCGCTGCCCTCCCAGATCGAGTTCAGCGGTGCCTGCCGGTACAGGCGCGGCAGGATCGATTCCTCGATGTAGCCCGCACCACCGAGGCATTCTTGCGCCTCGTTGACGAACGCCGGCGCGCGTCGGCACAGCCAGTACTTGCCGATCGCTGTGGCCACACGCGCGAAGGCCGCCTGCGCCGGGTCGCGCGGCGCAGCGTCGACTGCGCCGGCCACACGCAGCGCCAGGGCGACCGCCGCCTCGGCTTCGATCGCAAGATCGGCGAGCACGTTGCGCATCAGCGGCTGCTCGGCGAGCGCGCGGCCGAACGCACGCCGGTGGCGGGCGTGATGCAGCGCCTGGGCCAGCGCCATGCGCATCTGCGCGGCGGCGGCGAGCATGCAATCGAGCCGGGTCAGCATCACCATTTCCAGGATCGTCGCCACGCCGCGGCCCTCCTCGCCGACCCGCAGCGCCCAGGCGCGATCGAACTCGATCTCGGCCGAGGCGTTGCTCCAATCGCCGAGCTTGTCCTTGAGCCGCATCAGCCGGAAGTCGTTGCGCTCGCCGCCCGGCAGGCGTCTGGGCATGAGGAAGCAGCTCGGCCCGGCGCCGGCCTGCGCCAGCACCAGAAAGCCGTCGGACATCGGCGCCGAGAAGAACCACTTGTGGCCGCGCAGCGTATAGGCCCCCTCGTCGCTCGTCGGGGTCGCCCGCGTGGTGTTGCTGCGCACATCGCTGCCGCCCTGCTTCTCGGTCATGCCCATGCCGAGCGTGACGCCGGCCTTGTCCTCGACCGGCACATCGCGGGCGTCGTAGCGCATCGTCGCGACCTTGTCGGCCCAGGCGCGCAGGCGTGGCTCCCGGCGCAGCACCGGGACCGCGGCGTGGGTCATCGTCAGCGGGCAACTGGTGCCGGCATCGGCCTGGTGATGCAGATACGCCAGCGCCGCGCGCGCCACATGCGCGCCGGGCACCGATTGCGCCCACGACAGGCCGGCGACGCCATGACCGATCGCCGCCTCCATCAGCTGGTGGTAGGCGGGGTGGAACTCGACGCGGTCGATGCGGTGACCGAAACGGTCGTGCGTGCGCAGCCGCGGCCGATCGCGGTTGGCGTCGAAGCCTGCTGCGTAGAGCGCATCGCCGGCGAGGACGCCATATCCCGCCAGTCGATCGGCGAAAGCGTCGCCACCTTCGCGGGCCACGGCCTCGCGCAGCGCGACATCGTCGTGCCAGAGGTCGCGCGGCGCGAACTCCGGCGGCTGGTTGTCGACCTCGTGGGTGGCGTCTGTGGCCATGGCGCGCGTCTCCATCCTCGGACCTGCGCCGATTCTCGCCCATGCCAGGCGCGCCGGTCAGGCCATCGACGACCCGACCGCAGCCCCGTCGAACGCGTCAACCGGCGCCTGCAAGGCTTCGACGAAGTCTGGCGCCAACGCAAGCGCGCCGAAGGCGCCGCGCTGGGTGCCGCTGAGCACGCGCAGCATGTGCCCGCGTCCACCGGGCATCCGCCCCATCGGCAGGAACGCCACATCGCGCGCCCGCGCGATGAGATCGCGGTCGGACTGGAAGATCGGGGTCAGCCACCGGCTCCAGAATTGGTAGATCCCGACGTGCCGCGCGCGCAGTTTCTGGTAGACCGGCAGTGCGTCGGCGGGGGCGTGCGAGCGCAACGCGTCGCGCAGCGCCTCGGCATCGAGCAGCGCCATGTTCACGCCCTGCCCCAGCTGCGGGCTCATCGCATGCGCCGCGTCGCCGAGCAGCACCCAGCGGCCACGATGCCAGCGTCGTAGCACGACGTCGCGATAGCTCGCGCGCGCCAGTTGGGCATGCGTCGTGGTCGCATCGAGCAAGGCCGCCGCCTCGGGCCAGATGGCGGCGACCTCGTCGTGCCAACGATCGAGCGCGGTCGCCTGCCAATCGTCGAATCCGGCGATCGGCAGGCTCCAGAAGAAGCTAAACCGCGGCTCGGGATCGCCGGGCCGCCCGCCGACCGGCAGCAGGCCGACCATCCGACGCGCGGCGACATAGCGCTGGCGCAACGCGTTGGCGAATGGCCAGTCGCGTGCGGCCAGCAGGCACCACAGCGCACCCCACGGATAGACCCGATCGTGGCGCACACCGCCGATCCGGGCACGCAGCCGGGACGCCGCGCCGTCGGCGACGACGACCAGGTCGAACGGCCCATGGCGCTGCCCGGTCGCGTCGACCAGCCAGCGGTCGTCGGCCTCGTCGGGGCCGGCGACCGTAACGCCGGGATGCAATGCGGTGCGCTCGCCCCAGGCCTGGTCGAGCAGTTCGAACAGCGCGCCGCGCTGCATGCCCAGGCCATACAGGCGCGGGTCGAGCCCGGCGTAGCGGATGTCCATGACCGCGCGGCCGCAGGGCGTTTCGCCAAACAGGCGATCCACGCGTGCGCCATGGCCGAGCACCTGCGGCAACAGGCCCATGCGCCAGAGCACCTGCAGGCCGCTGGGCTGCAGCAGGAAGCCGGCGCCCACCGGCCCGGGCGCCGGCGCGCGCTCGTAGACCTCGACCCGGTGGCCGTCGCGCGCGAGCAGCACAGCAGACGCCTGGCCGGCGGTGCCGTAGCCGACGATGGCGATGCGCAGTGGTCGGCGCGGGGATACGGACATCACGGTCATGACACGACTGGGGCGATCGCGGCGCGACAGCATACGACCGATGGGCTCACAGACCACGCGCCACTTGTCTGCCTTTCGCGCGAGCGCACACGAAGTACTTGTCTTAAAAGTCGAAGGCGCGCTTGACTTCGGATGGACAACGGCCTGCCGGCCGGAAGCCGCTCTTCCCTCGGCAAGGCCGCTTCGCGGTCCGGCCACGCGAAGCACGCGTGGCGTTCGCATAGATGCGCGGCAGTGCCGCGCACGCCATCCATGCTCACCCTGCCTTGACTCGGGCGCGCGCCGTCCCTGGCGCGCTCGACGCGGCCACCGACCGTCAGTCCGCTGCTGCGGACATTGGCAACCCGACTTCGGTTGGATACGGAGTCGCCTGCTTGAAGAAGGCGCGCGCTGTCGGCCTCAGTGCGTCGTGCTGGTCGGGGATTGCGATAGCGGGCCAGGGATGGCCCGCGGCGGCGAGTCAGCCATGGGTGAGTGCGGGCTGCTCGCGCGGCATGCCGCGCAGTCCGCACAAACGCCCGGCGTGCTTCGCCGGGCCGGACCGTGGAGCGGGCTGACCGAGCCGGGGAGCAGTCCCCGGCCGGCGTGACGCGCGCCGGAGAAGAGTTGCCTGATAAAGCGAGCAGACGCAAGCTCCCCCGACTTCAAAAAAAGGGCCGCCCCGCGAACGGGACGGCCCTTGGGTCATGCCACCGCGCGCCTCAGTGGGCCTGCGGTGTCTCGTTGCGCGCCTGATGCGCGGCGATCGCCTTGGGATCGGGCTCGTCCATCTTGTCGCCCAGCACGCGCCGGACGATCACGAAGAACACCGGGATCAGCAGCAGGCCCAGGAACGTCGCGAACAGCATGCCGCCGATCACGCCGGTGCCCAGTGCGTGGCGCGCGTTGGAGCCGGCGCCGGTCGACAGTGCCATCGGCGTGACGCCCAGGATGAACGCGAACGAGGTCATCAGGATCGGCCGCAGGCGCAACCGCGCCGCCTCGACCGTCGCCTCGCGCAGAGTCTTGCCCTCCGCCCGTTGCTGCACCGCGAACTCCACGATCAGGATCGCGTTCTTCGCCGCCAGACCGATCACGGTGATCATGCCGATCTGGAAGAACAGGTCGTTCGACAGCCCCGGACGCAGCATCGTGAACACCACCGCGCCGAGGATGCCCAGCGGCACCACCAGCAGCACTGCCACCGGGATCGACCAGCTCTCGTAGAGCGCGGCCAGACACAGGAACACCACGACCACCGACAGCACCAGCAGCAGCGTCTGGGTGTTGCCGGCGATGATCTCCTGGTAGGACATGCCCGCCCAGTCGAAGCCAAAGCCCGGCGGCAACTCGTCGGTGACGATGCCTTCCATCGCCGCCATCGCCTCGCCGGTGCTGCGGCCGGGCGCCTGGGCGCCGACGATGTTGACCGCCGAGTAGCCGTTGTAGCGGCTCAGCGACGGCGAGGCGGTACCCCACTCGGCCGAGACCACGTTGCTCAGCGGCACCATCGCCGGCTGGCCGTTGGCGGCCGTGCCCGGCGCCGGGGTATAGAAGCGCTCGAACGACTCCGGACCGGTGCGGTAGGGCGCGTCGGCACGGATGTTCACCCGCTTGATGCGTCCTTCCGAGAAGTAGTCGTTGACGTACACCGGCGCGAGCATCAGCTGGATCGCGTTGTAGACGTCCTGCACCGACAGGCCCATTGCCTGCGCCTGCACGCGATCGACGTGCAGACCCAACTGCGGCGCGGCCTCCAGGGTATTGGGGCGCACGCCCACGACCGTGTCGGACTTGCCCGCGGCACTGGCCAGCAGCTTGTTGCGGGCTTCGGTCAACGCCGCCTGGCCCTGGCCGGTGCGGTCCTGCAGGTACATGTCGAAGCCGCCGAACTGGCCCAGGCCCTGGATCGTCGGCAGATTGACGACGAAGATCTGCGCTTCGGGCACCGCGCCGTAGAGCATGCCGTTGGCCTGATTGACGAACTCGTCGATGCTGACGTCGCGCTCGTCCCAGTGCTCGAGCTCGACGAACGCCATACCGACGTTCTCGCCCATGCCCACGAAGCTGAAGCCCGAGACCTGCAGGATGTTCTTGAAGCCGGGCACGCCGCCCATCCGCTCGCCGGTCTCCGGGTTCTCCTGGCCGCGGAAGGTCTGGTAGACCCGGTCCATGACCGCCTGCGTGCGCTGCAGACTGGCGCCGGGCGGCAGTTGCACGATCACCATCGCATAGCCCTGATCTTCCTCGGGCACGAAGCTGCTCGGCAGCCTGGCGTACAGCAGGCCACAGACCAGCGCCAGCAGCACGAACAGCACCATCCAGCGCGGCGAATGCCGAACGACGCTGGTGATGTGGCCGACATAGGTGTCGTTGATGCGGTCGTAGTACTTGTTGAAGACGCGGAAGACCACGTTCTCGCGCTTGTTGCCGTGCGGCTCGTGCTGCTTGAGGAACGTGGCGCACAGCGCTGGGGTAAAGCCCAGGGCGAGGAACGCCGAGAAGCCCATCGACACCGCGATGGTGATCGCGAACTGCTTGTAGATCTCGCCCGAAGCGCCGCCCTGCAGCGCGCTGGGGATGAACACCGCGGCCAGCACGACGGTGATCGCGACCACTGCGCCGGTGATCTGGCCCATCGCCTTGATCGTCGCCTCGCGCGGGGGCAGGTGCTCCTCGGCCATGATGCGCTCGACGTTCTCGATCACCACGATCGCGTCGTCGACCACGATGCCGATCGACAGCACCATCGCGAACAGCGTCAGCTGGTTGACCGTGAAGCCGAGCGCGCTCAGGCCCAGGAACGTGCCCAGCAGCGCGACCGGGATCACGAGGGTCGGGATGATCGTCGCGCGCAGGTTCTGCAGGAACAGCAGCATCACCAGGAACACCAGGATGACCGCCTCGATCAGCGTCTTGACCACTTCCTTGATCGAGATCGTCACGAACGTGGTGCTGTCGAACGGCTTGAACCATTCGACGCCGGGCGGGAACGTGGCCGACAGCTCGTCGAGCCGCGCAGTCACCGCCTCGGCCACGCCCAGCGCATTGGCGCCGGGCTGGAGCATGATCGCGACCGCGCCGGTCGGCTGGCCGTTGTACTTGGTGTCGAAGCCGTAGCTCGACGGACCAAAGGCGACCCGCGCCACATCGCCCAGACGCACGACCGCGCCATTGGCGTCGGTGCGCAGGATGATGTCGCGGAACTGCTCGGGCGTGCTGAAACGGCCTTCGCCCGACACGGTCGCGCTGAAGCCCACGCCCTCGGGCGCGGGGTCGGAACCGATCGAGCCGGCGGCGAACTGCACGTTCTGCGCCCGCACCGCTGCCAGCACCTCGGTCGCCGACAGGCCGTAGCCCTGCAGCTTGTCGGGATTGAGCCAGATGTTCATCGCATACTCGGCACCGAAGTGCTGGGTATTGCCGACACCGGGCACGCGCGCCAACTGCTCGAGCACACGGGCCGCGATCAGGTCGTTGATCGCATTGCGGTCCATCGATGGGTCGCTCGAACGCAGGCCGACCACCATCAAAAAGCCGGTGTTCTCCTTGGCGACGACCACGCCCTGCTGGACCACCTCGCTGGGCAGCCGCGGCGTGGCCAGGGCGACCTTGTTCTGGACCTGCACCTGGGCGATGTCGCTGTCGGTGCCGGTCTCGAAGGTCAGCGTGACGCTGGCCCGGCCATTGGCGCTGGACGTCGAACTGAAGTACAGCAGATTGTCGATGCCGGTGAGCTGCTGCTCGATGACCTGGGTCACCGCCTGCTCGGTGGTCTGCGCATCCGCGCCGGGATAGGTCGCCGAGATGGTCACCTGCGGCGGCGCCACCGACGGATACGACTCGACGCCCATGTTCAGCAGCGAGATCAGGCCGCTGAGCGAGATCAGGATCGAGACGACCCAGGCGAAGACCGGGTGGTTGATGAAGAACTTGGGCATGGGATCAGTCCTGGTCGGCGGCGTCCGCGGCCGGCGCATCGGCAGCCGGCGGCGCGGCAGGCGCCGGGGCCGGCGCGCCGGACGCC
>NZ_JBDJNS010000038.1:0-25239 GCF_039674545.1 Luteimonas sp. TWI382
GCCGGTGTAGCCGCCGTCCTGGTTGACCTGGTTGCAGGTCGCCTCGATGAGCACCAGCGGCAGGGCGTGGCGCTGGGCATGGCGCAGCGCGGCCTCCAGCACCAAGGGGTGGGCGCAGCAGATGGAGGGGATACCGGCACCATCGTCACGCGTATGGCGGGCGACCAGCTCGAGCAGGGCGTGCATCGCGGTCCTCGTGTCGTCGGAAAGAAGGCGTCAGTCGATCGGGGTCGGGCGTTCGGGCTCGAGCGCCAGCAGCACCGAGGCGACCAGCGCCATCGCCAGCCCGACCAGCTTCAGCGGACCGGGCACCACACCGGCCAGCACCAGCGACAGCGCCGCGGTGATCAAGGGGCCGCCGGCATTGGTCAACGGCGCGACGACGATCGCCTTGCCGTAGCGGAACGCGTAGACCAGGCACAGCGCGCCGACGGCATTGAGCACCTGGATCGCGGCGACCAGCCACGGCCCCTGCAGCCCGGTGGCGATCGGCTGGCCGAAGTCGGTCATGCGCCAGGCCACCGGCACCAGCGCCAATGCGCCGACGGTCATGTAGAAGAAGATGCTCTCGGCGCGCACGACGGTGTTGGCGCGCTTCATGAAATAGGCCTGCACGCCCCAGGCCAGCATGATCAGCAGCGACAGCACGAACCAGCCCACGCCCTCCCCCTCTGCGCTGCCCAGCGACAGATCCAGCAGTGGCAGCGCCAACAACGCGAGCACCACGCCGACCGCACCCACCCGCGTGGTGCGCTCGCGCAGCAGCGTGAACGACAGCGCGATCGTGATCACCGGCGACAGCGAGATGATCGGGAAGATGAAGTACGCCGGCCCGCCGGCCAGGGCCTTGAACAGCAGCATCTGGCCACCGGCACCGAGCAGGCCGATCAACAGCCCGTAGACGATCGCCCGCGGACTGCGGTCCACACGCCAGCCATTGCGCCACAGTACGAACAGCGCCGGCGGCACCATCGTCAGCGCCCACACGCAATACACCAGCGTTTCGGGAAAGGCCGGGCTGGCGGTCAGGCCCGACAACGTGCCCCACACGCCCCACAGCACCACCGTGGCCATCGCAAAGCCCAGCCAGGCACGGCCACCGGGCAGCGCTGCGGCGACCGCGCTCATGCCGCGCCGTCCGGCGTGGCCTGCAACAGCGCGAAGGTCTCGAAGGGCACCGCGGCCAGCGTGTCGCTGCGCGCGTCGACCGTACCCAGGTCGGTACCGTCGAACAGGTTGCGCACCCGGTAGCGGCCGCGGCCGAGCCCACGCAACTGCAGCGGGCCGTCCCAACGCTCGGCGTAGAACGCGTAGTACAGCGCGCCGTCCTTGCCGATGACATGCGTCTCCGGCCGGTCGAAGCCGATGTCGTACAGCGTGCCCAGATAGTCGCCCTTGGGCAGCATGTGCGCGCGATACAGGTCGATCCACTTGCGCCACAAGGCTTCCTTGTCGGCGCCCAGCACCAGCCCGCCGGGCGGCATATCCAGCTTCGGCTCGGGGATGTCGGCCGGCCAGGTGAACTTGGTCGAGATCACCGCGCCGATGCCGACACTGGATGCGAAATCCGCGCCGCCGTCGGCCAGTTCGACGTGATCGCCAGCGTAACTGCCGCGCTTGCCGATCAGCGCCTTGATCGTCTTGCCCTTGTGGCGCACCTGCCACGACGACAGCGGATCGGACGACGGGTACTGGTCGGTCGCCGGCAGGTTGTGGAACGCGAACGCGGTGCCGCAGGGACACAACTCGACCACCGCATCGGGATTGGCCGCATGCGCGGCGTCGTAGATCGCCTGCCAGAACGTCGCGACCGCTTCGCACGATTCCATCGGGTCGGCGTGGTGGTGCGCCGGGTTGTAGCAGGGCGCGACTGCATTGAGATGCTGGCCGTCGAGCTTGAGGCCCTCGAAACCCCATTCGCCGATGATCTTCGTCACCAGCGCCACGTAGAAGTCCACCGTCGGCTGGTAGCCGGGGCACTGGGTGAACGCGTTCCACCAGGTCACGTTCTGGCTGGCGCCATCGCGGTCGAGCAACAGCATGTCAGTGTGGCGATAGAGCACTTCGCTGCCAGGATCGGCGGCCAACGGCGCCAGCCACAGCCGCGGGCGCAGGCCCTGGGCCTTGATCGCCTGCACGAAGGCGATCATGTCCGCCTCGCCGCGCGGAAACTTGCGCGTGTCGATCTGCCAGTCGCCCTCGTTGGTCTGCCAGCCATCGTCGAGCACCACCCACTCCAGGCCCAGCTCCTTCACCTTCGGCAACGTGCCCAGCACCTGCTCGGTGGTGAAGTCGCGCTCGTAGCCCCAGGCGCACCAGATCGGCGCGAACGCCGAGGCCGGGACGTCCGGCGCCGCGATGCCTTCGTCGGCCATCCAGCGGCTGTAGTGCTGCAGCACGCCGAAGTAGTCGCCGGTATGGACGGCGAGGAAGCAGCGGTCGCTGTCCAGAACCTCGCCCGGCGCCAACGTGCCGGCGCGCGTGCTCTCGATCGCGATGCGTGCCCCGCCGTCGACATCGCGCGACACCGGCAGGTCGAGCAGCCGCGGCTTGGGCTCGACATGGCCCACCGCCAGCCCCACGTCACGGCGCCAGATGTTGGCGACCGGCGTGCCGCCGCCGTAGTCGGAGGAATCCATTGCCAGCGTGTTGCGCTGCGCGAACCCTTCGGTCAGCGGCTGTACCCAGTCGCGGCGGTCGGTATGCGTGGCACCCGAGAAGCTCCAGAAGCCGTCGCCGGCGTCGGCCATCGCGTGCGCCGCGTTGCGCCAGCCCGCGATCTCCAGCGGCGCCTGGCCGCCATTGCGGTAGCGCGTGCGCAGCACTGCCAGCCCCGGATGGCGTTCGTGGAACGTCAGTTCCACCGTCTTCTCGATGCCTTGCGCCGAGCGGCCACGCACCACGTGCCGCCGTCCGGGGCCATGGCGTGCACTGCGGACCCGCTCCACCCGCTCGTCGACGAATGCGAACTGTTCGATCGCGCTGCCATCGGCCAGCAACAAGGCCTCGCTGGCGTCGAAGCCGGTGATCGGTTCGCCACGCGCCAGCACCCGGCTGCGCATGGCCGCATCGAATTCGACCGACAGCAGGCTGTCGTGTGCGAGCGCGCGGGCCTGGGCGGCGATGGCCGGCGAGGCGGCCTGGACCAACGGCAGCGCAGCGGCGTAGGCCGCGGTGCCGGAGACGAGCTTGAGAACGGTGCGACGTCGGACGGGCAGCATGTGCCGGGCTCTCCCCTTTCGTTCGGTTTCGCCGAGTCTGCGTCAAATCCGACGCACATCGCAACACATTTGTTTCGTTGTGTGCTAAAAAAGTTTCGATATCGAACTGGAGACCGGTATGCCCTTCCCGTCCCGGCTTGCGGCGCTCGTCGCCGCCTGCGTGCTCGGCGCCTGCGCCGCGCCCCGCGCCGACACCTCGTCAAAGGCCCGCTATGCGATGGACGATTTCGCCACAGTCCGCAAGTTCGATGCCCATGTGCACGCCAATGCGGACTCGACCGCGTTTCTCGAGCAGGCGCGTACCGACGGCTTCGAACTGCTGTCGATCAATGTCGACTATCCCGCATTCCCGCCGGTGGATACCCAGCACACGATCGCGCTGAAACAGGCCGCAGCCGATCCGGCCCGGTTCCACTGGGCGGCGACCTTCCGTATGACCGGCTTCGACAGCCCGGGCTGGTCGGAGGCGGTCGGCGACGCGCTGGCGGCCGAGGTCGCGCGCGGCGCGCTCGCGGTCAAGATCTGGAAGAACGTCGGGATGGTGGAGACCGACGCGCAGGGCCGGCCGATCATGCTCGACCACCCGGCGCTGGCCCCGATCGCCGAACGCATCCGCGCGCTCGACATTCCACTGATCGGCCATCAGGGCGAGCCGCACAACTGCTGGCTGCCGCTCGAGCAGATGACCACCGACAACGACCGCGAGTACTTCGGCAACCATCCCGAGTACCACATGTACCTGCACCCCGATCAGCCCGGCTACGAGACCCACATGGCGGTCCGCGACCGCTTCCTGGACGCGCATCCGCAATTGCGCTTCGTCGGCGCGCACATGGCCAGCCTGGAATGGGATGTCGACCGGCTCGCCGCCTTCCTCGACCGTTACCCCGATGCCACGGTCGACCTGGCCGCGCGCATGGCCCAGGTGCAGTACCAGGCCGTCCGCGACCACGACAAGGTGCGCGCGTTCTTCATCGCCTACCAGGACCGCCTGCTCTACGGCACCGACCTGACCCAGGCGCCGGACACCGACCCCGAGGCATTCCGGCAGGCCGCGCATGCGACCTGGCGCTCGGACTGGATGTTCCTGGCGACAGCGCAGTCCCAGCGCATCGACACCATCCGTGCCGACGTGCGCGGGCTGGCGTTGCCGCGCGCGGTCGTCGACAAGGTGTACTACAGCAACGCAATGCGCGTGTTCGCCCCGCACCGGCGTTGAACGCCGGAGGCGACGTCAGGCCAGCAGCAGCTCGAAGCCGAGTTGCCGGCTGGCCTCGCGCACGTCGTCGGGCGCGCCCGAATCGGTGATCAGCGAGTCCAGGTCCGCGACCGGCATGATGCGGTGCAGGCAGATACGCCCGAACTTGGAGCTGTCGGTGATCGCCACCACCTTGCGCGCGGCCTCGATCATCTTGCGATTGAGCATCGCCTCGGGCTCGTAGTGAGTGGTGATCCCACGCTCCAGATCGAAACCGTCGACCCCGAGGAACACCACGTCCACGTGCAGCGCATCGATCGCGTCGACCGTCATGCCGCCGTAGAAGGCCATGTTCTTGCGGCGCAGTTCGCCGCCGAGCATGACGATGTCGACGTTGTTCTTGGGCGTCAGCGCCGTCAGCACGCCGAAGTCGTTGGTGACCACGGTGACCTGGATGTTGGGCATCGCCTCGGCCAACTGGATGGCGGTGGTCCCCGAGTCGATCGCGATCGTGTCGCCGACCTTGATCAGCGTCGCGGCCAGCCGGCCGATGCGGCGCTTGGCGTCCAGGCGTTCGCTGCGTTTGACCTCGTAGGCCGGCTCGGCCGTCGGACCACCGACCACGCTGCTGTCGATGGCGCCGCCGTAGGCCCGCGCCATGACACCGCGCTCGGCGAGATAGCGCAGGTCCTTGCGGACCGTCTGCACGCTGACCCCGAACAGCTCGGCGAGCGAGGCGACCTGCACACTGCCGTGCTGACGCACCAGCTCGCTGATCCGCAACCTGCGCTGGCTGGTATCCCGGCTTCCTGTCATGGACGTTTTCACAATGCGGCGAAGTATGCCCGTTTTCGTTAAATTTCGCCATTGAGCGGATAACGAAACATCGGAACGGAGCGGAGATGGCCGCATGCGCGGCAGGCTGCCGATCGGGGCGGCGGGTTCAACGGAAACCCGCGGCCTCGACGCCAGGAGGTGTCGCTCAGGCCAGCACAGGTCCCAACAGGCGGAACTCGCCGGCATCGGCATCCATCGCGACGCGGCCGCCCACCGGCACGATGAACTGCTCGCGCACATGGCCGATCATCGCGCCGCGATAGGCCGGAATGCCCAGCGGCCGGACATGATCCTCGAGGATCTGCGCCAGCGTCAGCGATCCGTAGCCCGGGCCCGGGTCGCAGTCGGTGCACTGGCCGAAGATCAGGCCGGCGATCCGATCGAGCGCGCCCATCAGCTTGAGCGTACTGAGCATCCGGTCGATGCGGTATGGCGCTTCGTCCACGTCCTCCAGGAACAGGATCTTGCCGTCGAAATCGGGCAGGTACGGCGAGCCGGCGAGCGCGCTGAGGACGGTCAGGTTGCCGCCGACCAGCACGCCCTGCGCGCGCCCGCCGGTCATGGTCGTCGTGCGGTTGCGGCGCGGCACCAGTTCGTCGGCATCGTCCACCGCATTGCGATAGACCATCGCCTCGCGCGCGAAGAACAGCCGGCGGAACTGATCGGCGTTGAAGCGGTTCCAACTGCCGCTGCCGTTGGGGCCGTGGAAGGTCACCAGCCCAGTGCGTGCGTGGATCGCGCTGTGCAGCGCGGTGATGTCCGAGTAGCCCAGCAGCACCTTGGGATTGCGCGCGATCGTGTCGTAATCGAGCAGGGGCAGCAGCCGCGCCGCGCCCGAGCCGCCCCGCACGCAGATCACCGCCCGCACCTGGGGATCGGCGAACATCGCGTTGAGGTCCCCTGCCCGCTCGGCATCGCTGCCGGCCAGGTGGCCGCGTCGGCCGGCGAAATGCGCCCCGGTCTTGACCTTGAAGCCCAGCGCGCGCATCACCTCCTGCGCCAGTTCGAGATCGACCGGCTCATCCACCGGCGATGACGGACTGATCAGGCCGACGGTGTCGCCGGGCCGCAGCGCCGGTGCGAGCAGCGCGCCGGGCGACATGGCCCGTGCCTGTTGGGCGAGCGCGCCCAGCGGCAGCGCGGACGCCAGCGCAGTCAGTGCGGCATTGGAGAGGAACTGTCGCCGGTGCATGTCGCTCTGTCGATCGGGAGTTGCCGCAGCCTAGCAATCGCGACGCCCGACACCAATCCCCGCCGATCGCTCAGGGCAGGACCGCCGCACGCGCCAGTTCAGACGTGAACGCCTGCGCGGTCATCGGCCGTCCGAACAGATAGCCTTGCGCCTGCGTGCATTGGTTCGCGGCCAGGAAGTCGAGCTGCGCCTTCGTCTCCACGCCTTCGGCGATGACCTCCAGACCGAAGCTGCGCCCCAGGTAGATCACCGCGCGGACGATGGCCGCGTCCTCCGGATCGCTGATCACGTCGCGCACGAACGAGCGGTCGATCTTCAGCCTGCTCACCGGAAAACGTTTGAGCAGGCTCAGCGATGCGAAGCCGGTGCCATAGTCGTCGAAGGCCAGGCCCAGGCCCATTGCACGCAGCGACTGCAGCAGCTTCAGCGTCGCGGCGTCGTTGCGCATCATGGTGTTCTCGAGCAGTTCCAGTTCCAGCGCCTCGGGCGCCAGGCCGGTCTCGCCCAGCACGCGCTCGACGACGTTGCGCAACTGCGCAGAGCGCAGCTGCGCCTCGAACAGGTTCACGCCGATCCGGAATCCCGGCACCCGTTCGCGCCAGGCACGCGCATGGCCGCAGGCCGTGCGCATGATCCATTCCCCCACCGCGGGCGCGATCGGCTTCTGCGCCAGCACATCGATGAACGAGACCGGCGACAACAGCCCGCGCGTGGGATGCTGCCAGCGCAGCAGCGCCTCGGCGCCGCAGATCCGGCCATCGCGCGTGACGACCTGCGGCTGATAGAGCAGCACGAACTGGTCCTGCTCGAAAGCCCGCCGCAGTTCGCGTTCGAACTCCCGGCGCGCCACCGCGACCTCGCGGAATGCGGGTTCGAACACCACGTAGCGGCCCTTGCCCGCCGCCTTGGCCCGGTACAGCGCCAGGTCCGCTGCGCCGAGCAGATCCTCGGCGCGCGTGCCATGCGCCGGGTACAGCGAGATCCCGACGCTGGCGCCAATCTCGAACGCGTGCCCCGGCAAGTCGTAGGGCCGCGACAAGGCATGCACCAGGCCACCGGCCAGCGCAGCGGCCGCGCGGCGGTCGTCACCGGCCAGCAGCAGCACGAACTCGTCGCCGCCCAGTCGCGCGATCATCCGCGCGTCGGGACATTCGGCCTTCAAGCGCGCGGCCACCAGCTTGAGGACGTGGTCGCCGGCCGAATGACCCAGGGTGTCGTTGACCTCCTTGAACCCGTCCAGGTCCAGCAGCAGCACCGAGACCGGCGTCCCCTGCTCGAGCGTCTCCTGGATACAGGCGCGCCACGCGGCGCGGTTGGGCAGTTCGGTCAGCGCATCGAGCGAGGCCAGGCGGTAGAGCCGGTCCTCGTTGCGCCGGCGCTCGGTGATGTCGCGCACGATCGCGCCGATGCTGCGCGTCCGCCCCTCCTGCCACGAGGACAACGAGATCTCGGCGGGAAACTCGCTGCCGTCGCGGCGCAGGCCCGAGCGCACGATCGTGCGCCCGATGGCCGCGATCTCGCCGCCATCGCGCAAGCGCGCCAGATCCCCGAAGTACGCGCTGCGCCAGCTCTCGGGCACGATCAGGCTGCCGCACCGGCCGGTCGCCTCCTCGGCGGCGTAGCCGAACAGCCGCTCGGCAGCGTGATTCCAGAAGGTGACCACGCCGGTGTCGGTCGTGCAGATGATCGCGTCGGGCGAGGTCGCGGCGATGTTCTCGAACCGCGCCTGGCCGATCGCCCGCACGTGCTCGAGTCGCAACAACTCCATGCGGTCCATGACCAGTTCGGCGATATCCGACAGGTTGTCGCGCTCGGCCTGGCTGAACTCTTGGTGCGGCTGGGTATCGATCAGGCACACGGTGCCCAGCCGCTGGCCGCCCGGCGTCACCAGCGGTTTGCCGGCGTAGAAACGGATGAACGGCGGGCCCAGCACCAATGGATTGTCCGCAAAGCGCGGATCCTCCAGCGCATCGGGCACCAGCATGACGTCGTCCTGCAGGATCGCGTGCGCGCAGAACGACACGTCGCGGTCGGTCTCGCACAGATCCAGGCCGACGCGCGCCTTGAACACCTGGCGGTCGCTGGCCACCAGCGAGATCAGCACGATCGGCACCGAGAACAGCCGCGAGGCCAGTTGCACCAGCCGATCGAACTCCAGCTCCGGCGGCGTGTCGAGCACGTGATACTCGGCCAGTGTGCTGGCCCGCAGCGCTTCGTCGGGCGGGATCGGGAACGGAACGGGGCCCATCGGCGAATACCTTGGCGATTGGCCATCAGATTAGTCTGTTCCCGGCCGGCGCACAGTGATCGTGACGCCGCCGGCCGTCCCCGGAATACCCCGCCTTGCCACCGCCCCGCATCGCGCTGAATTCAGGCGGTGGCGACCCAGCCGCGAAACGAGAACGCCGCATAGAACAGCGCCACGTCGTTGAAGCCGGCTTCGCGCAGCAGCGCCTCCTCCTCGTCCGGCGCCAGCAACGGCAGACGTGCGGCCATTGTGCGACCCGTCGCGATCGCGGTCTCGAGCCCCTTGTCTGCACGATCTGCAAACGCGGCCGACCGCGCCAGCCAGCGCGCAGCGTCTTTCGGCGGCGCATGCTGGGCCACCACCAGTCGCGCGCCAGGGCGCAAGCGACCACGGATCTCGCGCAACGTCCGCAACCGCGTGTCCCGATCGAGGAAATGCAGGGTCAGCAGACAGGTCGCTGCATCGAACGGGCCGGTGGGCGCCTGCTCGACCGTCCCCGCCAACAGCGCCACGCGACCGGCAAATGGCACGACGGCCCGTTGCGCGAGATCGAGCATCGGACGCGACGGGTCCACGCCAGTGAAGTGCCAGCCTGGCTGCGCCTCGGCCATCGCGACCAGCTCCAACCCGCCGCCGGCGCCGACGACCAACACCTGCGCCACCGCCGGTGCGCACTCGGCCAACAGCAGCGTCGTCATGCGATGCAGATCGGCCAAGCCCGGCACTTTGGCCGGCGTCGTCGCGGCGTAGGACGCGACGGCCGTCGGATCATCGAACGGCGACGCGTCGACGCGTGTCGTGCGCGGTCTGCCGGGCAGTGGAACATGCGGTCGGGCGTCATGGGGATCTGATCCGGGAACGGGGTCGCAGCAAGACGCCAATTCGTATCATTAAAAGATACATTTCAGGAGACACAGCGTCAATGCGCCCGATCCCACCCGGGCGCGCCGGATGCCAGTGCAATCAGAGGCCGGTACTCGCGCTCGCCCCAGCGCGCGGCGGTTTTATGCGTACAGCGCGGCGTAGCCGTCGCGATCGACCTGGCTCAGCCCCAGACGGTCGAACTGCGCCCACATGGCGTGCCAGCGCGTCGAATCGCGCACCACCGGGTCGATCAGTCGCGGGCAGGTGTCGGCAATGATCGCGTCCATCAGCGGCGTCGGCGCGGTGCCGCTGTAGGCGTACCACAGCGCGGCCGCCTGGCCGGGATCGTCGCGGCACAGCCGCGCGCCCTGCCCGATCAGCCGGGTCACGGTCGCGACCACCTCGGGGTGCTCGGCAAGAACGCCGTGCGAGGTGAACAGTTCCAGCGCCGAGAAGTTCGCCAGGCCCACCTCATTGGTGGTGATGAAGTCGGTGTCCAGCCCGGCTTGCCGTGCCTCGACACCCTCGAAGTTGGCGAAGCACAGCCAGGCACCATCGAAGCCGGCGCGCAGGTTGGCCAGATGCTCGAACCCGGCACTTTCGATCCGCACCTGTGCAGGGTCGAACGCGGCGCCCCGCGCCGTGCACCAGCGCGCCAGGATCTCCACGGCGATCGCATCGGTGACGCCGCCCGCGACCGGGGAGGCCAAACGCACGCTGCCGCCTTCGAGCAGGCGCCTGCCCGCATCGCGCTGCAGCACGATGCCGCCGTCGGTCTCGAAGAAACAGCCCAGCGCACGCAGGCCGGGCCGGTCGGCATCGATCATGTGCAACGGCTCGTTGCAGGCGAATGCGATCTCGCCGGCGGCCACCGCCGCCAAGCCGTCGTAATGGTCGTCGGGCACCCGCAGTTCGAGATCGAGGCCAGCGTCGCGATACCAGCCCAGCTCGATGCCGGCAATCAACGGCAGATGGTCGGGATTGAGGAACCACTCGAGGGACAGTTGCAGCTTCATGCGGACGACTTGCGCAGCGGGCGGCCGCACAGGGTAAAGGAATGCACCGATGCCGGCAGCGGTCGGCGGCCGTCGCGTGCATTCCGTGCATGCCCTGCGCCGCGGTCGGCACTAGCGGGCCGGCACCCGCTGTCGCTTCGACGCACCCATGCCCCGTCGTTCACGGGTGGCCTCGGGCATCGCGTCGATCTCGCCGGCCCCCGCGGAGCCGGCGATTGCCGAATCGATGATGCGGCGCCGCGATCAGTCGTCGACGGTGCAACCCAGCGACACGCGCATGTGGATGTAGCCGGTGGCCGGATCGACCCACTCCGCCAACACGGTGAGCTCCTGACCGGCCTGGCCCCAGTTGTTGTAGCACTGCTCGTAGGCGGCGCGCTCGGCGTACTCGAGCGCTTCCTGCTGGGTGCGTCCATAGCCTTCGCCGACGACGTCGTAATGATGGCGTGCGGCGAACGCCGCCGTGCTCGACAGGGCCGCCAGCAGCAGCACCCCGGTGATTGTCCGCGTCTTCATCGTGATCTCCATTCGCTGGGGGGAACCCGCATCATGCATGCGCCGCAAGACCAGGCGATTGAATGCGGGTGGCGCCCGTATGACAGCGTCTGCCGTATCGCGACCCGCTCGACACACCATTGCAGACCGAGCGCACAGTTTCCCGCCGGCCGGCGCAGCGCGACCGCACCAATGTCGAAAAAGGAGCGTTGGTTGGCATTCAGTCAGCGCCCACGCGCTTGACCGCAGTCGCTCGACCGCCCTAGGGTCGAAATGCGCCGGGAACACGCGGCACAGGCCTTGCAATCGCGGCGCGTCGTGTCAGCAAGCTCGTTCCGGATCAGGATGCCGGACGGCAATCGCAGTGTTGGACGCCCATCGTTTCGCCGCCATCGGGCCGTCGACATCGACCCCCGCGGTCGTGTCAGGTACTGCGGCGCGCCACGCCCACCCGTGCCGTCGACGGATGGACGCGGCGGCCGACGACCACGCACTGCGATGTGCCCTCGACGTCGGACCCGAGGCGGACCGCTGGGACGGCCGACTTCGAATGCACAAGGAGCAAGCACCCATGCACACCCTGCACGCAGCGGTCCGCCGCACCCTCGCCCTCGCCCTGCTCTCGGCCGCTGCCGCAGGCGGCGGCGCCCTGGCCGCGCAACCCGGCCTGCCGACCCTGGACCCCGGCATGGTCGCCGCACTGGAACGCGACCTGGGCATGACCCAGGACCAGTACCGCGTGAGCGTGGATGCCGAGCGCAAGGTACCGGCGACCGAAGCCGCAGCGCGCCAGCGCTATGGCGACAGTTACGCCGGCACCTGGATCGAACACGACGCCGACGGGCATCCCCGCCTGATCGTCGGCACCGCGGTCCAGGGCGGCCAGCGGCTGCCTGCGGTCGAGGGCGCCGAGGTTCGCCAAGTGCGCTACAGCCTCTACGAACTCGAACAGGCCGTGCACGCGCTCGACCAGTCGGCCACCTCTCGGATCATGCGTCGCCTCGACGGCGTGCAATCCTGGGGCGTCGACCTGCCCAACAACCGCGTCGTCGTCACGCTGTCGCCGGGCGCCGGCCGCACCGACGCGGTGATGGACTTCCTGGCGCGCAGCGATGTCGATACCGGTGCGCTGCACTTCGAAGTCTCCGAGCAGATCCCGTCCACGCTGATCAACATCTACGGCGGCATCCAGTACAACGGCTGCTCGATCGGTTTCCCGGTGACCCGCGGCAGCACCAAGGGCTTCGTGACCGCCGGCCACTGCGGCAGTGCGGGCACGACGGTCCGCATCAATGGCACGACCGTCGGCAGCTTCCAGTCCAGCACGTTCCCCGGCTCCGACGCCGCGTGGGCCACCGTGCGCCAGCAGGACACGCTGTTCGGCCGCGTGTGGCGATACAGCGGCAGCACGACGACCCCCGTCGTGGGCAGCACGGAGGCCGCCGTCGGTTCGGCCGTGTGCCGCTCCGGCTATCGCACCGGCTGGCGTTGCGGCACGATCACCCGCACCAATGTCAGCGTGAACTACGCCCAGGGCACGGTGAACGGGCTGCGCGAGTCCAACGCCTGCGCCGGCCAGGGCGACTCAGGCGGCTCGTGGATCTCCTCGGCCGGCCACGCCCAGGGTGTGACCTCGGGCGGTGCACTCGGCAGCGACGGCACCAACTGCGGCATCGCGCAGAGCCAGCGCCGCAGTTGGTACCAGCGGCTGACGCCGATGCTCACCAGCTATGGCGTCAACCTTGTCACGAACTGAGCACTTCCTTGTCCTGTGACGCGGCACCCCGGATTGCAGGGGTGCCGCGTTGGCGACCCGCTACGTGCCTACAGCCTCGGCGACCCGCGCAGCGAGTTCGGGATGGTCGCGGTAGTAGATCGCATTCGATGCCAACGCCCGCCACCGCTCGTGATCAGACAGTGTCCGGAGCAGGTGGTAACTCAGGCGATGCAATGAATCCCGGGACAGCGGCAGGGTGCCAAGCTCGAGCGCGCTGTCGAGCAATTCGAGCAGGCAACGCAACCGTCCCAAGCTGTCTTCCGATTCACGCTGCGCAGCGCGCTGCAGCATGCCCAATCGCACCGCGTCGAAACCGGCAATCCCCGCATCCGCATCGTCGTCGCCAGCGTGACCAAGCAGCGCGCCTATCACCTCATCGAGCGAACTGCGGTCCAACTCGACGCCGGCCTGGGACCCCAGCGCCGTCAACCGGCGCGCCAGGGCGCGATGCGATACCGGTGCTTCCATGGCGTTTCTCCTGCTCATTGCCTGCGCTCGGCGCGGCCTGCCGGATGGCGCTGCACCGAACCTCGTCATCGCACGAGACTAGCAACGGATGCGGCAATTGTCACTCATAGTGCGTGCCCTCATAGAGCGTGGCCCGATAGCGTCCACCTGCCTAGCCTCCCCCCCATCCAACGAGGGCGATTTCAATGGAGGCAGACCCTAGAACGCTCTTCGGGCAGCGCCTTGCCGAGGTTCGTAAGGCCAAAGGCTTTTCGCAGGAGGGCTTGGCCCTGGAGAGTGGTCTCGCCCGAAGCTACCTGGGCGGCGTGGAGCGCGGCACGCGCAACATCTCGCTGCTCAACATCCACCGGCTTGCCCGTGCGCTGGGCGTCAGCGCCGCAGAACTGATGACGCCGCCCAGCGGGGGGGCGGCGTGAAGACCGGGACCAGCCAAACGCGCAGCCGAGGCGGCGGCGCCTCATCCAGCGAGCAAGGGACCAAGGCGCCTATCGGGTGTCGTGCGCGCGCTCGAAGGTGATGATGCTGCGCGTCTCGCCCTTGTCGGCCCAGTTGGGCATCACCCGCCACGGCGTGAGCACCTGCAGACGGTCGCCCTCGAGCTTGAATTGCCGCCGCTGCTCGGTGCCGACCCAGGCCGGGTTCCATGCGACATCCACCGCAGTGATCCAGGCATCGCCTTCGATCCGGTAGCGGCCGGTGTAGGCAATCACCGTTTCCAGCAGCCGCGCCTTCTCGCGCTCGCTATCGCCAGGCTCGCGGCCCTGCGCGGTGAGCATGAACCACACCCGCCCTTCAGGCGCGAAGATCGTGTACCCCGAGGGCGTCTCGCCCATCGGCGGGAAGGTCTCTCCGGTGGCCTTGACCTCCACCTCGTAGGACACCAGTCGCCACGTGCCTTCGACGGCCGATGCCGGATTCGCAGGACTGGCGTGAGGCATCGGGGCGTCTCCTGTGACGGGCAGCGACTGGGCGGGCTGCGACTGGGCATGAGCCGCCAGCGGCGCGGCGATCGCGAACAACAACGGCGCAAGGGATACGAAACGCATGGCCGGATTCTCCGTGACGACGTGATCGACGCCACGATTGTGGCATTTCCCCCGTCGCTGCCAGGTCGCGACCACGCCGCCCCTCGCGCGCATGGCACCACCGCAGGCGATGCGCCGTCCGCGGTTCTCGCGCCTGCTCCAGCGATGGAGGACGCATCATACTGACGCCCGCCGTCCGTCCCACCGAGTGTCCGCATGCCCGCTTCTTCCGGCGCCGCCCGCACCGCTGCGCGTGGCGCCCCCACCCTGCACCCGCGTAACCGCCATCAGGGCCGCTACGACTTTTCCCGGCTGGTCGCTGCCAGCCCGGACCTGGCCGACCACCTGCTGACCACCCCGCGCGGCGAGACCAGCATCGCCTTCGACGACCCCGCCGCGGTGCGCGCGCTCAACCGGGCGATCCTGCGCAGCGACTACGGCATCGCGCATTGGGACCTGCCCGACGGCGCGCTGTGTCCACCGATCCCCGGCCGCGCCGACTACCTGCATGGCTTGGCCGACCTGCTCGCCGCCTCCGGCAACGGCGCGATCCCGCGCGGCGCCTCGGTGCGCGTGCTCGATGTCGGTGTCGGCGCCAGTTGCATCTACCCGCTGCTCGGCCACGCCGAGTACGGCTGGCGCTTCGTCGGCAGCGACGTCGACGCCACTTCGTTACAGGTCGCGACCGCGATCGTCCACGCCAACCGTCTCGACAAGGCCATCGCGCTGCGCCACCAGCCGGCGCGCAACCGCATCTTCCAGACCGTCGTGCGTGCAGACGAGCGTTTCGACCTCACGCTGTGCAACCCGCCCTTCCATGCCTCCGCCGCCGAAGCCGCCGGGGCGCATCAGCGCAAGCGCCGCCAACTCGGCAAGGCGCCGCCCGCTGGGCGCGCATCGCCGCCGGTCCCCAACTTCGGCGGCCACGACCACGAACTGTGGTGCCCGGGTGGCGAAGCCGAGTTCCTGCGCAAGATGGTCCGCGAAAGCGCCGGCATCGGCCGGCAGGTGCTGTGGTTCACCAGCCTCGTCGCCCGCGCCGAGCATCTTTCGGGCCTGCGCCGGCAACTGCGCCAGGCCGAGGCCGCCGAGGTGTGCGAAGTCGCGATGGCCCAAGGCAGCAAACAGAGCCGCTTCGTGGCCTGGACCTTCCACGATGCCCCTGCCCGTGCGCAGTGGCGAGCAGGCCAGCCCTGACGCCCTCGGCGGGGCCGCGCCGCGCCGACCTGCGGCCTCGCTGAACTTGCGGATAGCCCCAATGCGCGACAGCCACCAGCGCGGGTATAGTCCGGCGACACGGCAGGCACAGGGCCCGCCGATCGAACGCAGGAGTGTCCATGGGTCTTGTGCAGGCAGTGAAAGGCGCGGTCGGCGGCGTGCTCGCGGACCAGTGGAAGGACTTCCTCACGGTGCCGGAGGGGCTGCCCCCGACCGCCGCCCTGTTCGCGGCCGTGCCCCAGGGCACCAACGCCGGGCGTGGGGCCAACACCCGTGGCTCGAGCAATATCATCACCAACGGCTCGAAGATCGTCGTGCCCGAAGGCTACGGCCTGCTGCTGTTCCAAGACGGTGCGATCACCGGCTTCGTGGCCGAACCCGGCGGCTACGAGTGGCGTTCCGATGACGTCAACTCGCAATCGATCTTCGCCGGCGACGGCATCGTCAGCCCGCTGATCCGCCAGAGCTGGGAGCGCTTCAAGTTCGGCGGCCAGCCCGGCGCCCAGCAGGCCGCGTTCTTCGTCTCGCTCAAGGAGCTGCCGGACAACCGCTTCGGCACCCAGTCGGAGATCTACTGGGATGACGGCTTCCTCGGCACCCAGGTCGGCGCGATCACCCGCGGCTCGTACACGCTCAAGATCGTCGACCCGATCCTGTTCGTGAAGAACTTCGTGCCCGCCAGCTACCTGCAGCCGGGCCAAGTGTTCGACTTCACCGACATCGACAACGCCGCGGCCAGCCAGTTGTTCAACGAGGTCGTCGGCTCGCTCGCCCCGGCCTTCAGCCTGTACACCAACGATCCGGCCAAGGGCAATCGCATCACCAAGCTGCAGCAGGATTCGCTGGGCTTCGCCCAGAGCCTGTCGGCCGCCGTGGAACAGGGCTACCAGTGGAAGTCCGACCGCGGGCTTGCGATCGTCAAGACGGCCATTGTCTCGATCGAGTACGACGCCAACACCCGCGAACTGCTCAAGACCGTGCAGCGCGCCGACGCGCTGGCCGGCGCTCGCGGCAATTCCAACCTGCAGGCCAGCGTCGCGCAGGGCATGCAGTCGGCCGGCGAGAACGGCGGCGCCGCGGGCCTGGTCGGCCTGGGCATGGCCTCCGGGATGGCCGGCGGGCTCGGCAGCCTGCAGCAGCCCGTCACGCCGCCCGCAGCCGCGGCCCCCGCTGCCGACGACCCCGTCGCCAAGCTCACGAAGGCCAAGGAGATGCTCGACCTCGGCCTGATCACGCAGGCCGACTACGACGCGCTCAAGGCCAAGGCACTGGGTCTGTAAGGCCACCGGCAACCGCGCCCATGTCCGACTCCAAGCAGCCCCCGCCGTTGCCGACCCGGCCCGTCGACGGCCCGGGCTCCCCGCGCGATGTCCCGCCGCTGCCCGGGACGCATCCGATCGACCCGGCCACGTTACCGGGCGCAATCCGCGAAGAGCTCGAAGCGCCCGACCCACTGGCCATCGACACCGCGTCGGCCGAACTGCGCGACGGCCTCAACCGTTGCCCCAAGTGCGGCTCGACCGACATTCGCCACAAGCCCGGCACCGACCTGCTCATCTGCCAGTACTGCCGCAACGAATGGCATGGCGAGCGCGTGGAGGAGGCGTTTGGCCTCGGCGAAGGCATCGACACACTGCGCGGGACGGTCATCGCCTCGGGCGCGCGTGACATCGACGCCGATGCCGCCAGCCTGATGACGTTCAAGTGCGCCGGTTGCGGCGCCGAGGTCACGGTCAACACCGAGAGCACCATGACCGCGCGCTGCCACTGGTGCCGCCACGTCTTCGGCATCAACGAGCAGGTGCCCAACGGCGCCGTGCCAGACGCCGTGCTGCCGTTCCACATCAAGAAGGATGACGCGGTCGCGCGTATCCGCCAGTTCGTCGACAAGCGTCGGCTGCTGGCGCTCGGGCGGTTCAAGAAGGAGTTCACTCCCGAGAACGTCGTTGGCGTCTACCTGCCCTATATGATCGTGGACGGTAACGCGAGCGCCTCGGTCGCAGGCCACGGGGAAATCAAGACCCGCGAGTACACCCACGGCACCGGCGACAAGAAGACCACGTACTACGATGCCGACGTCTACAGCGTGGAGCGCCACATCGACTTCACCGTCGACGACCTGCCCCTGGAGTCGTCCGCCGAGCGGGGCAATCTCGATACCACGGCCAACACCAACAACATCATCAATACCATCCTGCCGTTCGACACCAAGAACGCGGTGAAATGGAATGCGTCCTACTTGAACGGATTTACCTCCGAGAAGCGCAATCGCGATGTCGAACACCTTCGCCCACGGCTGGAGGACCAGCTGCTGTCGATCGCCCGCGCCCAAGTCGTGAAGTCGGTGCGCCGCTACAACCGCGGCGTGCGCTGGGAACAGGAACAGCTCGAGGTCCACGGGACGCGCTGGGTGTCGATGTACCTGCCGGTGTGGTTGTACTCCTACCACCAGCCCGGCAGGAACGGCGGCCTGCTGCACTACATCGCCGTCAACGGCCGCACCGGCGAAACCATGGGCAGCGTGCCGGTGCAGCAGTGGAAGCTGCTGCTGGCCGCGCTGGTCACCGGCACGATCATCGAATCGGCCGTCATCGCATTTCTGGTGAGCACCGTATGAGCGACGAAAACGGACTCTGGCTGCTGGCCGCCGGCCCCCTGGGCGCGACCGCCCTGTACTGGGGCCTGTACCGGTTCTATCGCAACACCGACAAGTCACACGCCTTCGAGCGCGAGACCACCGTGGAGGCCAAGCCCGTCACCGGCACCAACACCAAGGTCGGCACGGTGAAAGGCACCCAGGCCACCCGCATCCGCGGCGACAACGTGCACGACTACCGGGCGCGGGTACGGCGGGTGGCGAGTGTGGACGCTGGGACCGTGCAAGACGATCGACGCGACGCACCCGACTGATCCGCGACAGAAGAGACGACGGCGCGTCCGCAGGTTCGACCGGCCGGATCGCGACCGGACGGACCGTCGCTCCCCGCGGACTCGCTGCGTGGACGCGCTCCAGCCCGTGATGACGCCACTGCCCTGCAGTCAGGGGATCGATCGATCGCGCGGGTCGGCAATGATCCTGGCTGGACTTCCGTACAGCACCAGGACCTCGCTTCACGGAGGCGAGGCGGGCTCGCCCCCTGGACCACCGTCATACTGGCGCTTTCGTCTCCACTGTCAAACCCATGCAACGCCTTCGCCGAAGGCTGCCGCTGCTATCGAATTCTAGGCTCGGCCAATGCGTTGCCGCATTGCGATTAAACGCGGAGCCAGGTCGTTTTGGTCACAAAAGCTCGGCAGGCCGCGGCAGCACCAAAAAGAACGGACCTTTGCAGTCACGTCGATCCTCGGCGGAGACCAATCTCTCTACCGCTTCATCTCCGGGTAGCATCGCACCGCCGATCTGGACGCGACGACCTAGCGGCAAGACCAGAGATCCTTTCGCGTCCACAACGCTCAAAGTGCCGTCAAGGCGCGCCATTGTGTGGTCGTACGGATAGACGAGGATGACGTCGCCGACTTCAGAATTATTGAAACCCAAGCACCCGTCGACCACCTTAGCGGCGCCTTGAAAAGGCGCCAGCGCGTGAACCATTGGCTCCTGCGAGGCGTCTGTACGGACGAGCCGAACGTCATCGGGGCTGATCGCGGGTTCAACAGTGCAACCAGTACCGCTGGCGAGCAGCCACAGCGCGATCGCCCGAACGCACCATTCATAGGAGTTGCGTTTCGTCACGCGACTAGCCCGCCAAAGCATTGCGACAACGTCTCGAATCCTCAAGGCGACAACAACCAACTGATTACGCGATGGGAGTCAACGCTGGCTAACTTTATAAAGAATCTCAATCGCGAAGCGCAAGGCGCTCAGGCGATAGCGCGCCACTTCGATAAGCGAGCAGGACCATCTCCTCAAAGAAGTCGATCTTCGCGGCGGTGCTTAGCCCGATCCAATCACGCAGTTGGGCCCGCTCGACGTCTTCGAACGTAAAACCGGCTGGATGGGTGTCGCGTTCTCTCTTGTGCATGTCACTCATCTGACTTGTTGACCAGCAGGCAGCAGGTTGTGGCGGTGTCGGGTCCATCATAAGGACAAACGTCACCATATTCGCGGCTCCTGGGTGGCGTGACAGGCTTGGCCCGCTGTAACCCGCGGCCTGAGAGATACTCGAAGGTAGGACGCTTTGCTGGGGGCAACTGCGTAACTCCCGCCCACAGGGTCCGGGGTAGCAGCCGGTGACCGCTCATCGTTCAACCTGACGTGCACGCCGCATTATTCATCCCCAAATACCGCTACCCGCCTCCCGCATGAAAATCTCCAGCGTCACTGGCCCCACACCCTTGAACGCGAGCAGGCGGCGCTCGAAGTCTTCGCGGCCGTCGGCGACCTCGGCGATCCCCAGGATGCGGCCGTCGTAGTCGTCGATCAGCGTCCGGCACAGCAGACAGAGGCGGGTCGCGGTGGACTCGTCGTAACGTCGGTAGCCGCCTTCGCCGAGCATTCGCACCAGTTGCGCATGGCTGCAGGCGCCAAGCTTGCGGGGCGTGTCGCGGCCATGCACCTCCACGATCACCCGCCACGTCTCGGCCGCGATGGTCTGCGAGATGCGGTTGCCGAACAGGAAACTGGCCAGGAACCACTTGAACAGGGTCGACTCGTCATGGGGCTTGATCTCGAAGCCGAGATCGCGCGGCAGCAACTGGCGACGCATGCGTCCTCTTCTCCGTACGCGCACTGGCCAGGCCCAGGCGCTTGCTCATAGTTCGCCATGCCCGCTGTGAACCCGACGCGGTGAGCGGCGCTTGGCGCTATGCTGCCCCGCTCCTTCGTCGTACTTTTGCCCATGTCCTATCGAACGCATCGCCATGTCGTCCTGCTCGCTGTCCTGCTGCTCGCCGCGTGCGGCGGTCCAGCGCCCTATACCGGGGGCGATGTTGCCGAGCTGCAGCGCATCGACATGACCGAGGGCGCGGGCGCACCCGCAGCAGCCGGCGACGAAGTGGCGGTGCACTACACCGGCTGGCTCTACGACGAGCACGCGCCCGACAAGCGAGGCGTCAAGTTCGACAGTTCGCGCGACCGCGGCCAGCCCTTCGTGTTCGAACTGGGCGCCGGCCGCGTGATCCGCGGATGGGACGAGGGCGTGACCGGCATGCGGCCCGGCGGCACGCGGGAACTGCACATTCCCGCTTGGCTCGGCTACGGCAGCAGCGGTGCCGGCAAGGTGATCCCGCCGGGCGCATCGCTGGTGTTCGAGGTGGAGCTGTTGGAGGTCCGGACGCACCGGTAATGCAGGTGCGTGTCACGGTTGCTGAGAAGGCATGACAGCAGTTCAGCCCGCTCCGGCCCCTTGAGGCGGTCGGTCCAGCCGCGCCATGATCTCGGTCGCCTGAAACACGCGCCCCCACTGCCGCTCGTTGACCAGACTGACGATGCCTTCAGCAAGCAGGTTGTTAAGCGCCGCATTCGCCGCAGGCTGCGAAACGCCGAGACCTTCGACGGCTTGCTGTACAGACAGCACGGGATGCCCCAACAGAAAGCGAGGTAACCGGCGCGTTGCCGAATGCACGCGATAGCGTCCGAGCTGCTGTTCCCAGCGCTCGGCAATAGCGACCAGATCCTGTCCGATGGCGATCGACTCGTCGCACGCCTCCACCACGCTTGCGGTCAGCAGTTCGATCCACGGCCGCCAGTTGCCCTGCAGCTGCACGGCGGCCAGAGCCGCGTAGTAGGCCGTCTTGGCACGCAGCAACGCGCCGGACAAGTACAGCGGCGGATACCGATCGGCCGCCAGCAGCAACGGCATCAGCAACCGACCGGTGCGGCCATTGCCATCATGGTAGGGGTGGATGGTCTCGAACTGGGCATGGGCGATCGCCAACTGCGCCACCAATGACAAGGCGCCCTGCTCATCATCTCGCGGCGCGTACTGCAAAATGCTGGCGGCCATTTCCTCCATGCAGTCCTGGATACGTGCGGGCGGCGCCGGCACGAAAGTCGCGTCTTCGATCCGACGACTGGAGCCGATCCAGACCTGCTCTGTCCGATAAGCGCCCACTGGAAACACGCCTGCCTCGTCCTGCATCAGCTCCGCATGCAGTTCGTGGATGAGACGAATATCCAGCGCACGGCGTCCCTCCTGGCGAATGCGCGTCAGGCCATGCTGCAGCGCGCTCACGTAACGCTCGGTCACTTTGACGTCTGCGGGCATGCCCGTCGCGCCCTGGGTCGCTTCATAGGTCAGCAACTGCGAGAGATTCGCCTTCGTTCCCTCGATCTGCGAACTCACCACCGCTTCTCGCCGGGCCAGCGTACGGGTCACCATGTCGGCATTCGGGAGGTGCGCCATCACACCCTGCAATCGCCCCAACGCGGCGTGCGCCTGAGCGAACTCCGCGTGATAGGAGGCGCCGTCCGGCAGCCGGCGAGGCGTCGGGGGGGCCACCATTGCATGGACGTGCGGATGTCCGGCCACTGGCACCAAGTACGGATGCCGCTCAACGGCGATCTGACTTCGGCGCATGACCATTCCTCCCGGACGCGAAACCTTATGATGCTCCAATGCTACTATAAGGAAAAGCAAAAAACCTTATAGAACTAGCCGAGATTTATAAGGGTTCCGACGCGCTCGCCGCTGAAATTGCCGCGATTGAGGCCGTGTGACAGCGAGCGTGGACACCTCCCACTTACCCAGCACCGCGCATGAGTGTCCAGATGGGCGATATCACTCAGGACCGCGCCTTCTCCAGCCGCGCCTTCAGATCCGCAAAGGGGTTGGAGGTGGCCGCGGCCGGCACATCCTCGGCGTTGCGCGCACTCACGCCGGTGTGGTCAAGTTGACGGGCGTGCTCGTTATCGTGGCAGTAGATGCACAGCAACTCCCAATTGCTGCCATCGGCCGGATTGTCGTCGTGATTGTGGTTGCGATGGTGCACCGTCAACTCGCGCAGGTTGGCGCGGGTGAACTCACGCGCGCAGCGACCACAGATCCACGGATACAGCTTCAACGCCCGCTCGCGGTACCCGTTGTTGCGCTGCTCGGCGCTGCGGCGGGCCTCAGCCACAATGCGGTCGAGCCTGGTCTGGTCGGGTGTCGACATGGGCGGAGTGTAGCGCCACGTGACGGCGCCAGGCGCACGCCCAGGGCGCCGCGACTTCGAATCAATCGGCGCCCTTTGCCGCGCGGCTTGCCGCGAAGTCCGGAAAGGTCTCGGCAATCGAATCCTTGTCCGGCAGAATGTAGAACACGCCCCCCTTCTCGAACGTCGAGCGGACGACCTGCTCATAGAAGTCCGACGCGACGTTGATGCAACCGTGGGTCACCCGATTGTCGTCCGGTGAAGGCGATGCCAGGCGTTCGGCGCGTCGCTCGGCCGGCGTGCCGCTCGCGGTCGGGTGAAGCGAGACCGCCGAGTCGTAGTCCACCCAAAGCACACGCCCGGCGTCGATCGATGGCCCGTAGCCACCCACGAAGCGACCGGCGGGCGTGGTGCGGTCGCGCCCTGGAATCTCGCGCAACGCAAGGCCGGCGATGCCGGGCGCCGCGTGGTCGCCCACCGCAGACCCGAACAGCCCGGGGGCTGCGCCACGCAGCTTGCCGTCGCCGCCGAACACCAGGATCTGCGCGGTGGCCTTGTCCATCACCGCGAACGGATAGCCGTGGTTGTCATTGGCCGCGATGACCCAGCCCGCCAGCTCGATCATCGTGTCGGACACCTCTTGCCCCGGCGGGAGCTGGTCGACCGAGGCGACAGGCGGCGTCACGGCGTCTTCGGCCATCGCCACGCTCACGCTCGCAGAAGCCAACGCAAGCAACAGCGCACCGTGGAAGACCCGCCTCGCAGCGTGTGTGGACTGGGCCATGGAACAACTCCTCGACAAGACGGATGAAACACCGGGACCCGTGGCCAGCAGGCCCGCAGGTCCCGGTTCGATCAGATCAACCGCGCGGCGTGCGGCGCGGCGCCGTTTCGAGCTGCTGGACGCGACGCTCCATCTGATCCAGGCGCTGGTTGGCCTGCGTCGCGGACTGGTTGGCGGATTCCGCACTCTGGGCCGCACCCTGCACGCGCGAGTCGAGGGAGTCCAGGCGCGAGTCGATGCGAGCGAAGTCTTCCTTGTAGGTGGCGCAGCCACCAAGGGCCACAGAGGCAACAAGCGCCACGCCGATCATTTGCGCCGTTCTACGACGCTGAGGGGTGAGCAACATTCGGGTTCTCCTGCTTCGGGGGAGTCCGGAATATAGCGGCGTTCTTGCAGTCGCCTCCATGCGCCTTCAGGCGAGATTGGACTACGTAAATGGCAGGTGAAAGATCGGTCATTTTCCTATCTAGGGCCACCCCTAGATGGCAGAAAGACGTTTGTATGCTGCGCCCGTCAGGCGGTCGCGGGCGAGCAAAGCCCACGCCGACATCCGCGCCGTCAATGTGCCGGTGCCAGTGTACGCACAGCGGCGCACTGCCCCTTTCCGCTGGACCATGCGGCGGGACAGCAAGCGATCATTCCAAATCTGTGCGAGTGACCTCGAACACCGATGCGACCCGCAGCACGCAACGCGGCTGCGGGCCGCGCTCGCTCAATGCAGATCGCTGCGATGGTTGCGCTGCGGCTTGGCGGCCCCGCCCGCATGCACGTTGTACAGCGGCGGCACCTCCCGAACCCGAAGTCCGGACGCCGGCTCGTCGTCGAGAGGTTGCGAGCTCACCTGCCGCATGATGGTGTGCGCGGCATCGGCGTCATTGAAGATGGTGGTGCCGGTCACAATCAACGTGCCCGGCGCGAGCTCCCCGCCTTCGCTGGCCATCAACAGGTCGCCTTGCGCCGTCAACTGATCGAGCAGCCGGTTCATTTCGTCGAGCTGATCGAGCGTCACGCCGAACGCGTAGTCGTGGTCGACGGACGCCCCCGGCTCATCCGGACTGAGGGGGAACACCGCATCCGGCCCGCCGGCCTCATCGCCGTCCTCGGCGTCCTCCGCCGCAGCCGCCGTCGCGCCTGGCCTGTGCCGGGCATTCGGCTCGAACACCTCGTCCATCACCAATTGCACCTGCTCGGCCAGCATCTCGAAGTAACTCGACAGCGCCGGGGTATCGATCGGGGGCCCGTTTTCCCGCTCGCCTATGCGGGGCTCCGACAGACGCGCTAGCAATTCAAGGTGCTGGTACAGCTTGCGCAGCCGCAGCTCGCCGTCCTCGGACAGCAGATAGGCAAACGACCCATGATCTTCCGTCTCGAACTTCGCCATCACAGCCTCCTCATTCCATGAAGTGCCCGTCCGCCAGACGGAGGACGGGAAGTCGGGAGGTTCGAAACCGCGTACAGACGGCGGGCGTATTTCCCCGAAGGGTGTTGTATTAGCCGCCCTCCCGACGCAGGCATCGCGTCGGTCCATGCCCGCAAACGCACGGGCACAAAAAACCCACCGGAATGACGGAGGTGGGGACCGCTGTACGAGGAGTTTCGACGCTCCCTGGGAACTGAGTCTGCGACCGGCAAACCGCGGTGTCAAGAAGGTTGCCGGCTGCGTGCGCCCAGAATCTGTAGGTGCTGACAGACGTGTCAGAAGGCCTCTAGCTGTGATCTTTCAGTAGGTTGTTCATCCGGGGCGTCTCTGGAAGATGGGGGTTACGAAGCCAACCCAGCCCCAGGAGCCCCGGATGAACCTGCATAAACATGCCCGATTGAC
>NZ_JBDJNS010000039.1:0-24173 GCF_039674545.1 Luteimonas sp. TWI382
TGGCCTGCATGCGCAAGCTGCTGACCATCCTCAACGCCATGCTTCGAGACAACGCCAGATTCCGACTCGAAACGCCTGTTGCGGCTTGACCTCCAACACCGTTGCTCCCCCACACGTGGGGGAGGCGATCCATCGTGACTTTCGCGCTCGCGGCGATGCGCATCCGCTCCCTCCTCCGCTTGCGGGGGAGGGCTGGGGTGGGGGCCGCCGATCGCGACCAACCGCCCCCCCCCCCGCGCGCCTCAGCGGCGTTGCGGCCAGGTCGTCGGGTTGACCGGCTTGCCGTTCTGGCGCAGTTCGAAGTACAGGCCGCTGCGGCCCTGTCCGCCGGAATTGCCGACGCTGGCGACGGTGTCGCCGCGTTTGACCGCATCGCCGGTCTTGCGCAGCAGCGCGTCGTTGTGCGCGTACAGGCTCATGTAGCCGTTGCCGTGGTCGACGATCAGCAGCATGCCGTAGCCAGTCATCCACTCGGCGAACACGACTGTGCCGTCGGCGACGGCCTTGACCGGGGTGCCCGCGGCCGCGCCGATCAGCACGCCGTTGCTGCTGCTGCCGTCGGGCAGCCTCCCGCCGAAGGCAGTCAGCAGCGCACCGCTGATCGGCCAGCCCAGCCCCCCGACCTGCGGCGCCGGGGCGCGGGCGACCTGCGGCCGCGGCCGGGACGGCGGGCGTGGACTGCTCCCGCTCTGGCGCGCCTCGCGGGCCTCTCGCGCCTCGCGCTCGCGCGCGGCGGCCGCCGCGGCACGCCGTTCGGCCTCGGCGCGGCGCGCGGCCGCACGCAACTGCGCCAGCACCCGTTCCAGTGCGCGGGCGTCCTGGCCCAGGGCCTTTTCGCGGGCGCTGCGGTCGTTGAACTTCGCATCCAGGCCCTTGACCGCATCGGCGCGCTTGCTGCGATCGGTCTCGACCTGCGCCAGCCTTGCGCGCTGTTCGGCATGCGCGGCCTCGAGCGCGGCGCGGCGGTCCTGGATCGCCGCCTCCATGCCGTCGAGCTCGGTCATCTCGGCACGCAATTCGGCGATGCGCTCGCTGCGCTGCTGCTGCAGATAGCGGTGGTAGACCAGCAAACGGCCAGCGTCGGCGACCCGGTCCTGCGCCAGCATCAGCTTGAGCGCGGCTTCGTCGCCAATGGTGTAGGCCGCCCGCAGCAACGTCGCCAACTCGGCGCGACGCTGCTCGACGGTGGCGATGAGGGTCTGGCGGCGTGCCTGCAGGCGCTCGAGTTCGGCCTGCTCGGCGGCGAGCTTGATCCGGGTCTCGCGCAGCGCGGTCGTCGAGGCGGCCACCTGTTCATCGGCCTGGCGCAGCTCGCGTGCGGCCGCGCCACGCTGGCCCTCGAGGCGGCGGCGCTCGGCGGCGACATCGCGCAGTTCCTTGCGCACCCGCTCCAGCCGCCGCTCGGTCTCACGGCTGTTCTGGGCGGCGACCTCGAGCACCGGCAGCGCTGCAGCCAGCAGCGCGGTCAGCAGCAGCGCGGTGCCGGTCGCGGTCGCCCTGCCGGTCATGCTCAGCCGTCGGCCTGCAACAGGCTGCGGCCGGTCATCTCGGCCGGCACCGGCAGGCCGAGCAGGTCGAGAATCGTCGGTGCCAGGTCGCGCAGCGCCCCGCCCCGGCGCAGCGGGCCGGGCCGGCTGCCGACGTAGACCAGGTCGACCGGGCCGACCGTGTGCGCGGTGTGCGGCTCGCCGGTCTCGGGGTCGCGCATCATCTCGACGTTGCCGTGGTCGGCGGTGACCAGCAGTTCGCCGCCCTTTGCGCGCACGATCTCGACGATCTCTCCGACCGCGCGGTCGACCGTCTCCACCGCCTTGATCGCCGCCTCCAGCACGCCGGTGTGACCAACCATGTCGGGGTTGGCGAAGTTGCAGATCACCACGTCGAAGCGCTCGTCGCGCACCGCCTGCACCAGTTGCGCGCAGACCTCGGGCGCGCTCATCTCCGGCTGCAGGTCATAGGTCGCGACCTTGGGGCTGGGCACCAGGATGCGGTCCTCGCCTGGGAACGGCGCCTCGCGGCCGCCGCTGAGGAAGAACGTGACGTGGGCGTACTTCTCGGTCTCGGCGATCCGCAGCTGGGTCAGCCCCTGGGCACCGAGCACCTCACCCAGCGTATTGGGCAGGTCGTCGGGCGCAAATGCCAGCGGCGCGGGCAAGCGCGCGTCGTACTCGGTCAGGCAGACGAAGCGCGCCAGCGCCGGACGCCGCGCCTCGAACCCGGCGAAGGCCGGGTCGACGAAGGCGGCGGTGAGCTGGCGTGCGCGGTCGGCGCGGAAGTTCATGAACACCACGGCATCGCCGTCGGCCATCGGCTCCGCGCCGTCGATGACGGTCGGGCGCACGAACTCGTCGTTCTCGTCGCGCGCATAGGCCGCCTGCAAGGCCGCGACCGCATCGGACGCGCGGTACGGCGAGGCCGCCTCGACGATCGCGTCCCAGGCCTGGCGCACGCGCTCCCAGCGCTGGTCGCGGTCCATCGCGTAGTAGCGCCCGGACACGCTGGCCACGTGCGCGTTGCCCAAGGCTGCGCAGCGGTCGTGCAGCGCGCGCAGGCTCGGTTCGGCCGAACGCGGCGGCATGTCGCGCCCATCGGTGAACGCATGCACGGCCACGCGCGGCACGCCGCGGCGATGCGCCAGTTCGAGCATCGCGAACAGGTGCGCCTCGTGGCTGTGCACGCCACCGGGCGAGAGCAGCCCCATCACGTGCAGCGTGCCGCCGTTGGCGCACACCGCGTCGCAGGCCGCCCCCAGTTCGGCATTGGTGAAGAAGCTGCCGTCCTCGATCGCCGCATCGATGCGGGTCAGGTCCTGGTAGACGACCCGGCCGGCGCCGATGTTCATGTGGCCGACCTCCGAGTTGCCCATCTGCCCGTCGGGCAGGCCGACGTGGCGGCCCTCGGTGTGGATCAGCGTGGTCGGGTGCCCGGCCAGCAGCCCGCGCCAGGTCGGGATGTCGGCGAGCGCGAGCGCGTTGTCGCGCGGGTCGTCGCGGTGCCCCCAGCCATCGAGGATCAGCAGGACGACGGGGCGCGGACGGGAGGCGGGAGCGGCATGTGGCACGACGAACGGCCCAGTGACCAAAGACAGATGCGATTGTACCGACACGGCGGCAAGCTACGGTCGACGGCGGGCTCCGCCCGCTCCGCCCTTCCTTGAGGTCCACCCATGTCCGCTGCCCGTCCGCATCGCCCCGCCCGCGCATTGCTTGCGTTCGCCCTCGCCCTGACTGCCGGCGCCGCCTGCGCCCAGGCCGACGTCTCGAAGGTCAACGGCGGGATCACCGCCGAGGCCGGCCAGGCCTACGGCGACCTGTCGACGGTCAATGGCGGCATCCGCATCGGCAACGGCGTCCGCGCCAAGGACGTGGAGACCGTCAATGGCGGCATTCGCGGCAATGACGACATCCAGGTCGGCACCGTGGAGACCGTCAACGGCGGCATCATGCTGGGCACGCGGGCGCGTACTCGCAGCCTGACGACCGTCAACGGCGGCGTCCGCCTGGGACAGGACGCGCAGATCGCCGGCAGTGTCGAAAGCGTCAGCGGTGGCGTGTTCGTCGATCGCGGCGGACGGGTCGACGGCAACGTGGTCACGGTCAACGGCGCGATCGGCCTGGTCGGCACCGAAGTGACTGGCGACGTGAAGACGGTCAACGGCGACGTCACCATCGGCGCTGCGTCGAAAGTGCGCGGCGGCCTGACGGTCGACAAGCCCTCCTCCAACTGGTTCCCGGTGACGATCAACCGCCGCAGCCCGCGGGTGATCGTCGGCCCCAATGCGGTGATCGAAGGTCCGCTGACGTTCAAGCGCGAGGTCACGCTGTACGTGCACAACAGCGCGCGCACCGGCCCGGTCAGCGGCGCCACCGCGATCGCCTACGACGGCGCGCAGGCCCCCAGGGACTGAGCACCACTGCGCATCGGCAGCTGAACGACCGTATAGTGCGGCGTCCCCAGCTTGCAGGAGTGATCCCCGGATGCGCAGACCCCACTTGATGCTGGCCCTGCCGGCCGCGCTCGCACTCGCGGCATGCGGCGCCCAGGACAAGGCGGCCGACACCGCAGCGACGTCCCCCGCGCCCGACGCCGCGCACACGTTCTCGCCCGAGATCACCGGCGCGGACTTCGGCGAACTGGTCAAGACGCTGGCCTCCGACGAATTCGAGGGCCGCGCGCCGGGCACCGTGGGCGAAGAGCGCACGGTCGAGTACATCAGCGCGCAGTTCAAGCGCATCGGCCTGCAGCCGGGCGGCGACAACGACAGCTGGTACCAGACCGTGCCGATGGTCGAGACCACGGCCGACGAGTCGACCGTGCTCAAGCTCACCACCGCCAAGGGCGCACGCGACCTGGCGTTCGGCCGCGACATGGTGCTGGGTACCCGCACCGGCAAGCCGCAGATCGAAGTCGCCGACAGCGAACTGGTCTTCGTCGGCTACGGCGTCGACGCACCCGAGCAGAACTGGAACGACTACGCGGGCCTCGACGTCAAGGGCAAGACCGTCGTCATCCTGGTCAACGATCCGGGCTTCCACGCCCAGGATGCGTCGCTGTTCGAGGGCGAGCGCATGACCTACTACGGCCGCTGGACCTACAAGTTCGAGGAGGCCGCGCGCAAGGGCGCGGCCGCGGCGCTGATCGTGCACGACACCGCCGGTGCCTCCTACGGCTGGGACGTGGTCAAGAACTCGTGGTCGGGCGCGCAGTTCGATCTGCGCCCGCAGGACGATCCCGAACCGCGCCTGCCCGCGCAGGGCTGGATCACCGGCGACGTCGCCCGCGCCCTGTTCGCCGACGCCGGCCTCGACCTCGACGCACAGATCCAGGCCGCCAATCAGCGAGGCTTCAAGCCGGTACCGCTGAACGCCAAGGTGTCGTTCGACCTCAAGAGCACGGTGACCGAGAAGAACTCGCGCAACGTCGTGGGCATCCTGCCCGGGACCGAAGCGCCGGACGAGGCGATCCTCTATCTCGCCCACTGGGACCACCTGGGCAAGCACGAGGGCGAAGGCGACACGATCTACAACGGCGCGATCGACAACGCCACCGGTGTGGCCGGCATCATCGAGATCGCCGAGAAGTTCGCCACCGCCGAGCCCAAGCCGAAGCGTTCACTCGTGTTTCTGGCGGTCACGCTCGAGGAATCGGGCCTGCTGGGCAGCAAGTACTACGTCGCCCAGCCGAGCATCGACCTGGCGCAGACAGTCGGCGTGATCAACCTCGACGCGATGAGCGTCGCCGGCCCCTCGCGCGACTTCGTGGTCACCGGCAAGGGCAGCTCGGAGCTGGAGGACATCCTGAAGACCTACGCAGACCAGCAGAACCGCACGCTGGTCGAGGAAGGCAACCCGGCCGGCGGCTACTACTTCCGCTCCGACCATTTCAACTTCGCCAAGGCCGGCGTGCCCGCCCTCTACGCCAAGGGCGGCAACGACCTGATCGAAGGCGGCGTCGCTGCCGGCAAGGCAGCCAGCGACGACTACGCCACGCGCTATCACCAGCCCGGCGACGAGTACAACCCCGACTGGAACCTCGACGGGGTCGTGCAGGACCTCGAGGCGCTGTACGGCGTCGGCCGCACGCTCGCCGATGGCGACCGCTGGCCGAACTGGTACGACGGCAATCCGTTCAAGGCCACGCGCGACGCGGCGCGCGGCCGGACCGGCACGCCGTAACCGAGGACGCCGGCCGGGCAGGCCGGCCATTGCAACATCGTGCGAAGGGCGGCGGCGACGCCGCCCTTCGTGTTGGCGAGGACCGCCCGATGCCCACACGCACTGACCCGCAGGCCAACCTGCCGTCATCCTCGACCCGGCCCGCGGACATGCTCGATGCCGTTGGCGCTGTCGCGCTGCCCGACCTCGCGCTGTTCGACTTCGATGGCACGATCACCACCCGCGAGACCTTCCCCGATCTGCTCGTCGCCGCGACGCCACGCTGGCGGCTGATCGTCGGACGCGTGCTGTTGGCGCCGGTCGTGATCGCCTACCGGCTGGGCCTGCTGTCGGGCATCCGTACACGCGCAGCCCTCGTGCGCTACGCCTTCTCCGGACTGCCGGCCGAGCGCGTCGCCGCGGCCGGTGCGAAGCTCGCGGCCACGCGACTGCCCGCGCTGCTGCGCCCGCAAATGCAGGCGCGGATGGACTGGCATCGTGCACGCGGCGATACCGTGGTCGTGGTCTCGGGCAATCTCGACGTCCTGCTCGCGCCCTGGTGCGCAGCCCAGGGCGTGGCCCTGCTGTGTTCGACACTCGAACAGGCCGACGGCCGGCTCACCGGCCGCTATGCGGGTGCGCAGTGCGCCGGCGACGAGAAGGCCCGGCGGGTGCATGCCGCGTATCCGCGTGAGGCATTCGCGCAGGTATACGCCTACGGCGACACCGACGAGGATCTCGCGCTGCTGCGCAGCGCCGACCATGCGATCTGGCGCGGCGCGCCTTGGCCGCCGGCATGACCACACCGGTCCGCCTGCGGCTTTCCCGTCGTCGCGGATTCGATCTGCAGGCGCATTCGCATGCGGTCAACGGACTTCCGGCGACGGTCGTCGCGCGCCCCGGGCGCTGGGGCAATCCCTATCGGATCGGCGTCGACGGCGATCGCGCGATCTGCGTCGCCCGCTACGCCGCGCACATGGCGACCTGCGCCGACGCACCGGATCTCGCGCCGCTGCGCGGCCGCAACCTCGCCTGCTGGTGCCCGCTCGACGGCCCCTGCCATGCCGACGTTCTGCTGGCGCTGGCCAACCCGGAACAGAGGGCGCCACACGACCGATCCTGATCGACCGGCCGCCTGCGCGCTCAGCCGATCAGCCGCACCCGCGCGAAGTTGCGCTTGCCGACCTGCAGCACGCCCTCGAAGCCGGGCATGAACACCAGGCCGGCGTCTTCGACGACGGCGCCATCGACCTTGACCGCGCGCTCCTTGAGCTTGCGGTTGGCCTCCGAGTTGCTCGGGGTGATCCCGGCGGCGGTCAGCAGCGCGGCGATGCGCAGGCCCTCGGCGGGCACCGCGACATCCTGCAACGGCAGCGCGGTCACATCGCCCTCGCCGGTCACCGCCGCATGCCAGCCGGCGATCGCGGTCTGCGCCGCGTCGGCGTCGTGGAAGCGCGTGGCGAGCTCGCGGGCCAGGCGCAGCTTCACATCGCGCGGGTTCAGCGCGCCGGCTTCGACATCGGCCTTGAGCGCCGCGGCCTCGTCGATGCTGATCTCCAGACTCAGCAGTTCGATCCAGTTCCACATCAGCGCATCGCCGATCTTCATCGTCTTGTTGACGATGTCGATCGCCGGATCGGTCACGCCGATGTAGTTGCCCAGCGACTTGGACATCTTGGCCACGCCGTCCAGGCCGACGAGCAGCGGCATCGTCAACACGACCTGCGGCGCCTGGCCGTGGTGTTCCTGCAGCGCGCGTCCCATCAGCAGGTTGAACTTCTGGTCGGTGCCGCCGCACTCGACATCGGCGCGCAGCGCCACCGAGTCATAACCCTGCACCAGCGGGTAGAGAAACTCGTGGATCGCGATCGGCTGCTGGCCGGCGTAACGCTTGGCGAAGTCGTCGCGCTCGAGCATGCGCGCGACCGTGTGCGTGGACGCCAGCCGGATCATGTCCGCCGCGCCCATCGCCCCGAACCATTCGGAGTTGAAGCGCACTTCGGTGCGCTCGGCGTCGAGCACTTTGAACACCTGCGCCTTGTAGGTCTCGGCATTCGCCAGCACATCCTCGCGCGAGAGCGCCTTGCGCGTGGCGCTCTTGCCCGACGGGTCGCCGATCATCCCGGTGAAGTCGCCGATCAGGAAGATCACCGTGTGGCCCAGGTCCTGGAACTGGCGCAGCTTGTTGAGCAGCACCGTGTGTCCCAGATGCAGGTCGGGCGCAGTGGGGTCGAAGCCGGCCTTGATCCGCAGCGGGCGACCGAGCGCGAGCCGGGCCTGCAGGTCGTCGCGCTTGAGGATTTCATCACTGCCGCGTGCGATCAGGTCGAGGGCGGAGATCTGGGACATCGGGGAAGGCGTCTCTCGAAAGACCCGCGGCGTATTCACGATGTGAATGCGCCTGCGACGGGCGTTAACGTGTCGTTATCTGGTGAATAGAAGAAAAATTCCTGCGCCGTCAGTCATTTGACGCATGGAGCTCACATCTCTATGTTACCGCGCTGACACGTCTTTCACGCACCGGGATCCGCCACGATGACGACACCCGTCCCGCCGCAGGCCGACGCCCATCACCGGCGCGTGCTCCATGACAACCTGCAGGCGGCAGCGCGGAATACGGCGCAGGAAGGCAGCGCGCGCAGCATCCGGCTGTATCCGGGGCGTTGGACGCGCCGCGATTGGGCCCATGCCAGCCTGTTCGCGACGGTCGGCGCGCTGGTCGTTGCGCTGGTCCCCGGGTTCTCGCATGCGATGCGCGACGGCGACGACGATGATCATCAGTTGGTCACCATGTCGCTGGCGCTGCCGCCGCTGACCGCGCAGCAGCGCAGCGCGCAGCAGATACACGACAACTGGCAACTGGTCACCGTCGCCCAGGGTCAGACGCTGGGCTCGATCTTCTCCGATCTCGACCTGCCGGCGGCAACGATGCATCGCATCCTCGAGCTGCCCGATGCCAAGACCAAGCTCACACGCATGCGCCCGGGCACCGAGCTTGGGTTCGACATCGCCGCCGACGGCAGCCTGCAGAAGCTGCGCTACGACCGCAGCGACACCGAGCGTGTCGAGCTGACGCTCGCCGGCGACGCCGTCCAGGAACAGGTCATCGAGCGCCCGGTCGAGATCCGCAACGTCGTCATCAGCGGCCAGGTCGGCCGCTCGCTGTTCCACTCGGCACGCCGGCTGGGCCTGTCGGGCGCGAACATCAACACGCTGACCGACGAAGTCTTCAAGTACGACATCGACTTCAACACCGACGTCACCCAGAACGATCGTTTCAGCGTGGTCGTCGAGCAGATCTGGCGCGAAGGCGAGCTGATCCGCAGCGGCCCGGTGCAGGCGGCGGTGTTCACCGCCAAGGGCAAGCCGTTCTCCGCGTTCCGCTTCGAGCACGATGGCAAGGCCGAGTACTACAACGCCGAAGGCCGCCCGCTGAAGAAGAGCTTCATCCGCATGCCGATCCAGTACGCGCGGCTGAGCTCGCGCTTCGGCAGCCGCCGCCACCCGGTGCTGGGCACGATGCGCATGCACAAGGGCGTGGACTACGCCGCCGCCACCGGCACGCCGATCATGGCCGCCGGCGATGCCCGCGTGCAGTTCAAGGGCACCCAGCGCGGCTACGGCAATGTCGTGATCCTCGACCACGGTCGCGGCCACACCACGCTCTACGCGCACATGTCGCGCTTCGGCAATGTCCGCCAGGGCCAGCGTGTCTCGCAGGGCACGGTGATCGGCTATGTCGGCTCGACGGGCCTGGCGACCGGTCCGCACCTGCACTACGAGTTCCGCGTCAACGGCCAGCACCGCAACCCGCTGCAGCACACGATGCCCGAGCCCGACCCGCTGAGCGGCACGGCACTGGCGCAGTTCCGCCAGCAGACCGGTCCGGCGCTCGCCCGCATCCGCGAAGTCGAGGACATCATCTACGCCGACGTGCCGGCGCGTCCCGATCCCGAGCGTGCCGACCGCCAGGTCGCCAGCGCCGACGCGGGTCGCAGCACTCGCGGCTGATCCCACGCCCGGCGCCAGCCGGGCGTTTCGCATGTCCCGAGCCCTGCGCGTGCCCATGTCCGACCTGTTTCTCGGCCTGATCTCGGGCACCAGCGCCGACGGCATCGATGCGGCGATCGTGCGCTTCGAGGACGGCGACGGCCGCTTGCGGGCCGAACTGCGCCTGGGCCGTACCTATCCCTGGCCCGAGGATCTGCGCACGCAGCTGGTGGCGCTGGGCCAGCAGGCCGCGCCGCTGACCCTCGACGACCTGGGCGAGCTCGACAGCCGGATCGCCGAGGGCTTCGCGCAGGCCGCCAACCGGGTGCTCGCCGAAGCCGGGCTGACGTCCGCGGACATCGCGGCGATCGGCTCCCACGGCCAGACGCTGCGCCACCGCCCGCAGGGGCGCCATGGCGACGGCCAATACGGCTTCACCCTGCAGCTCGGCGACCCGTCTCGGATCGCCGAACGCACCGGTATCCGCACCGTGGCCGATTTCCGCCGCCGCGATGTCGCCGCCGGCGGCCACGGCGCTCCGCTGCTGCCGGCGCTGCACGCCGCGCTGCTGCACGCGCCCGGCGAGGACCGGGCGGTTCTCAACCTGGGCGGTATCGCCAATCTCACCCTGCTGCCGGCCGACAGCGGCGCGGTGCGCGGCTTCGACACCGGCCCAGCCAACGGGCTGATGGACGCCTGGTGCCTGCGGCACACCGGCCAGCCGTTCGACCGCGGCGGTGCGCTGGCGGCCGGTGGCCGGGTCGACCCGACGCTGCTGGCACGGCTGCGTGCGGCCCCCTGGTTCGCGCTGCCGCCGCCCAAGTCCTCGGGCCGCGACCAGTTCCATCTGGACTGGGTCGAAACCGCGCTGACCGGTCACGAGGCACCGGCCGACGTGCAGGCAACGCTGCTGGCGCTGAGCGCGACGACGATCGCCGATGCGCTGCGCGCCACCCAGCCGAGCACCGCGCGCCTGATCGCCTGCGGTGGCGGTGTGCACAACCCAGCGCTGATGGCGGCGGTGGCCGATGCCCTGCCCGGCGTCGCAGTGGTGTCGAGCGCCGCGCACGGGCTCGACCCCGACCACGTCGAGGCCATGGGCTTTGCGTGGCTGGCCCGGCAGACCGTGCTCGGCCTGCCGGGCAATCTGCCATCGGTGACCGGCGCCGCCGGCCCGCGGGTGCTCGGCGGCATCTACCCGGCCTGAGCGCCCGGACGCGCGACTCAGGCGGAGGTGTCGGGCGAGGCGCCCAGCACCGCGAACGCAGCCTGCCGCTCGGCCTGCGTCAGATCGATGCGCTCCAGCCCGGCATCGAGCAGCAAGGCCGGCCCGCCGGACGCCGGACGCAACGCCAGGGCCTGGGTTTCACCATCGGGGGTATCGACCAGCAACGGGGCTTCGCGCTTGCCGAAACGGACGTTCTGCTTGCCCGCGGCGCGGCCGGGCAGCTTGCCGTAGGCGTAGGTGACCACCGTGCCCCCGAACGAGGACTGCGCCGCCTTGACCTCGACCGGCTCGGGCGTCCAGCGCTGTGGCTGCTGCGCGGCGCGGTTGATGCGGCCGTTGCGCACCCAGGTGACGATCGCCACGACGCCGAGGCCTGCGAAGATCCCGAACAGCACCAGGAAGAACGCCACGCGGTTCCAGATGCGCTCAAGGCCAATGCTCAGCGCCGCCTTCGACGGGTCGTCGGCCGCCACGACCAGGCTCGCCGCGTAGTCGCCGCGCGAGAACGACAGGAACATCAGCGAGATGTGCTTCTCGTAGTCGACGCCATCGACGCGGTAGGCGACATCGGCCTCGCAATCGGTGAACACCGCCTTGCGCGTCGTGCAGCGGCCATCGCGCAGGTCGTAGTCCTCGAGCTCAAGCGGATTGGCGCGGATCTGCAGGTCCTGCAGCAGCCCGGGCGCCTGCCACCAGGCGATCGCACCGGCGACCAGGAACAGCAACAGGGCCAGCAGCGGGCCGCCGCCCATGCCGACGGCATTGCGGGTGAAACGCAGATCGCGCTGTGGCAGCAGCGCCTGGAGATTCGACATGAGGGATCCTTGGGGGAGGAACAGGGAATGTCCGCACGGCCCGTCGGCCGGTCGCTGGAACGGCGCAACGCGCACGATCACAGGCTGGCGGCAGGCACGCCCGCGCGGAGGGCGCTATGTTGCCGCATTCATGAAATCGTTTCCAGAATCCGCCGGCAGGCCGATTCCTTGCCCCGTCAGCCCACGCGCTGCCAGTCCAGGCCGCCGCCGGACAGCCCGCCCGCCCCCGGCAGCCACGGCAGCAGCCAGTGGTCGACCAGCAGGAACGCGAACAACGCCATCAGGTACACCACCGAGTAATTGAACATCCGCATCGCGAAGAACTCGTCCGGCGGATCGAGCAGTCGCCAGGCATACCAGAGGAACACCAGGCCGAGCACGACCGCACCGCCCAGGTAGAACAGCCCGCTCATGCCGATCGCCACCGGCAGCAGCGTGATCACCACCAGCAACACGCTGTAGATCAGGATCTGCCAGCGCGTATAGGCCACGCCGTGGGTGACCGGCAGCATCGGCACCAGCGCACGGGCGTAATCCTCGCGGCGGAAGATCGCCAGCGCCCAGAAGTGCGGCGGCGTCCACACGAACACGATCAGCACCAGCAGCAGCGCGTGCGCCCAGTCCCACTGCCCGGTCATGCCGGTCACCGCGGCCCAGCCCAGCAACGGCGGCGCGGCGCCGGCGATGCCGCCGATGACGATGTTCTGCGGCGTCGCACGCTTGAGAAACCCCGTGTAGACGACCGCGTAGCCGATCAGCGAGGCGAACGTCAGCAGCGCGGTGAGCGTGTTGACCAGCAGCACCAGGATCGCCATCGACAACGCGCCAAGCACCAGCGCGAACGCCAGCACCTGCCCCGGCCGCAGCGCCCCGGTCGCCAGCGGACGATGCGCCGTGCGCGCCATGACCTTGTCGATGCGCTGGTCGATCAGGTGATTGATCGCCGCCGCCGATGCCGCCGCCAGCCAGATGCCGAGCAGGCCGAAGACGCTCTGTCGCGCCGGCGGCAGCCCCGGGACGGCGAGGAACATGCCCACCAGCGCGGTGAACACGATCAGCGCGACCACCCGCGGCTTGGTCAGCGTCCAGTACTCGCGTGCCTTGCTGCCGGCCATGTCAGTCGGGCCGCCGCAACCGCGCCAGCAACGAGACCAGCACGAACAGCAGCAGCGCGGCGCCGCCGTTGTGCAGCACCGCGACCCACAGCGGCAGCGCGAGCTTGACGTTGAGGATGCCCAGCGCGACCTGGGCCAGCGTCAGCGCGCCCAGCGCCGCCGCCCAGCCGCGCAGGCCGGGCGTGCGCGACAGGCGCACGACGAAGGCGAGCAGCGTGACGAACACCACCACCGCCATCGCGCGGTGCGCCAGTTGGATCGCGATACGCGCCGCGCCGTCCAGCACCCCGCCCTCGTAGTCGACACCGACGCCGCGCCACAGCACGAAGCCTTCGCCAAAATCGCCCCGTGGCCACCACTGGCCGACGCACTTGGGGAAGTCGCCGTAGTGATGGACCGCGGTCGTCCAGCCGCCGGCGCCGCAGGCGAGCGCGGCGTAGTTGGCGCTGACCCAGCCGCCGAGCGCGATCTGCACGCCGACCACCGCGATCGCCGCGAGCGTCCACCGTCGCAAGGTGTCGGCCTGCGCCAGCACGATCGGCTGCATCGTGGCCCGCCAGGCCATCCACAGCAGCAGCGAGAACGTCAGCATGCCGCCGAGCAGGTGGCCCATGACGATCACCGGCTTGAGCAGCAAGGTCACCGTCCATTTGCCCAGCAGCGCCTGGAAGATCACCACCGCCAGCGTCAGCACCGCCGCACGCGCCAGGTCGATGTTCGACCAGCGCAGCGCCGCGAACAGCAGCAGCGCCTCGCCGAGCGCGGCGACCGCGAGTGCGGCCATCGTGTCGCCGCGCATGTACAGCGGGATCGCCAGCGCGACCAGCAGGGCCGCGCCGATCACCTGCAGCACGCCGTGACGCCGGCGGCGGACCGCCAGCAGCGCCAGGCCGAGCACGAACACGCCCAGCGTCGCCGCCAGGTGGCGGTGCACCTGCTCGCGCCAGGCCTTGTGGGTCTCGAACGGCCGGATCGCGCTCGCGGCGTGGTCGCTGACGTCGGTGGCGGCCTGCGGCCAGGTCGCGCGCCCGTAGCACGTCGGCCAGTCCGGGCAGCTCAGGCCGGCGTCGGACAACCGCACGAACGCGCCGAACACGATCACGCACAACGTCAGCGCCGCCGCAAACCAAGCGATGCGGTGGAAGTGGCGATGGACGGCCGGGCGATAGGACGTGGCGTTCGAGGGCGGGCTGTGGGTCATCAGCGGAGTCTGAGCAACTTGGCCATATCCGCACGCAGATGCCCCGGATCGAAGCCGGGAGCGTAGCGCAGGATCACGAACCCGTTGGGGTCCACGACGTAGGCCGGGACGCCATTGTCCGCTTCGCCGACGCTGCCGTCGACGCGGGGCAATGTCGCACGCAGGCCGGGGTCGGCCTGCAGCTCGCGCCACGCCGTATTGCGCACCGCGCCTTCAGGCACCGGGCCCAGCCACAGGATGTCGACATGGTCGGCGTTGCGGCCGAACAGTCGCCACACCAGGTCGAGCTCGCGCGACAGCGCGACACAGGCCTCCCCGCAGTCCGCGGGCGGCGCGACGAGGATCCGCCAGCGGCGCTCCACTGGCTGCCAGGCATAGGCGCTGCCATCGACCAGCCGCGGGGTGCGTGAACGCAGATCGGCCGGCGGATCGAGCAACTCGCCGTGGTTCTGCATGCCGGCCGGCCGCCAGCCCGAAAAGCGCAGCGCGCCGGCGACGACGGCACTGCCCAGAAACAGCACCACGATCAGCACCAGCAACCAGCGATTGCGGTCGCGCTGCGCGCGCGGGACGGACGATGTCATCGGCGGGACTTCCGGAAAGTGAGCACCAGGGCGGTGACCAGCACAGTCAACGCCAGGCCGAACCATTGCACGGCGTAGCCCAGGTGTTTTTCGGGCGGCAAGGTGTTGGGCAGAATCTCCAGATCGCGACCATAGCCGACCGGCAGCGCAGGATCGAGCCGCAACACCCGCGGCGGCAGCGTCGGCACACCGGCGGCCGAGGCGATCGCCTGGGCATCGAAGCGCGTCATCAGCCAGGCCGGGCCCGGCCCGATCGCAGGCCCCAGCGCCAGCCCGGCCGACGGCGGCGGTGCCAGCAGGCCCCGCAGGTCCATCGGCGGTCCGATCACCCCGTCGCCGGCCAGCACCTCGGCCGACGGCATCCGCGCCGTGCGGTCGGCGATCGGCACCCAACCCAGATCGACCAGCAGCGGCGGCGCACCAGCGTCAGGGGCGAACAGGCGATAGACGCGCAAGCCAGGACGGCCCGCATGGATCTGGTTGTCGAGCACGAATGCCGGCGTATCGAGGAAGCGCCCACGGCCGGCCGCCCAATCGTAGTCGCGCTGGCGATGCGGGTCCGCGGCCTGCGCCAACGGCACCGCCTGGCGTTCGGTCAAGGTCTGCTCGACGGCATCGAGCATCGCCCGCTTGTCGTGCATCCGGCCCAGCTGCCATTGACCGAGCCCGGCGAACGCCAGCGCCAACAGCACCGCCGCCGCCCACCCGAGGACGCGTCCGCCGCGCCGACTCACGCACCGCCGCCCGCGGACTGCAATAATCCGCTCATACCCCTGGTGCCACGGAGTCCGTGATGGTCATGAACGAGTCGCTCAAGCTGCTGCTGATCATCGGCTTCGTCCTGCTGATCCTGTGGAACCTGGGCGCCGGCCTGTACTACATGCTCAACGACAAGGGCCGCAGCAACCGGACCGTGAACGCCCTGACCCGCCGCATCGGGCTGTCGGTGGCGCTGATCGCGCTGGTGCTGCTGGCGATCTGGATGGGGTGGATCAAGCCACACGGCGTCTACGGCTGAGGCCGGGACCGGTCATTGGGGCGGGGTGATCGGAGCGAGCGCGGCGGGCATGCGCCGGGCTTGTTTCACGACTCACCCGGCACCATCGCCTGCTTCGTCCTCAGACGACGTAGACGAACAGGAACAGAATCAGCCAGACCACGTCGACGAAGTGCCAGTACCAGGCCACCGCCTCGAAGGCGAAGTGGTTCTCGCTGGTGAAGTGGCCACGGAAGCAACGCAGCCAGATCACGATCAGCATGATCGTGCCGAGCGTGACATGCGCCCCGTGGAATCCGGTGAGCATGAAGAACGTCGAACCGTAGATGCCAGACCCCAGCGTCAGGTTGAGGTCGCGGTAGGCGTGGACGTATTCCTCGATCTGGAAGAACAGGAACACGCAGCCCAGCGCGATCGTCGCGCCCAGGAACACCAGCAAGCGGGTGCGGTGCGCAGCGCGCAGCGCGTGGTGGGCGATGGTGATCGTCACGCCCGACGCCAGCAGGATCAGCGTATTGATCAGCGGCAGGCCCCAGGCCGGGATGGTCTGGAACACCCCGCCCACGTCGCCCGGGCCGGCGGTCGGCCACGCGGCGCTGTAGCCGTCCCACAGCACCGAGTTGGTCATCGCGCCCGAGCCCTCGCCGCCCAGCCACGGCAGCGCCAGCGTGCGGGCGTAGAACAGCGCGCCGAAGAACGCGGCAAAGAACATGATCTCCGAGAAGATGAACCACACCATCCCCATCCGGAACGACACGTCGACCTGCTTGTTGTAGTAGCCCGACACCGACTCGAGCACGACGTCGGCGAACCACTTGAACAGGATCAGCGCCAACCCGGCGATGCCGACGAAGAACGTCGTGCGACCCCAGCTGGCCTCGTTGAACCAGCTGGCCAGGCCCAGCATCGTCACGAACAGCGCAACCGACGCGAACAGCGGCCACTTGCTGTCATGCGGCACGAAGTAGACGTTGGGATCCTGGTGTTCGGTCTTCACGTGGGCCATGGCGGTATCCGGGTGGCGGCGCGGTGTCGAAAGATGAAGCGGGACGCTCAAGGCGAGGCGCCCAGCCGCGCGTCACGCGGCGGGGCAGCATCGGCGACCAGCCGCGAGGTCAGCACATCGTTCTTGAAGAACGTGTACGACAGCGTGACCGTATTGACGTCCCGCGGCAGCGAGGGGTCGATGATGAAGCGGACCGGCATGTCGCGGGTTTCGCCGGCCTGGAGCGTCTGTGCGGTGAAGCAGAAGCATTCGGTCTTCTGGAAGAAGCCCGACGCCCGCGCCGGCGCGACCGACGGTGTGGCGCTGCCGACGATCGGGCGCGCGCTGTCGTTGTGCGCGTAGTACGTGGTCTCGTACTGCTCGCCCACGCGCACGCGCATGCGGGTCTGGTTGGGTCGGAACGACCAGGGCAGGTGCGAATTGACGCTGGCGTCGAACTCCACCGTCACCCAGCGCTCCTCCACGCCCGCGGCCGACTGCGACGGCGCCGCGACGGCGCTGTTCTCAAGGCGGATGCCGAACACCTTCTCGCAGGCGATGCGGTAGAGCGGCACCAGTGAAAAGGTGAACGCGAACGCGGCGACCGAGACCGCCACCAGCTTGCCGATCCCCAGCGAACGTCGCGCACTCATGCCAGCAGCACCCCGCGCAGGATGAAACCGGCGTAGATGCACAGCGCGACCACCGCGATCGTCAGCGCCGTGCGGCGCGCGCGGCGGCGGCGGGCGGCCAGGTCGTCGTGGGCATCGGGCGTGGGCATCGCGGCGCGCAGCTCCATGGCCTCAGTGGCTGATGTCGTCGTGCGCGAGGTCGCCGGGCTTGAGCACCGGCGGCTTGGCGAAGGTGTGGTGGGGCGCCGGTGACGGCACGGTCCACTCCAGGCCCTTGGCGCCTTCCCAAGAGCGCGCGGCCGCGGGCGCGCCGCGCAGCTTGGAGTGCAGCAGGATCGCGAACATCAGGAACGGCGTGGCGAACATGCCGAACGCGCCGATCGAGCTGACCAGGTTCCAGTCCGCGAACACGACGTTGTAGTCGGGGATGCGGCGCGGCATGCCGGCCAGACCCAGGAAGTGCTGCGGGAAGAACAGCAGGTTGACGAACACGATCGTCCACCAGAAGTGCACCTTCGCCCAGAACTCGCTGTACATCCGCCCGGTCCACTTCGGCCACCAGTAGTAGGTCGCCGCGATGATCGAGAACAGCGCGCCGGTGACCAGCACGTAGTGGAAGTGCGCGACGACGAAATAGGTGTCGTGGTACTGGAAGTCGGCCGGCACGATCGCCAGCATCAGGCCCGAGAAACCGCCGATGGTGAACAGGATGACGAACGCGACCGCCCACAACATCGGCGCCTCGAACGTCAGCGAGCCGCGCCACATCGTCGAGACCCAGTTGAACACCTTCACGCCGGTCGGGATCGAGATCAGCATCGTGGCGAACATGAAGTAGATCTCGCCGCCCAGCGGCATGCCCACGGTGAACATGTGGTGGGCCCAGACGATGAAGCTCAGGAACGCGATCGCGGCCGTGGCATAGACCATCGCCTGATAGCCGAACAGCGGCTTGCGGCTGAAGGTGGGGATGATCTCGCTGACGATACCGAACGCCGGCAGGATCATGATGTAGACCTCGGGATGCCCGAAGAACCAGAAGATGTGCTGGTACATCACCGGGTCGCCGCCGCCGGCGGCGTTGAAGAACGAGGTCATGAAGAACTTGTCGGTCAACAGCATCGTGACCGCACCGGCGAGCACCGGCATCACCGCGATCAGCAGGAACGCGGTGATCAGCCAGGCCCAGCAGAAGATCGGCATCTTCAGCAGGTCCACGCCCGGCGCGCGCATGTTGAGGATCGTGGCGATGACGTTGATCGCGCCCATGATCGAGCTGATGCCCATCATGTGGATCGCGAAGATCGTCAGCGACACGCTGTTGCCGCCCTGCAGCGACAGCGGCGGGTAGAGCGTCCAGCCGCCGGCCGGGCCGCCGCCGGGCATGAACAGCGTCATCAGCAGCAGCGTGAACGCGAACGGCAGGATCCAGAACGACCAGTTGTTCATGCGCGGCAGCGCCATGTCCGGCGCGCCGATCTGCAGCGGGATCATCCAGTTCGCCAAGCCCACGAACGCGGGCATGACGCCGCCGAAGATCATCACCAGCGCGTGCATGGTGGTCATTTGGTTGAAGAACACCGGGCTGACGTGTTGCAGGCCCGGCGAGGCGAGTTCGGTGCGGATGATCACGCTCATGCCCGCGCCGATGATGAACATCACGAAGGAGAACAGCAGGTACAGCGTGCCGATGTCCTTGTGGTTGGTGGAGAAGAACCAGCGCTGGACGAAGCCCTGTCGGTGGGCGTGATCGTCGTGGTGCGCGTCGGCAGTGGCGGTGTGCGTCGTCGACATGGCATTCAACCTCGAGCGATCAGCCGGCCGCGGGTGCGGCGGGGGCGGAAGGGGTCTGCGCGGCAGCCGCATCGGCGGCCTCCGCATCGGCCTGCGCCGGGGCGGGCTCAGGTTCGGCGGCGGGCGGCGCATTGCGCGCCTTCTCGGCGGCCAGCCAACTGTCGAACTCGGCGCGCGGCACCGCGCGCACGACGATCGGCATGAAGGCATGGTCCTTGCCGCACAGTTCCGCGCACTGACCGCGGTAGATGCCCGGTTCGAGGATCTCCGTCCAGGCCTCGTTGACGATGCCCGGGATCGCGTCCTGCTTCCACCCCAGCGCCGGCACCCACCAGGAGTGGATCACGTCGTCGGCGGTGACCACGAAACGGACCTTGGTGTCGGTCGGCAGCACCAGCGCGTTGTCGACATCGAGCAGGTAGTGGCCGTGGGCGTCGAGCTCGGCGCGCGTGGTGCCGCGGTTCTGCCGCAGCCGGTCGCTTTCGCGGTCCAGACGGCTGGTCAGGATGACGTCCTCGCCCATGTACTCGTACTTCCACATCCACTGCACGCCGGTGACCTTGACGGTCATCTCGGCATCGCGGGTGTCGTACATGGCGATGAGCTTGCGCGTGGCCGGCACCGCCATGATGACCAGCAACACGATCGGCACCACGGTCCAGATGATCTCGGCGGTGGTGTTGTGGCTGAACTGCGCAGCAACCGCGCCGCGCGACTTGCGGAAGCGGAACATCGCGACCGCCATCGCGCCGAACACCAACGCACCGATGCCCACGCAGATCCACAGCGCGAGCATGTGGGCGTCGTAGGCGTGCTGGGACGACGCGGTGACGCCGCGCCCCATGTTCAGTTGCCACGGCTTGGGATCGGCGGACTGCGCCCATGCATTCGCAGACAGCGCCATCGTGGCGAGCCCGCACATCCACAGCTTGAAACGACCGGCTTGCTTCACATCGAACCCCAATGCCTGAGCTGGCGTTGTCTGGCGGGAACGCGTCCGTCCTCGCCCGGCCCAGGGGGCACCGGAACGACTGCGCAGGAGCGGCGGCGTACTGCGATAACGAATGAATGTTAGCTGTCCGCGCTCTGCTGCGGCAACCTGTCGCAGTTGCCGACGCAATGCGGTCCGGCATCTGCATGCCGGCTGCAAGCGGATGCTGCACCGCAGCATCCGCCGCGGGTGGGTGGTCGGAGATGGACACCTGGGTGCGGTTCGGGCAAGCGACCCGCCCCCTACTGTGTACCAATTAATGATGGCGCGCGGGGCCTCGTACGGGTCGCCAGCGCCGAGCCGGCACGATCGCGCTCGAGGCCGCGTCCGGCGCCTGTCTCTTTTGGCCTATCGTGGGACGACAGGGCGCCATAGAATTCGGCTTCTGCCCTCGCCGGTGCGCCCCTTGAACGCCAGCCTGTCTCCCGCCTATGCGGCGGCTCCTCTCCCGCCGCTGCGCGCGGCGATCACCGACGCCTGGACGCGCGATGAGACCCTTCATGTGCGCGAGCTGCTCGCGCAGGCGCGGCAGCCGGATGCCGACCGCGCCGCGATCCAGGCCACCGCGGCCGACCTGGTCCGCCGGGTGCGCTTGCGCGCCCAGGACCGCGGTGCGATCGAAGCCTTCATGCAGCAGTACGACCTGGGCAGCGAGGAAGGCGTGCTGCTGATGTGCGTGGCCGAGGCGCTGCTGCGCATCCCCGACCAAGAGACCGCCGACAAGCTGATCCGCGACAAGCTCGGCGAGGCGGACTGGAAGAAGCACATGGGCCAGTCGGACTCGGTGCTGGTCAACGCCTCGACCTGGGGCCTGATGCTGACCGGCCGCCTGGTCGACCTGGCCGACGAGACCAAGCGCAACGTCCACGGCGCGTTCAAGCGGCTGGTCGGGCGCGTCGGCGAGCCGGTGATCCGGCTGGCGGTGCGCCAGGCGATGCGGATCATGGGGCACCAGTTCGTGATGGGGCGCACGATCGGCGAGGCGCTGACGCGTTCGCGCAAGGGCGCCAACGCCGCCTACCGCTACTCGTTCGACATGCTTGGCGAGGCCGCACTGACCCAGCGCGACGCCGACCGGTATCTCAAGGCCTACCAGGACGCGATCGACGCGATCGGCACCTCGGGCCGCTTCGACGACGAGATCGCCGCACCGTCGATCTCGGTCAAGCTGTCGGCGCTGCACCCGCGCTACGAACATGCCAAGCACGCGCGCGTGCTCGCCGAGCTGGCGCCGCGTCTGGCCGAGTTGGCCAAGCGCGCAAAGCACCATCGGATCGGCCTGACCGTCGACGCGGAAGAAAGCGACCGCCTGGAGCTGTCGCTGGATGTCATCGAGGCCGCCGTGCGGACCCCGTCGCTGAGCGGCTGGGAAGGTTTCGGCATCGTCGTGCAGGCCTACCAGAAGCGCGCGCCGTTCGTCATCGACTGGATCGCCGCGCTCGCCCGCGATCTGGGTCGGCGCATCCCCGTGCGCCTGGTCAAGGGCGCGTACTGGGACAGCGAGGTCAAGCGCGCCCAGGTCGAGGGCCATCCCGGCTACCCGGTATTCACCCGCAAGCCCAACACCGACGTCAGCTACCAGGCCAACGCGCGCCGACTGCTGTCGGCGACCGATGCGATCTACCCGATGTTCGCCACCCATAACGCGCAGACCATCGCCGCGGTGCACCGCCTGGCCGGCACGCTGCTGGGTCCGCGCACCGTCGGCGCATCGCACCGCTTCGAGTTCCAGAAGCTTCACGGCATGGGCGACGACCTCTACGCCGAGGTCATTCCGGCCGATCGTCTGGATGTGCCGTGCCGGGTGTACGCGCCGGTCGGTTCGCACGAGGACCTGCTGCCGTACCTCGTGCGCCGCCTGCTCGAGAACGGTGCCAACTCCAGCTTCGTCAACCGGATCAGCGACGAGGACGTCGCGATCGACGACCTGATCCGCGACCCGGTCGAGGTCGTCGCCGGCTTCGAGTCCATTCCCCACCCCCGCATTCCGCTGCCGGTCGACCTCTACCGCAGCCAGTCTTTCGACAGGAGCAACTCCATGGGCGTCAACCTCGCCAACGACGCGCAGCTCGCCACGCTCGCCGAGCAGATCCGCAGCGCGCCGACGACGTGGACGGCAACGCCGCTGGTGCCGGGTGCCACGGCGACCGGCACCCAGACCGAGGTCACCAACCCCGCCGACCGCCGCGTGCGCGTGGGCGAGTGGACCGCCGCCGACACCGCCACGGTCGAGCGCGCGCTGGCCAACGCGGTTGCCGCACAACCGGGCTGGGACGCCACCCCGGTCGCCTCGCGCGCGGCGATCCTCGAACATGCCGCCGACCTGCTCGAGCAGCGCATGCCGCAGTTCATCGCGCTGTGTACGCGCGAGGCCGGCAAGACGATCCCCGACGGCGTCGCCGAAGTCCGCGAAGCGGTGGATTTTCTGCGCTACTACGCCGGCCAGGCGCGCACGGCATTCGTGCCCGAGGCGCTGCCCGGCCCGACCGGCGAGTCGAACGCGCTGCAGCTGTCGGGCCGCGGCGTGTTCGTGTGCATCAGCCCGTGGAACTTCCCGCTGGCGATCTTCGCCGGCCAGATCGCCGCCGCGCTGGCGGCCGGCAACAGTGTGATCGCCAAGCCCGCCGAGCAGACCACGCTGGTCGGCTTCGAGGCGGTGAAGCTGCTGCACGAAGCCGGCATCCCGAAGGACGTGCTGCAGTACCTGCCCGGCGACGGTGCGACCGTCGGCGCGGCGCTGACGTCCGACCCGCGCGTGGCCGGCGTCGCCTTCACCGGCTCGACCGACACCGCGCGCGCGATCAACTGTGCGCTGGCCGCGCGCGATGCCGCGATCGGGGTGCTGATCGCCGAGACCGGCGGCCAGAACGCACTGATCGCCGACTCTTCGGCGCTGCCCGAGCAGTTGGTCAAGGACGCGCTGGCCTCGGCGTTCACCTCGGCCGGCCAGCGCTGCTCGGCCGCGCGCGTGCTGTACGTGCAGGACGACATCGCCGACAAGGTGATCGGCATGATCGCCGGCGCGATGAAGGAACTGACCGTCGGCGACCCGGCGTTGCTGTCGACCGACGTCGGCCCGGTGATCGATCCCGACGCCAAGGCGCTGCTCGACGAGCACGCCGCGCGGATGCAGGGCGCGGCCAAGCCGATCGCCGAGGCCCGGCTCGGATCCGGCACCGAGCACGGCACGTTCTTCGCCCCGCGCGCCTGGGAACTGCAATCGCTGTCCCAGCTCACGCGCGAGAACTTCGGCCCTGCGCTGCATGTGATCCGCTGGAAGGGCGACCAGCTCGACGCGGTTGTCGACGCGATCAACGCGACCGGCTTCGGCCTGACCTTGGGCATCCACTCGCGCATCGACGAGACCGTCGAGCGGGTCATCCAGCGCGCGAAGGTCGGCAACATCTACGTCAACCGCAACCAGATCGGCGCGGTCGTCGGCGTGCAACCATTCGGCGGCCAAGGCCAATCGGGCACCGGCCCCAAGGCCGGCGGCCCGCACTACCTGCCGCGCTTCGCAACCGAGAAGACCGTCACCATCAACACCACCGCCGCCGGCGGCAACGCCTCCCTACTGACATTGGGTGAGTAGCCGCGGCGTGCGCGCCCGCCATGCTTTGGCGGGCGGGAACGAGTGAGCGCGTTTACGAAGCACTGCTTCGTGCGCGAAACGAACGCCCGCCGTGCGACGGCGGGCGGGATGCGTGAATCGCCGACCATTGCCGCGTAGCTCACCTCCCCCGCTTGCTGGGGAGATCGGCGCGCGTCGCGGGCCGGGCGGGGGCACAGGCCGTCACGCGAAAGCCCCCCCATCCCAACCTTCCCCCGTAACCGGGGGAAGGCGCAGCGCAGCGCGCGCATCACCTCCCCCGCTTGCGGGGGAGGTCGGCACGCGTCGCGGGCCGGGTGGGGGCACAGGCCGTCACGCGAAAGCGCCCCCATCCCAACCTTCCCCCGTAAACGGGGGAAGGCGCAGCGCAGCGTGCGCATCACCTCCCCCGCTTGCGGGGGGAGGTCGGCACGCGTAGCGGGCCGGGTGGGGGCACAGGCCGTCACGCGAAAGCGCCCCCATCCCAACCTTGTAAGTTGCTTTTGCGGTCCGGGAGTTGGCATTTTTCGGATCGCCCCGTGCCAGACCGTCCGACCTTTGATCGATCAGATCGTGGGGGAGCTTGGGTCGGCATCGG
>NZ_JBDJNS010000040.1:0-23314 GCF_039674545.1 Luteimonas sp. TWI382
CGGCGTGCTCAAGCGCGAACGGATCTACCGCACAACGTACCCGACACTCGATGCAGCAAGGGCCGATGTGTTCGAATACATCGAGCGGCGCCACAACCCAAGGATGCGGCGGAGGACTGTCAGGCAGGATTCGAAGTTTTCCACCCTTTCACAACTGTCCGTGGTTTCGGGGTAAAACCCCAGGTGGAGAAGCTGCCCCCCGCACGGCGATGATGCCGCTTGACGCTGTTGGATCGGGGCGCTTGCTCTCGATGTTGATGACGCCGCCCAGCGGCGTGCCCAGGCCGCCGCCGTAGAGCGTTGCGCTTGGCCCCTTGAGCACACTGATCGTGGAAATCCCCACTAGGCCGGGCGGGTCATAGGCTTGCTGGTTGCCTGCAAACAGCGGTAGGCCATCGAGGTAGACCTCGGCCGGAAAGCCGCGAACGATCGGCGGAATGAACAGGGTTTCGTCCGAGCGAGTGGGTGTGACACCGGAGACGTTGACCAGCGCATCGCCGAGCGTCCGCCGGTCCTGTTCGCGCAGCAGGGTGCTGGTGATGATCTGCACCGATTGCGGTACTTCGGTGAGTGGCGTTTCGGTGCGGGTGGCCGCAGAGGTGGCAGATGCGGCGTAGCCGCCGCGCTTGGCGGTGACCTTCACGGGAGCCAGCGTCCAACTGGGCACCTCATCCGGCGTAGACGGTGCCTGATGCGCGGCGTCGCTTTGGGCGTAGGCCACAGGTGTCATGCAGGCCAGCGCCAGTGCGATGGTGCTGCTGCTCAGGGTCTTGTGGGTCATGGCAAGTTTCCAGATTCGATGAGAGTGAGGAAGGCCGTGCGCATCAGGCGGCTGGCGGTGAACGCCAGCCCCGAGTGGCGAGGGCATCGAGAAGTCCCACCAGCAGCAGGGATGCCCCCACCAGTGGAAAGAGCAGGCCGCCGACGCACAGCAATGCGAACACGCCGGCAACGCTGTGGCCCTGTCGTGGCAGTGGAGGTACACCCAGGCCGCCCAATGGACGACGCTTCCACCACATGGCTGCACCGCTGACGCACAGCAATACGATCGCCATGCAGGCAATCAAGAGGAGCAGACGGTTGGCCGTGCCGTACTCCTGCCCGAGGTGCACGTTGATGCCCCATTCCAGCGCCCGCCCCAGCGGCCCGTAGTCGGCGTAGCGCATGTCAAGCAGGACCTCTCCGCTGTACTGATCCAGATGCACGACGCGCTGCTGGTCCAGTACTTCGGGATAGACCGAAGCGCTGTAGACCCCGAGGGCGCCGCGCGGCAGGCTGACGCTGTAGCCGGGCGCCAGGCCCAGACGTTCAAATGTCCGGATGGCGGCATCGATGCCGATGGCGCCCGGCTGCAACGCCAACTCCCCCGGCCCGCTTCCGCCGTGTCCCTCGTGGCCATCATGCTCGGGCTGCGCCGTATGCCGGGCATGCGACGCACCCGAGGCCGGAAGGTGGGCCTGCTGCAGCGACCAGGTGGGGACGGTGGTGTCGGCCAGTCGCTGGCGCGACATCGGCACTTCCACGCGCACGCCAGCGGGGTAGCCATCGTTGTGGCCGTTTGCCCAGGCGTTGACCTGCTTGCCCCATACCAGTGACCACGGCATGCCGGTCAGCGCAAGGAACAGCAGCACCAGGCCCACCCATACGCCCGTCACCGCGTGCAGATCCCGCCAAAAGAGGCGTTGGCCGGGTTGCCCGCGGACGGTGGTCACGCCTCCCTTCTGCCCGCGCGGCCACCACAGGTAGACGCCGGTCAGCACGAGCAGGATGGCCCAGCCGGCCGCGATTTCGATCAGTGCGCTGGCGTAGCTGCCCAGCAGATCCAAGCTGTGCAGCCGCCGGACCACACCGGAGAACGTCCCCTTCTCAGGTAGATGGCCCAGCACATGCGATCTCGCTGGATCCACGTAGTACACGTGGCGGTGTCCATCTGCTTCGATGACGCCGACTTCCACACTGCTGTCGGCACGCTCCGGTGTGCTGTAGCGAAAGACCTCGCCTTGGGTCACCGCGCGTACGGCGGTGATGTGGGCACTGGGCAGCGCCCTGCTCACGCTGTCCACCTCCACTACTTTCAATCCATGGTGAATCCAGCGGTCGATCGGCTTCTGATAGAGGTAGACCGCGCCGGTCAGTGCCAGCCATGCGATGAAGGGCAAGACGAGCAGCCCAGCGTAGAAATGCCACCGCCACACCGCGCGATAGAAGCGCAGGCGATCCGCATTGGCCGGTGTGGCAGTGGCCGTCATCTCAGAGCTCCCGTGTCCAGGTCAGGTAGAGCGCGCGGCCATCGCCGGGCGAGTAGCCCGATGAGCCGCTGTCGTACCAGGCGTAGAGATAGGCGCGATCGGTGGCGTTCTTCAGTTGCAACGTCAGTTGGCTGCGCGTGTCGAAGCGGTAAGCGGCGCTCAGGTTGAGCAGTGCATAACCGCCATAGCGCCCCAACGTGTTGGTACGTTCCACGTAGTAGTCACTTTGGCCGTTGCCCCAGGCGCTGAAGGTCCAGTCGTCGGTTGGACTGAACTCCATGCCTGCGCTGACCAGCCAGTTCGGCACATTCTCGATCTGCCGCCCCGCCGTGGCTGGCGCGCTCGGATCGGGCACTTCGATGGTGGCCTTTTGCCGTGAGTACGAAGCCCAGGTGCGCCAGTGCACGGTAGGTTGCCAGTTGGCCTGTAGATCCCAGCCACGGCGCCGCGTCTGGCCGACGTTGCTGACTTCATTGCTGCCGACCGACCCGTTCACACCCAGGATGGTCGCCACTTCGTCCGATGCGGTCTGTTCCCAGATCGCGATGCGAGTCTGCAGATGCGCAGCCGGGGCCCACTTCAGTCCGGCCTCCCAGCCTTCATTGATGGAAGGCGCCAGGTTGCCTGTCTGCGTGCGATAGGCGGCATTGCCGCTGCCGATCTGGAACGTGCGCCCCCAGTTGGCATAGCCCACCACCGCCGCGCTGATGGCATACGAGGCACTGAACTTGGGTTGCTTGATCAGCCCGTAGTCGTAGACCGGCGCCGTGGTGTCAGCCACCACATTGGTGAAATCACCGTAGATGCGGTCCACGCGGTAGGCCGGCACCAGTTTCAGACGGTCGATCGGGCGGATCACGGCCTGCACGTATGCCCCGCGGGTTTCGAGGTCGAAGTCCCAGTCGCGCAGCGTGGCTTGCCGTTGCCGCCGCAAGGTGCGAAAGCGCTGGGCGATGTTGTGCTGCCACTGCCCGTCTACGCCGACGTCCATCACCAACTCGGCAAGGCGGGTGTTTGGGCGCCAGATGGCATTGAAGATCAGGCCGCGATGGGTTTCGTCGTTGAGTCGTTCTTGCTGCGCGCCTCCCTCGGTGAAGGTGACCCAGCGCTGGTTGCGGTAATCGTTCTGGTAGGCCTTGGCGGCCCAGGTCCACTCCGCACCGATGCGACCGTCGAAGTGCAGGGCGGTCTGCAGGGTTTCGCGTTCGCTGCGGTCATCCTTGGCGTAGTCGGGGGACTGTTTCGGATCTGACCTGATTTCCGGATAGCTCAGGTAACCAGCCTCCAGCGCCGCGTTCTTGTAATAGCGAGTCGTCAAACCGCCGCGCCAGGCATCGTCGGTGGCCGTATAGAACCATTTGCCCGCGAAGCTGCGCTGGGTCGAATCGGCATGATCGCGCTCTCCGTCCGACTGGCGCCAACCAACGAAGTAGTTCTGCGCCCAGGGGCCATGCTCGAAGCCCTTGGCCAGTTGCACATCCTGCGTGCCGAAGCTGCCCGCGGTCAGGCTGAGCTGGCCGTCATTCCCACCTTCGCGGGTGAAGACGTTGACGTCGCCGGCAATGGCATGCAAGCCATAACGCGCATCGTTGGTGCCCCGCACGATCTCCACGGCGGTGATGTCCAGGGGCCACACCGCATCCAGGTATGGCATGCCGCCAGGGTTGTCGTTGCTGGGGATGCCATCGATCAGAAGTTTGACGGCATTGATGCGGCCCTCGCCGTTGAACCCGCGGAACGAGAACCGTCCAGCATCGGTACCCATCTTGAACTGGGTCACCTGCACGCCGGGCGCGTTCATCAACAGTTCCCAGCTGTGCTCAACACGCTGGGACTGCAGCAGGTCTCCGCCGATGACGTCGACCGAACTGAATATCGAGTGGGCATTGCGCTCTCGAGAGCCCTCGGTCGTCACTTGGACGGTGCCGAGGGTGAGTGCGGTGCCTTCTTGCGCGTACGCGCCGGTTGGCAGGCAGGAAAGGAAGCCAAGCGCAGTGGCCAGGCTGAGGAACAGCGAGGTGTGGGTCGGTTTCTGGGTCATGGTCACGGCAAGCAGCCCCCCGGCATACGTCGGGGAGGGATTTGAAGAAAGTCGGCACGCCCGCGCAGTCACGCGTGGGCATGGGGCGATATCAGGAGGCAATCCGCGCTGTGGCGCGGAGCATCAGGCGCGCAGTGGCGGCCCGCGAGCTCCAAGGTGCCCGACTGTGGGGCCGGCGACCCCATGCAGCGACCAGACGCGCGCGTAGAGTGGTGGGCGCCAGCCGATCAATGCGATCAGCACCGCCACCAGCAGAATGACCAACCGCGCTGCGATCAGACAGTACTCGCAGCAATCCACGCCCATGTCATGGTCGGCATGGCCGTCCTTGCCGGTCGGACTGATGTCGTCGTGTGGGCCATGAGCGGCGGGAGTTTCGACCGTCGCATGATGAGGGCGGTCGCCCGTTGTCCTCAACGCAAGCGCGTTGTCACTGTCGTGAAGATGATGATTGCTGCTTCGGCCGGCCTGCATTACAGCGTTGTGCTCGACGAGGTGCGTCTGTTGGCCATGCGTCGCGCCCCCGCAGTGCGCGATCCATCGACTCACAAATGGAGCGACGACAATGAGCAGCATGGCGATGATCGCCATTATGGTGAAGCTGCGGTGAAAGGGCACAGGGCGCACGGGCGGCATTGTAGGGCAAGGCGGCCTGGCGGCCCCAGTGCGACCTTGTGTCGCACTGGCTACTCATGAACGCGCGCCTCATCGCACGAAAGGTGCGACAAACTGTCGCGCAGAGGCGCGAGACGGGCGGCCTAAAATACGACCTTGCGAGGCCATTGCGCCGCTGACGCGGCATGACGAGGTGCGACTCCGTACCTCACCTCAGGTGGCATCGAGGCCTGGACATCCTCCCATGTACGATTGGTTCCCCATCGTCTTCATCATCTTCAAGGTCGGCGTGCTCGGCGTCGGCATGTTCTACGCCATCAAGTGGCACCACGACCAGGCGAAGAAGGACGAGCAAGAGAAGAAGGACGCGCTGGAGCGGCAGCGGCGGCGGGAGGCGGGTGAGGGGTAGGGGTTGCTGTGCGCCGCTTGGGCGCGGCGGCGATCGCGGCCGCATCTGAGATGGCGATTGGCCCGATGCGTTCGGCTTAGATCACAGGTATCGGGCCGGCTGCGGCAGCACGAGAAAGAATGGGCCTTCGCACAGCGCCCTGTCCTCGGCGGACACGGTTCGTGCTGCCGGCTCAGCATCAAGCAGTGCGCCCCCGATCTCGACCGGGCGTCCGTCGGTCAGAACCGATTCGCCGTTCGCATTGAGCACGCTCAGTCGTCCGTCAACCGTACCCATACGGTGGTCGTGCGGATAGACGAGCACGACAGTGCCCCGATCTGTGGATTCCAGGCTCAGGCATTCTCGCTCCACGGTGACCGTGCCGCGAAGGGGCGCGAAGCCATAAGTAATGGGTTCCTATCGGAGCGGGCGTACGCGCGAGCCGCACGTCTGCTGGGGCAATCGAAGACTCGACGTGACAGCCGGACATCATGACGACCGCGCATAGCGCGATCGTCATGGATCCGCTGCAGGGCGTTTTGCGGCTCATGGTGTGACCAGAATGTAATGCCCGGTTGCCGGGTACACCCGGTCGGCGGCCATGTAGATCACTTGGTACTCATTGCCGACCTGTCTCCCACTGACCTCCTCCTTGTAATTTGGACCAGCCAGAAGTAGAAAATTCGCCCTTGGGTTGAGGGGTGAAGCGTGCGGCTGCGCGCCGCATCTTATTTTCGCTAGGGCCTCAGTGTAACGAGATGTCGAGCACGCGGTTGGCGGCGCGGGCCGGGGAGGGGTGGCAGCGCCGAATTCAGTGCTGACGCTTGCTGCGCACAACCGCCAGGTTGTGCTTGTGAACGTCCCGGCCATAGAATGCGCGCGCCCTTGCGCTTTCATGCACCGAATGACGCCGCCCTGACCCTTCGACGAGCTTTGCATTGCAGCCGCCAGTCGGCTGATGGGTCTTGCGCCAATCTCTCTATTGTTTGCGTGCCGCCATCGAGCGGGTGCGCGCGGAGTCATTCATGTCTGTTTCCTATCCGCTGCGCGCGCAGTGGTTCGGCAATGTCCGCGGGGACGTGCTGTCGGGTCTTCTGGTTGCCCTTGCGTTGATCCCTGAGGCGATCGCGTTCTCCATCATTGCCGGCGTCGATCCGAAGGTCGGCCTGTATGCCTCGTTCTGCATCGCCGTCGTCACGGCGATCGCCGGGGGACGGCCCGGCATGATCTCGGCCGCCACCGGGGCCATGGCCTTGGTCATGGTGGACCTGGTCAAGGACCACGGCCTGCAGTATCTGTTTGCGGCCACGATCCTGGCGGGCTTGCTGCAACTGATTGCAGCGGCCCTTCGGCTCAACACGCTGATGCGCTTCGTCTCGCGATCGGTGGTGATCGGCTTCGTGAATGCACTGGCGATCCTGATTTTTCTGGCGCAGTTGCCGGAGCTCATCGGCATGCCATGGGCCGTGTTTGCGGTCTGCGCTGCGGGCCTGTGCATCATCTATCTACTCCCGAGGGTCACACGCGCTGTGCCATCGCCGTTGGTCGCTATCGTGGTGCTGACGCTTGTGTGCGTCTGGCTGGGTGTCGATATCCGCACTGTCGGCGACATGGGGCAGTTGCCCGACAGTCTGCCCACGTTTTTCATTCCGGACATCCCGTGGTCGCTGGAGACACTGAGGATCTTGCTGCCGGTCTCCGCAACGTTGGCAGTCGTTGGCTTGCTGGAGTCGCTGATGACGGCGCAGATTGTCGAGGACATGACGGATACCCCGACCGATCGGCGTCGTGAGTGTGCCGGTCAGGGGATGGCAAACGTTGCGACGGGTTTCTTCGGTGGCATGGCGGGATGCGCGATGATCGGTCAGTCGGTCATCAACGTCAGCTCGGGCGGCCGTGGCCGCCTGTCTTGCCTCGTGGCTGGCGTGGTCCTGCTTCTGCTGGTCGTCTACGCGGCGCCCTGGGTGTCATTGATCCCGATGGCGGCTTTGGTCGCCGTCATGATCATGGTCAGCATCGGCACGTTCCATTGGAAGAGCTTTGCCGAGCTCAGGACGCACCCCAGGGGCGCCAATCTTGTGATGATCGGAACGGTCGTCGTCACCGTTGCGACGCACGATCTGGCAAAGGGCGTCCTGACCGGTGTGCTCTTGACCGCGCTCAATTTCTCGCGCCGTGTCAGCGCGATGCTGCGCGTCGAAGATGAGGCAGGCGCAGCAGGTGATCGTATCTACCGCGTTCATGGCCAGGTGTTCTTCGCCTCGGCCGTCCAGTTCGTCAACAGCTTCGACTACCTCCATGCCGAGGGCCCGGTGACGATCGACCTGACGCACAGCCATTTCTGGGATCCAAGTGCGGTGGCCGCCCTCGACAGGGTCATCGTCAAGCTCAGAAGGCATGGCGCCGTCATCGAGGTGGTCGGTCTCAACGAAGCCAGCGCATTTCTGGTCGACAGGCTGGGCAATCATCGCAAGCCGGCACCCACGCTGGATGCCGGCCACTAGCGCAGGGAGCGCGCGTCGCGAGGCGCGCAGTTTTCCCTACAACTTCACCGTCACCGACACGAACGCGCTCCGCCCCGCCGATGGCGAGAACATGGGCCGGGCCTCTTCCCAGAAGAAGCTGTCGTACCAGGCGTAGACGTACTCGCGACCGGTGACGTTGCGCAGCTGCATGTCCACGCTGGTGCGTGGGGTGAGCCGGAGCTTGGCGCTCAGGTCGAGCACTGCGAAGCCGCCGAACTTGTCGGTGAGGTTCCGCTCCTCGAGGTAGTAGTCACCCTGCGCCCCGCCTTGCAGTCCGAACTGCAGGGCATCGGTGGCACGATAGTCGAGGCCGAGGTTGCTGATGGTGCGGGGCGTCGCGGCGACTTCGTTGCCTTCGATCGACACGCCGGGCGCGCGGCCGTCGCGCTCGATCTTCGCCTCCTGGTAGGCGTGCGAGGCCCACAGTGTCCAGCGCTCGCCGATCTGCGCATCGAGCTGCAGGTCCACGCCGCGCCGGCGGGTCTTGCCCAGCACCACGGTCGTGCCGGTGGCGGGCATGTTGGAGACCTCGTTCTCCGCATCCTGCTGCCAGATCGCCAGCCGCCCGCGGGTGCCGGCGAATGGGCTGAAGCGCAGGCCAGCCTCCATCCCGGTGTTGGTGGAGGGGCGTATCGCCGCCTGTCCGGGCGTGAGGTAGGCCGGTGGCGTGCTGCCGGTGAGCACCTGGAAGGTGCGCCCCCAGTTGGCGTAGAGGTTGGTGTCGGCATCGAACCCGTAGACCACGCTGAGCTTGGGCTGGCCGATCGTGCCGTAGTCCTGCAACGGCGCCCGTACGCCGCCGGGCAGTTGGGTGGCGCCGTCGAAGCGGTCGACGCGATAAGCCGGCACGATCTTCAGCGACGTAGCCGGCTGCCAGATCGCCTGCACGTACGCGCCTGCGTTGTCGAAGCTGTGGCGGTCGTCGTTCTGGATGCGTGCGGGTGTGGCCTCGAAGTCGGTCGGCAGGCTGTAGGCGAAGCGTTCGCGCACGTAGCCGTTGTGCTGCTGCTCGTAGTTCGCGCCGGCTTCGAGGGTGAGGGCCGGGTGGGCGGCCCAGGTAAGCGTGGCGAGCAGGCCCGATTGCGCCTCGTCCCAGACGCGGCGCTGGCGCGGGGCGTTGCCGGTGGCCAGGTCGCTGAAGGTGACGCGGCGGTCGTCGTGGTAACGGTTGTGGTAGAGCTTGGTGCCCAGCACCAGCTGGTCGGTCAGCGCCAGGTCCATGTGCAGGCCGAACTGACGCATGGTGCGGTCGTCGCCGTCGTGGGCATTGCGTCGTGCCGAGCGCCGGCGGCCGGCCTGCAGTTCTTCGGCGGTCATGAAGCCGGGTTCGTCGGCCTGGTGGCGGTAGGCGCGTGCGGTCAGGCCGATGCGCATGCCGTCCTCGAGGCTGCCGTAGAACCATTTGCCGCCCAGCGTGTACTTGTCCGAGCGGTCGTGGTCGCGATAGCCGTCCGAGGCCTGGGCGCCGACGAAGTAGTTCTGCGAGACGTCGCCGTGTTCGCGGCCCACGGCCAGTTGTGCCTGGCGGGTGGCGAAGCTGCCGTAGGTCAGCCGGGCATCGGTATAGGTGCCGCCCTGGCGCGTGCCGAAGTTGATGTTGCCGCCGATGTTGTGCAGGCCGTAGCGCGGGTCGTTGCTGCCGCGCACGACTTCGATGTAGTCGATCTCCAGCGGAAACAGCATGTCGATGAAGCGCTGGTTGCCGCTGTTGACGTTGCTCGGGATGCCGTCGATCAGGGTCTTGATGGCATTGAGATAGCCCTCGCCGTTGAAGGCGCGGAAGCTGACCTTGCCCGACTCGGCGCCCTGGCGGGTCTCGGTGAGCTGGATGCCCGGCATCTGGCCGAGCAGTTCCCAGCTCTGCGCCACGGTCTGGTCTTCGATGCGTTCGGCGCCGAGCACGTCGACCGAGGTCAGCACTTCGTGTGCGGTCAGCTGCCCGCGGGTCTGGTGGACGTGCAGGGTGCCCATCGTGGTGTCGACCGATTGGGCGTGGGCGGCGCCGCTCGACAGGGCGGCGATCAGGGTGAGGCGTGGGAGGGTGACGGGCATGGGACTCGTTGCAGGCGGGGAGGCAGCGCCGGTGCGGGGGCCGGAGCGGGGTCGCCAATTTATCATGTAATAACATTACAAAATAGACGCTCCGCGGTGTGCGGTGACCGCCCCGGCGTTGCGCTGGGCCGAGGCGTTGATCTGCCGATGGCGGCAACGAACGGATCGGGGCCGCAGCGCCCGATCCGTGTTGCGAGCCCTTGCGAGCGGGCCGATTCAGAACCGCCAGCGAACCCCCATGTAGGCCGATCGCGGCTCGCCCGCCTGTAACAAGGCGTCGCCCGGATCTGCGCGATCGCGAACGGTCAATTGCCCGACGTAGGCTTCGTCGGTGAGGTTGCGCAGTTCGGCGAATGCCGACCAGCGCTCGCGTTCGATGCCCGCACGCAGGCCGAGCAAGTGGTAGGCGCCCACCCGATAGTGGTTGCTGAAGTCGGCGTAGCGCGCGCTGATGAGGTCGAACGTCGGGCCGGCGTGGAAGCCACTGTCATGGCGGTACATCAGTTCGCCGCGGACGACATAGCGGGGCGCGGCCGGCAGCGTGTTGTCGCCGTAGCGTGGGTCGTCATCGAACGAGAACGCGTTGTAGGCGGCGCTGATGCGTGGCTCGATGTGGTGGTGGTCGCCAGCGGCAAAGCGCGCGGCGATCAGCGCCTCGAGGCCGGCGTGCGCGGTGCGATCGATGTTGGCCGACAGGCTGGTGCCGGGGGCGTGGGGGTCGTCGATCGAGAGGATCGCATCGCGGATGCGCGCGTAGTACATCGAGGCGTCCCAGTGCCACTGCGCTGCGCCGCTCGACGACGTCGTTTGGCCACGCAGGCCCAACTCGGCGACGGTGCCGTGCATGGCGTCGAGCGTGCTGCCATCGCCGCGGACATCGTCCTCCAGTTCGAAGGTGGTGGGTGCTTCGTAGAGGCGGCCCAGGCTGGCATAGGCCTCGCCGAGCCCATCGAGGTGGCGAATGAGGCCGAGCCTGGGATTGAAGGCGGTGTAGTCGGCGCGTGGGTTGCGCACGATCCCGTTTGCCAGGTCGGTGTTGCGCACGTCCCGCAGGGTGAACACGCCCTGGCCGCCGTAGACCAGCGTCCAGTCGTCGGCAAGCCGCCAGCGGTCGACCAAGAAGACCTCGACGCTGTCAGAGCGGTTGTCCACGGCTGTCGACATGCCATTGCGGCGTCCGCCGTCGTTGCGGTAGAGGCCGCCGGTTTCATTGGTCGTCGCCAGGTTCACGCCGGCGAGCAGGTCGTGATTGCCCAAGTGGACGTTGTAGCGCGCCATGCCGGCGACGGTGCGCTGGTCGGTGTTCTTGAGCAGGCTGAAGACCTCGATCGGCGGGAGTGGGCCAGGGCCGTCGAAGTCCACCATGACCTTGTCCACGATCGGGTGGTAGAGGTGCTGGTCGTCGTAGGAGAGGCCGAATGTCAGATGCTGCCGGTCGTCGATTCGCCAATCGCCTTTCACGGCCAGCCGGGCGGTGCGCACGTTGAGTTGATAGTGTCCGGTGATGGCGGCAGCTTCTGCCTGGTAGGGATCGTCGGCGAACTGCGCTCGGGTCAGTGGGCCGGCGAGTTCTTCATCGCTGTCGATGTAGGTTGCGAACGCGCGCAGTTCGAAGTCGTCGCGCGGTTGCCACCCGGCGTTGGCATAGACGCCCGTGCGGTCCTGGCGGCTGTGCGCGCGATAGCCGCGGCGGGTCTTGTCGTCGAGGGTCAGCTGTGCATCGAAGTCGCCGGAGACGCCCCCCAGGGTCAGCCTGCCGTAGCGCAGCCCGTGGCTGCCCGTGGTGAGCATCAGTTGGTGACCGGGGCTGTTGCGGGCAGTGGGCGAAGTGAAGTCGATGGCGCCGCCCAGATTGCTTGCGCCGTAGGTGAGGGCGTTGGCGCCGCGTGCGACCACCACATGTCGCGCCGACATGGGGTCAAGCGCCCGGTTGTGGTTGTTGCCGTCGGCGGTGGTTACGGGCAGGCCGTCTTGAAACAACTTGATGCCGTTGCCGTCGTAGTGGGTCGCGTCCAGATTCGATCCTCGGCTGGAGAAGTAGACGGCATCGCCGCCGGTGGCACTTTCGGTCCAGATGCCAGGGACAAAGCGCAACGCATCGGCCATGTGATTGACGGTTCGGTCGTGGAATTCGTCGCCGTCGAGTACGGTGACGCCTCCGGGCGTAAGCGACCGTTCGGTCTCCAGGCTGTTACGAACGCCACGGACCTCGAGCGCGTCCAGTGTCGTGGCCGGCTGCGGGGGATCGCCGGATGTCGCAGTGGCGGATTGTGCAGTGGCATCGCAGATGCCGATCAGCGATGCCGCGATTGCGAGGGTGAGCGGGATCTGCCGCGGTCGGTGTGTCGGGTTGAACATGTCGGCTCCAAGGTGGGACGCAGGCGTTGATCGGCGTCAGTGGCTGGCGTGCGCGTCGGGTGTGTGGGGCGTCGAGACGTCGTCATGAGGGTGGCCGCTTGTCGAATCACCACGCAGATTGCGCACGACGTAGGGAATGGTCTTGGCGCCGCCATGTTCGAAGACGAGCGTGATCGGGATCTCGCTCGCCTGCGCAAGCTCCGGCTTGGGCGACATGAGCATGAGATGCAGGCCGCCGGGCGCAAGCGCGACGTCCGAGTTTGGCGGTAGCGCGATGCCGTCGGGAAGATGGCGCATCTGCATCATCCCGTTCGCCATCCGCATGGTGTGGATCTCGATGTCGTCGGCAAACCGCGTGTGCGCCGAGACCAGATGGTCGGCCGCGTCACTGTCGTTGTGGATGGTCATGTAACCCGCGGCGACGGGCGCGCCGGGCGGAGGTTGCCTGACCCATGCGTCGTGGATCGTCAGGTGATTGGCGCCCGGCGGCGGGACAGGCGTGCGATCCGCGCATGCGGCGAGGACGAGCGATCCCAAGGCGGTGGCCAGTGCGGTGGCGCGAAAGGACGTCATAACGGGTCTCCTGGGTGGCGGGGTAGGTGAGGGGCGGTTCATCGCAGCCAGCGCAAGGCCGTGACGCGTGGGCGCAGCCAGCGGTCGAAGGCGAGCACCACGAGCAGTGAGGCGGCGAGCAGCGGCAGCGCGATGGCCGAGATCAGCAGCAGTGCGAGCAGGACGCGGGTCGGGATGCGTGCGCTTGCGCCCGGTGCGCCGATGCGGCCGGGCGGGCGCCGACGCCACCACATCGTGGTGCCGGTCACGACCAGCACGACGACGCCGATGCAGGTTGCGAGCATCACCAGTTGGTTGAGGCGCCCAAAGTAGTTGCCCATGTGCAGCTGCACGCCCAGTTCGATGGCCTGGGCGACGACGCCGTAGTCGTCGAAGCCGGTACTGACCAGGAGCGTGCCTTCGCGGTCGAAGTGGTAAGTGACCTGCCCTTGCGGCCGTGCGGGATAGGTGTAGGCCGTCAACGCGCCGCGCGCCTCGCTGGGCAGGAACACGCGCAACTCGTCGTCGGTGCGGGCGGCGCGGATGTGGGCGATCGCGCGTTCCAGGCCGACTGTCGTCCAGTGCCTCGCGCCGGGTTGCGGTGCAGGAGGGGCATGGCCGTGGTGGGCCGATGTCGTGTCGGCGGCCGGCATCGGTGCGTGCTGCAGTGTCCACGGCACGTCGTTGAAGGCGTCGCCGACCTGCGGCGCCTGCGGCGCGGCATAGCGCCGGTAGACCGCCGGGTAGCCTTCCCCAACGAGCTCGGCGCCGCCGCGAATCCAGCCGCCCCAGAACACCGCCCAGGGCAGGCCGGTCGCGACCAGGAACAGCACCAGCAGCGCGACCCAGAGCCCCGTTGCGCGATGGATGGATTTCCAGAGCATGCGGCCGCGGCTGCCAAGCTTCGGCAGCACGGCACGCCACCAGCGCTCGTCCTGCGCACGCGGCCAGCCCAGGTACAGGCCACTGACGATCAGCAACACCGTCCAGCAGGCGGCGAGCTCCATTACGTAGCGGCCAAAGGTGCCGAGCATCAGCGACCCGTGCAGCCGCTCGGCGATGCCGACCAGCGTGCGCGCGGGTGCGAGGACGCCGAGCACGGTGCCATCGCCGGGGTCGACATAGGCGATGCGGCTTGCGCCGTCGGCCAGCTGCAGATGCACCTGCGCAGCGCGGAGGTGGTCGGCCGGCAGCTCGATGCGTGTGGGTGTGGCGTCGGGCGTGTTGGCCTGGGCGGCGTCGATCATCTCGCCCAGCGGCACGCGCGCGGTCCAGGGCGCAGAGGTGAAGCGTAGTTGCGGGTAGAACGCGTCGTTGAGTTCGTCGTTGAACAGGTAGATCGCGCCGGTGACCGCGAGCACCAGCAGGAACGGCGCGACGAACAGGCCGGCATAGAGGTGCCAGCGCCAAAACAGGCGATAGCGGTCGTTAGCGGCGTGCGGGGTGAGGGTGGAGTTGTCCATGGACGTGCTCAGAACCGCGTGCGCAGGGTCATCTCGACGCTGCGCGGTGCGCCGAGGTAGACATGGGTGGCCGGGTAGCCGGAGTACTCGCCGTACAGGGCGTCGCCGACGTTGCGCATCCGCAGCGCAAGCGACACGCGGGGCCAGTCGTAGCCGGCCCAGGCATCGAAGGTCGTGCGGCCGCGCACGTAGTAGGTGTTCGCGTTGTCGGTGTAGAAGCCGCCGACGTGGTGGCCGCTGGCGCCGAGCGAAACTGGCACGGCTGGGAAGCGATACGTGGCTGCGAGCGAGGCGGTGCCATTGGGCACGTTGCTGGGGCGCTTGCCACGGCGATCGGCGCCGCCGGCCTCGATCAGTTCGTCGAAGCGCGCGCGGCCCCACGTGGCCGAGGCCTCCAGCCGCAGGCCGCGCGTGGCCTGCAGGTCGGCTGCCAGCTCCAGGCCCTGCGAGGATTGGCGACCGCCCTGCACGCTGATCATCGGGTTGGCCGGATCGCGGGTCAGGATGCCGTCGCGCTCGATGCGGTACGCGGCCGCAGTCAGCGACAGGCGGCTCTCCCAGGCCTCGGCCTTCAGCCCGACTTCGGCTGCGCGTGCGTCGGTCAGGTCGAAGCGGCCCGACGCGGTCTGCAACGTGAGCATGCTCGAGACCGGGCTGGCCGCAGTGGAGACCTGGCCGTACAACTGCAGGTGGTCGCCCAGGTCGAACACGCTGCCCAGGCGCCACGACAGCGGTGTGTAGCGCGGCGCGAACGTCGTCCGGGTGCCTTTGATGCGGTCGTCGATGCTGCGGTCGAGGTCGATCCGCTCGTAGCGCACCCCGCCGATCAGCAGCCAGCGCGGCGTGAGGTTGACGGCGTCTTCCACGAACAGTGCACGCGTGCGCAGCCCGGTCCGGAAGACCTGGTCGCTGGTATAGGCGCCCGAGTCGGCGCTGGGAAATGTGCCCAGTGCGGGGGCGTTCGGCGTGACCGGTGTGGTGGCGCCACTCTGGCGTGGATTGACGAAGTCGGTGTCGTTGATCTCCAAGCCGATGGTGAAGCGGTTGCGCCGCCCCGCAAGCGGGCCGTCGTAGGCCATGGCCAGCCGCTCATTCCAGAAGCGGTGATCGTGGAAGACACGCTGCACGCCGCGGGCGTAGAGGCCGGTGCTGCGGTCGTAACGCCAGTCGTCGGAGTAGACGAAGTCGCGATCGGCGCGGTAATGCGCCAGGTCGTTGCGCAATTGCCAGGTCGGCGACAGCGCGAGTGTGGTGTTCCAGCGCAGCAGGTCGCTGCGGGCGCCGCTGTAGGCGCCGATCGGGTTGTAGTTGGTGTGGCGGGTGGCGCGGTCGATCACCAGGCCATCGGCGCTGCGCACGACGCGCGATGGCGCGATCGCGTCCTCGATGGCAATCATCGGCGCGCCCTGATACGTACCGGTGCTCTTGTCCTGCGCGTGTTGCCAGGACAGCAGCATCGACAGCGTCTCTTGTGGCGTCCAAGCCGCACTTGCCGACAACGTGGACGTCTCGACCGCGTTGCGCTCGATGTCGTAGAGACTGTCGGCGCGCAAGCCACTGGCGTCGAGCCGAACCGCAAGCGTGTCGGAGACCGGTTGATTGATGCCCAGTCCGGCGCGGCGCGTGCCGAAGCTGCCAATGCCGAACATGCCGTCGATCGCAGTGCCGTCGGTGCTGGGCCGGCGCGTGACCAGGTTGATCGCGCCGCCCATCGCGCCTTCGCCGTACAGCACCGAGGCCGGGCCGCGCAGGACCTCCACGCGGTCCAGCGACCAGGTGTCGACATCGCGAGTGACGAAGGTCGACGCGCCCAGGCGCACGCCATCGTGCAGCACCGAGACGGTGTTGCCGCTGAAGCCGCGGAGAGTCACGACCGCGGGATTGCCGGGCACATTGCCGACCATCGCGCCCTGCGCCAGCGCGAAGGCCTCGCGGGTGGTGCGCGCGCCCCTGCGGGCGATCTCTTCGCGGTCGATCACCTGCAGCGAGGCCGGCGTCTCGCGCTGGGTCAGGCCCAGGCGGCTGCCGGTCTGTTGCGGCGCATCGAGCGTGCGCAGGCGTTCGCCGCGTACCTGCAAGGCGTCGAGTGTGGTGGGCGAGCGATCGGACTGGGCACGGGCTTGGGCGAGCGCGGGCGGCGACAGCGCCAGCGCCGTCAGCATGGCGAGCGGCGCATACGATCGAAAGGCGCACGGCGCGTCGGGGGCCGACAGTGGCCCGAACGGGGTGGAACGAAGCATGGGCAGGATCCGGTGTTGCGTGCGGCGCGGCATGACCACGCGCGCACGCACGACGCCGCGCAATGCGCGGTCGTCGCAACGAAGGAGGCGACCCGTCAGGTCGCGGCGGCTTGGATCAGGCCGCCAGCGGTGGTCCGCGTGAGCCCAGGCCGCAGGGATGCCGTGCCAGAACGCGTCGCGTGCGCAGCGTGGGCAGGGGCGAGGCGATAGGCGGTGCCAGCGACCACGCCAGCCACAGCACCGCGATCAGCGTGGTCGCAAGCAGCGGGCAATAGGCGCAGTCCGGCATGTCGCCGTGGTCCATCGGCGCGGGCGGTGGCGTCTCGAGCAGCGCGAATGGGTCGACCATGCTGACGAGCTTGTCGCTGCCCGTCGTGCACAGCTCCATCAGGACCGTGCGCGGCGCCTCATGGTGCGCGGCGGCGAGTCGACCGACCGACGGCAGCAACGCGAGCAGCAGCGTGGCCGTCAGCGACAGCCATGCGAATGCGCGTTTGAAGCGGCGGCCCCCGGACATGGTGGAAGTCTACCGGGGTGCGTTTGGGGTTGAGAGGGGGGTGTGCGAGAAGCAGGTGCGACTGTTTGTCGCAGAGCATGAAATTGCCCGACGAGTGTGAAGCGCAGACGGCGCGCCGTTCCCACGTGTGAGTACGTAGTGATTTGACGAAAAAACGAGGCCTCACTGGGCAAGCCTTTACGCCCTATTGACATTGATGACTGGGAGGTGCAGCTTTCGTGCTCGCACGCGGCACGATGCAGGGGGCATCAGTCGGCTGTGCCAGGGAGTGGTTTATGCACAGGATGGGCGTGCCGGCGGGAGCTGGCTCCAGCAAGGCGTTTCAAGGCTTCGCTCTTGCAGCAGTAGCGAGTCTCGTGTTGGCGCCTGGGGGGGCCCTGGCAACCAAAGCGTTGCCGACCGTTCATGCGGTCCTCTCTGTTGCCGAAGCAAGCGGAGGCGCAACGAATTTGGGAGCAGTGCACGTCACTGCTCCCCGTGTAGTCGGCAGTAGTGGTGGGATTGTCGACTTCAGCACAATGACCGTGACTGCGCCGAGGGGCGGTGGTGGTGGCGGTACTCCGACACTGGCGACAGTCAAGGCGGTTAGGCCCAATCTTGGCGATCCGGGCGCACCCAGCCAAAGCCGCGACCCGCAGGTCACATGCGATCAGACCTCCGGCACGTCGATGACTGCGGGCAATCCGGTCGTTTTCTCCACTGGCAACAAGGTGGAGTTCGAGTCCGATTTCCAGGCCGAAGGCGAGATGGGCCTGTTCCTCACCCGTACCTATAACCACTACTGGACCGGTGTTGGACTGTTTGGCCAGCACTGGTTGAGCAATTTCGACTATTCGCTGACGGCATCCCAAACTGGGGCGGACGCGGTCAACCTCTGGTTGCAGCGTCCCGATGGCCGGCGCATCAAGTTCAACCGCACCGCGTCGGGCCGCTGGGAGGAAGACAAGCCTCAGGCCATCGCGTATGTCACCTTGTCGGGCAACGTCTACACGCACAACACCGAAGAAGGGTTGATCGAGCAGTACAACATCAACGGTTATATCACCCGGCTGGCCAGCCGCCAGGGCGTTGCGTGGACTTTCAGCTACACCAACAACTATTTGCAGCGGGTGACCCACACCTCGGGCCGCTACGTCCAGCTCACCTGGAGCAACGGCCAACTGACGAAGGTGACCGATCCGGCTGGCAACGCCTACACCTTCACCTACACGGCCAACGCGCTGGGCAGTGGCCGCCACCGACTGGCGACGGCGACACCGCCCGGTGCGCCCGGCACGACCGTGCAGTATCACTATGAGGATGTGCGTTTCCCCGGTGGCCTGACCGGCAAGTCGTTCAACGGACTGCGCTACTCGAACTTCGCCTACGACGCGAATGGACGCGCCACGTTGAGCGAGCATGCCGGCGGTGTTGAGCGCTACACATTCGCCTACGAGCTCAACGCGTCGGCTCCGCCTGCGCCGCGGCCGCCACCGCCGCCGCCGTCTGGAGGGGTCTGCGACACGAGAACGCATGTCTGCAGCGTCCCGATGTCTGTCGGCGACCGGCTGCGAACCACAGCCAGCGTCCCGACGGCGACGGCCGCGAACGCAGCAGCGGGGACGATTCGGCGTGCGATTGTCACCAATCCGCTGGGAAAGCAGACCAGCTATGAGTTTGAGAGTGGCAAGCTGATCGCAACCATCGGCGTGGCGTCGGCGCATTGCGCGGCGGCCAGCAAGGCTATCGTCTATGACGCCAACGGCTATCCATCGATCACCGAAGATTTCAATAACAACAAGACGTACACCACCTACAACGCGAGGGGGCAGCTGCTGGAGCTGCGCCAGGCGGTCGGCACGCCCGTGGAGCGCACGACGACCTACGCCTGGAGCGCAAGCAACCGGATGACGCGTCGGACCTTGGTCGGCCAGGTCGAAACCACGTGGACCTACGACAGCAAGGACCGGCCGACATCGATTGCGATGAAGAACCTCAGCGCGAATGGTGTTGCCGGACAGGTGCGTAAGACAACCTTCGCCTACACCGTGCATGGCAACGGCCTGCTCGCGTCGACCTCCGTCGATGGTCCGATCGCCGGCACCGCCGATCAGATCATCAGCCGCTACGACGCGACAGGCGCGCAGACTGCCGAGGAAAGCAGCATCGGCGCCGTGACGTTCTCGGATCACAACGCGCTTGGGCAGCCGGGCAAGGTCACCGGTTTGAACGGCGAGGTGGCGCAGTTCTCGTACGACGCGCGCGGTCGGCTGGTCCGTGCCCGCCGCTTCCCGGCCGGCACTCCGGCTGACACCACGTACCGATATCTATCCAGCGGACTATTGGGCGCGGTCACTCAGCCCGACGGGCAGGTGCGCACTTACGCCTACGACGCCGCGAGGCGTCTGGTGGCCGAATCCGAGCCGGAGGATGGCGGTAGCCATGCTGTGATCGAGTACACCCTGGATCCGATGTCGTTGGTGACGCAGACGATCGTGCGTAGCGGTGCGCGACCGGCACCGCCGGACAGCACCATCCGTGGCGTCATCGATGGCGTGTTCGGCAACGAAGGTGCCGGCTACTCGGTTTCGGGGTGGGCATGCGCGTCCTACTACGACGCGCCGATCCCGGTGCACATGTACCTGGGCGGTCCGGCGGGATCGGGCACTGGATTCAGCGGCTATAACGCCAACCTGCCGAGCGAGTCGGCCGTCTCGACAGCTTGTGAATCACAAGGAAGCGCGCATCGGTTCACCATCTCCATCACCACCGCCATGCGCCAGCAGCATGGTGGCAAGGCGATCCACATCCATGGCATCTCGCCGGCAGGCGGCGCGAATCTGACGATTGCCAATTCCGGGAGCTTCCGGATCCCGGCAATGCCGAGCACGAATCCGCCACCGACACGGCCGGACCCGCCAGACCGGGGCTGGTGCGATCCCCGTACGGGCATTTGCTACGATCCTATGGGCATCGAGATCGATATCGTGTCCGGTCAGCGGACATCGGTTGAGGCGCAGTCGTCCACTGGTGGGATCGCCTACCGTCGAATCGTCGACTACGACGAACTCGGCCGCGTGCGCGGGGTGCGAGGCAACAACGGTCAGCTGACGACCTACACCTACGATCACAACGGCAACGTCCTGACGGAGAAGAACGCCTACAACCATGTCACCACGCATCACTATGACGCGCTGAACCGCCTGGTCAGGACTGTCGATGCACTGGGCCATTCGACGTACTACGAGTACAACGCGCTCGACCTGCTGACCAAGGTCACCGATCCACGTGGCAACGCCACGATCTATGTGATCGACGGCTTCGGCCAGGTGCTGAAGCAAACCAGCCCCGACACCGGCGTCACGTCATTCCAGTTCAATGCGGCGGGCCTGAACACCCGGATGACGCGTAACGACGGCAGCTGGCTGGCCTACACCTACGACGGACTGGGGCGGCTGATCGGGAGCACGAGCGGCGATGCCACGCTCGCTTACGGGTACGACTGGTGCGGTAATGGCAAGGGCCGCTTGTGCAACGCCGACTCTCCAACGAGCACCCGTCACTTCGGCTATACCCCTGAAGGCGCCATCGCTATCACACGCGATGTGACGCCGACCTCGGATGATTGGACGCACTACGCCTACGATGCAGTCGGCCGTCTCGGTGGCATTAGCTATGCTAGTGGCACGTCTGTGGGTTACGGCTACCATCGAGGCAGGCTCGCTGTAATCCAGGCCACCATCAACGGCGTCACCCGGACTGTGGCCGATCAGTTCCATTACTCGCCGACAGGGGCGATGACGCGAATGGTGTACGGCAACGCCACTGTGAAGGATCGCGAGTACGATCTGGACGGACGTTTGACGATTACGCACGACCACGGGTGGCTTGGTCACACGTACGGCTATAACGCCCTCGACGAAGTGACATCCATCCAGAACTGGTCGAGAACACAGTACAACCAGAACTTCGGCTATGACCCGCTGTCGCGGCTGACCAGTATCACCTCGCCCATAGGCAACCAGAGCTTTACGTTCGATGCCAACGGCAATCGGACGTATCACCAGTGGCTATCAAATGAGAGCTACACCACGCAGCCGGGTAGCAATAGGCTGTTGTCGTCGGATCATCAATTCACTTATGACGGCCGTGGCAACCGGCGCACGAAGTCCTGGAATGGCTCGACTTCGACCTACCACTACGATGGATTCAACCGTCTGTCATCAGTCTCGCGCGATGTGGGGGTAACCGACACCAATCCGAACTACGTCACCACGACCTATCCGGGGGGAACCACGACGTATGCGATCAATGCGCTTGGTCAGCGGACCGCCAAGAGCGGGCCGCTAGGCAGCACTCGGTTCGTGTATGGCGGACAGAACACCCTGATGTCGGAGGTGACGAGTGGGCAGTGGACCGATCATATCTGGATGGGCAGCGAGCCGATCGGCTTCGTGCGCGGTGGGCAGCTGTACTTCACGCATGCGGATCGGCTAGGGCGCCCGGAGATAGTGACCGACACGAGCGGCCGACATCGCTGGTATGCCGCAAATTATGCGTATGATCGCGCCGTGCTCGACAGCACGATCGGCGACTACAACTTGGGATTCCCCGGGCAGTACTACGATGCGGAGACCGGCTTCTGGTACAACGGCTTCCGCGACTATGACGGACGTACGGGAACCTACCTCCAGAGCGATCCTATCGGATTGGCCGGAGGATTGAATACCTATTCCTATGTTGGAGGGAATCCGGTCAACGTGGTGGATCCGCTCGGTCTCTGGAGTGTAACTTTGTCTGGGTACTTCCCCACGGGTGTTCTAGGGCCTGTTGGACCTGGAGGGGGAGTGATGATCGCTGGCCAGGGGATGAGGGTTGAATCAGCAAGTTTGCGGATCGGCGCCGGTGCGGGCGCGGGTGTGAGCGTTAATCCGTTTGGAACCCCTCCTGATGCAAATCATTTCAACCTCCAGGGCTGCGAAAGCAAGAATGGCGTCGGCGTTTACGCAGATGCATCCGCTAGTGTTGGCTTCGTAGGCGCTGGTGTTGGAGCAAATTACGGTGGGACCCAGGGGGTGTCTGGTGGGCGCGCTGTGTTCTGGCAGGAGTACGGCGGCTTTTCGTCAGGCCCGTCGATTGTGACGCCCCGGTTTGGCTCTGGCGCGCAGGTGGGCGCTGGGCTTGAGTTGACACATTACTTCCCATGAAGTTAACGATAGTAAATATATTATTAATTGTAATAATAGGTGGGATTATGGCTCCGATAACCTATCGCGGACTTGGTCCAGCCGGTCATTCGCCTGACTTGCTGTTTGCGATGACTATTATAGGATTTGGGATTTTCTCGGTTCTTGCATTGGCGTGGCGCGACTGCGTCATTGGAGTGCGTTGGGTGAAGCCATCCCTCGCCAAATCAATTTTTGTGTCTGGCGGGAATCAACAGCGACTTTTCATGACGGCATTGGCCCTCATCTATGTCGGCTTGCTCATTGCTTTTTTCGGTCGAGAAGATGGGATCGAATTTAGCGGTTGTCTTCCCTTGTTCTTAGGAGTGGGAATGTCGGTTGGTGTGATGGCATCCCTGAACTTGATGAAAGAGAACTACGACTAACGAGTTGAACGAGCTCACGCTCGCTTACCGATAATGATCGCTTGATGGCATCGCGATGGGCTATGCGCCACGTCAGCCCGCCGGGCACGCCTCGCTCCGCGCGGCGCTCCCCGACCAGCTCCACATGCGATGGATCCGCGGCTGGAAAGTGTGCAGGACGTGGTCGGGGGGGGGGCGACATCTTGGTCTTCGGTGAGAACGCGATGAAATTGAGTTTAAACTGGTCGCCCTTGCCGATACTGACCGAATGGACGCGATGGTTAAAGGCGAGCGGCGCTATCAGCGAGGTGGCGAGCAGCGGCAGCGCGACGGCAGAGTACGGTAGCAGCTGTTCGCAGTAAGGAAGCTTCATTAATTTACTGTGTAGGAGGCGCGGTCTTCCAGGTGCGATACGTGGCTGTAAGACGTCGCCAGATTGGGGGCAGTCGCAGTATCGCCGCCAACTACGACGACTCGAACTACACCACCGTCAACATCCCGGCTGGCGTGGCTACATACGCGTATAACGCCTTCAGTGAGCGGACCTGGAAAGATGCGGGCCATGGGAAGTTCCGTTACTGGTATGCGTCGGGCAGTCGTCTCCTGCCCGAAAATCGCCACGCCGATGGACAGTGTGTAATGACCCAGCGGTTCCTGCACAGGTCAGGCCGCTAAAGCGTATGCCTCGGCGGGTGTCTTCATGCCCAGCGCCTGGTGCGGACGCCGGTGGTTGTAGAACTGGATC
>NZ_JBDJNS010000041.1:0-16509 GCF_039674545.1 Luteimonas sp. TWI382
GGTGGTCACGCTGATCAACCCGGTGGCGATGGACGAAGGCCTGCGCTTCGCGATCCGCGAAGGCGGCCGGACCGTCGGCGCCGGTGTCGTGGCCAAGATCATCAAGTAAGCTGACGGCCCGCGCGCTCCAAGCGCGCGGCGCCGGATCGCCTTCGCCTCGGCGGGGGTGACGATTCAAAGGCGGGCCGGCAACCCGGTCCGCCTTCGTCGTCTAAGGCGTATCCTGGGCGGCGCGTTTCAACAGCCACACGCCAGTAGCTCAATTGGCAGAGCAGCGGTCTCCAAAACCGCAGGTTGGGGGTTCGAGTCCCTCCTGGCGTGCCATTTTTGCGGAGTCTTTTCCGCACGGGCCCTGGCGCAACGCGGCCTGGCCTGCCAAACGAGCAGTCGCAACCGATGAGTCGCCGGGACTTGAACAGCAGAGTGGACCATTCGAAAGGCGCATCCTCCGCGGATTTCGCCAAGTACGCCGCGGCCGCGCTGCTGGTCGTGGCCGGCGTGTTCGCCTTCTACTGGTTCCAGGCGCAAATGGCCACGCCGGTGCGCAGCATCATCGTCGGCCTGTGTGTCGTCGGCGCCGCCGCGGTCTTCCTGACTACCGGCAAGGGCCACCAGACCCGCGAGTTCTTCTCCGAAACCCGTTTCGAGATGCGCAAGGTGGTCTGGCCGACGCGCCAGGAGGCGATGCGGCTGACCTGGATCGTCATCGTCGCGGTGATCATCATCAGCCTGGTGCTGGCCGGTTTCGATCGGGTCATCCAGTGGCTCATCCAGCTCATCCTGCGGCAGTGACGGAGTAACGAACCTGATGGAAACCGAAGGCGTCAAGCGCTGGTACGTCGTGCATGCCTATTCCGGCTTCGAGAAGTCGGTGGCGCAGGCGCTGCGCGATCGCATCGCGCGAACCGAGATGCAGGACCGTTTCGGCGATGTCCTGGTGCCGACCGAGGAAGTGATCGAAATGCGCTCCGGCCAGAAACGCCGTTCCGAGCGCAAGTTCTTCCCCGGCTATGTTCTGGTGCAGATCCTGACCTCGGACGAGGGCGGTATCCCGCGCATGGACAACGAGAGCTGGCACCTGGTCAAGGAGACCCCGAAGGTGATGGGTTTCATCGGCGGCACCGCCGATCGCCCGCTGCCCATTCGGGACGAGGAAGCTGCTGCGATCCTCGATCGCGTCCAGGAAGGCGTCGAGAAGCCGCGTCCGAAGGTGCTGTTCGAGGCTGGCCAGATGGTCCGTGTCATCGACGGCCCGTTCAACGACTTCAACGGCGTCGTCGAGGAAGTCAACTACGAGAAGAGCCGGCTGCGCGTCGCGGTGCTGATCTTCGGCCGCTCGACCCCGGTCGAGCTGGAGTTCGGGCAGGTCGAGAAGGCCTGAGCCGTGCCGCGTCGCCCGTTTTACGGGCACGCAAATCCCTGCTATAGTGCACGGCTCACTGTCCGGTCGAGCCGGGCAAGCGCACGGGCCGCCGCATGGGCGGCCTTTGTCGCGGATGGACAACGTGAAGCCGGGACACGTGATTTTCCCGGCCCGATGGGGAGCCTGAGCACCAGGCGTTCGCACCCGGAGAGCACACAATGGCAAAGAAAGTCGTCGGTTACATCAAGCTGCAGGTGAAGGCCGGTCAGGCCAACCCCTCGCCGCCGGTCGGTCCCGCGCTGGGTCAGCGCGGCCTGAACATCATGGAGTTCTGCAAGGCGTTCAACGCAGCGACCTCCAAGCTCGAGCCGGGTCTGCCGACCCCGGTCATCATCACCGCGTACTCCGACCGTACGTTCACCTTCATCACCAAGAGCACGCCGGCCACGGTGCTGCTGAAGAAGGCGGCGGGCGTGAGCTCGGGCTCCAAGCGTCCCAACACCGAGAAGGTCGGCAAGGTCACGCGCGCCCAGCTCGAGGACATCGCCAAGGCGAAGGAGCCGGATCTGACCGCAGCGGATCTGGATGCAGCAGTGCGCACCATCGCGGGTTCGGCCCGTTCGATGGGCCTGACGGTGGAGGGCTGAGACGATGGCACAGACCAAGCGACAGAAGCGGCTGCAGGCCGCGGTGCAGCCGGGCAAGAGCTACGGCATCGATGACGCGCTGAAGATCGTCAAGGACAACAGCAACGCCAAGTTCGCCGAGGCCGTGGACGTCGCCGTCCGCCTGGGCGTCGATGCGCGCAAGTCCGACCAGCAGGTCCGCGGCTCGACCGTGCTGCCCGCCGGTACCGGCAAGAGCGTCCGCGTCGCGGTGTTCGCCCCGGCCGGCGCCAAAGCCGACGAGGCGCTGGCCGCCGGTGCCGACGCAGTCGGCATGGACGACCTGGCCGAGAAGATGCAGGGCGGCGATATCAACTACGACGTCGTGATCGCCACGCCGGACGCGATGCGCGTGGTCGGCAAGCTCGGCACGCTGCTCGGCCCGCGCGGCCTGATGCCCAACCCGAAGGTCGGCACGGTCTCGCCGAACCCGGGCGAGGCGGTCAAGAACGCCAAGGGCGGTCAGGTCCGCTACCGCACCGACAAGGCCGGCATCATCCATTGCACGATCGGCAAGGCCGACTTCGACGCCGACAAGCTCAAGGAAAACCTGCAGGCCCTGCTGGCCGACCTGGTCAAGGCCAAGCCGGCCACCGCCAAGGGCCAGTACCTGCAGAAGATCTCGCTCAGCTCGACGATGGGCCCGGGTGTGATCGTCGACCAGTCCACGCTGACCATCGCGCGCTGATCGATTCGTGATATCGCGCGTCGTCCCGTCCGCGGGACGACGCCACTTTTGAGGGCATCGCAACGGACCTGTGGTCCAACGCGGCGCCGTCAAAGACCGCAGGCGCGGTCTGGATCGACGTGGCGACGGGCATTGGATGCACCGATTGGCAGGGAATCGCCGCCACTGCGTATCGAGAGCGCTTAATCCCGAGGTGTCCGCACCGAAGGGCCTGCGTAGATGGTGATGCCCTTTCTGGAGTTTTCTGGTCAGACACGCGTCCAGCCAGGCAGGAAAGGCCACCACCGGGGTGCTTCGCGCATCCCCGGCCTCCCAGGGACGGGGGCCGCTCAGGACCGCAAGCGGCAGGAGCCGTGAGCGGAGTTCACAACGAGGAGTGATGAATGGCTCTCAATCTGTCCCAGAAGCAGGAAGTTGTCGCCGAGCTGGCACAGGTCGCCGCGAACGCCCACTCCCTGATCGCCGTCGAGTATCTGGGCACCTCGGTCAGTCAGCTGACCGCGATGCGCAAGAAGGCTCGTGAGACCGGTGTGTACTTGCGTGTTGTCAAGAACACCCTGGCCGCGCGTGCCGTCGAAGGTACCGAGTACGAATGCGCCAAGGACTCGCTGTCCGGCCCGCTGCTGTACGCGTTCTCGACCGAGGAGCCCGGTGCTGCCGGTCGCCTGATCAAGGAATTCGCCAAGACCAACGACAAGCTGCTGCCCAAGCTGGTCGTCGTGGAAGGCCAGCTGTATCCGGCCAGCCATGTCGACGTGCTGGCGTCGCTGCCGACGCTCGAGCAGGCCCTGTCCATGCTGGCCCGCGTGCTTTCCGAGCCCGCCGCGATGTTCGCCCGCGCCGTCAAGGCCGTCGGCGACAAGCAGGGCGGTGGCGAGGACGCGCCGGCCGAAGCTGCTGCCGAAAGCGCGACCGAAGCGACGGCGTAAGCCCGACCTGCTGGTCCAACGAACCCAATCCCAGAAAACTTTTCAAAGGTAATCACAATGTCCCTTACCACTGAGCAGATCGTCGACGCCATCGCCGAGAAGTCCCTGATGGAAGTGATGGAGCTGGTCAAGGCCATCGAAGAGAAGTTCGGCGTCTCCGCTGCCGCCCCGGTCGCCGCTGCCGCCGCTGCTGCCGGCCCGGCCGCCGCTGCCGAAGAGCAGACCGAGTTCACCGTCATCCTGAAGGCTGCCGGCGAGAAGAAGGTCGAGTCGATCAAGGTCGTCCGCGCCATCACCGGCCTGGGCCTGAAGGAAGCCAAGGACCTGGTCGAAGGCGCGCCGAAGGAGATCAAGGAAGGCGCGACCAAGGAAGAAGCCGAGAAGATCAAGAAGGATCTCGAAGCCGCTGGCGCGACCGTCGAGATCAAGTAAGCGGCACCATGGCATCGCAGCACATGCTGACGATGCACCGGGGCCGGGGGCGAAAGCTCCCGGCCCTTGGTCGTTCCGGAAACCGGGCGGCCTGAACAGACAACGACGCAGTTGTCAGTGGGTAGTAGCGGGAGAAGGCGTGCTGGTGCCGGCAATACCAGCGACTACCCAGTGGCAGCTCATGTTCCCGGATCGCCAGGCGGTCCACCGATCCATCGAGGCGTACTCCCCATGACGACGTCCCAGCTCCAGTCGAACTACTCGTTCACCGAGAAGAAGCGCATCCGCAAGAATTTCGGCAAGCGCCGCTCGATCCTCGAGGTGCCGTTCCTGCTGGCCATCCAGGTCGACTCCTATCGCGAGTTCCTGCAGGCCGACCGCGACCCCGCCAAGCGCGAGGACCGCGGCCTGCACGCCGCACTCAAATCCGTGTTCCCGATCGTCAGCTACAACGGCTACGCCGCGCTGGAGTACGTCGGCTACAAGCTCGGCGAGCCGGTGTTCGACGAACGTGAATGCCGCAACCGTGGCCTGAGCTACGGCGCCCCGCTGCGCGTGACCGTGCGCCTGGTGATCTACGACCGCGAGTCGTCGAGCAAGGCCATCAAGTACGTGAAGGAGCAGGAGGTCTACATGGGCGAGATTCCGCTCATGACCGACAACGGCACCTTCATCATCAACGGCACCGAGCGCGTCATCGTCTCGCAGCTGCACCGCTCGCCCGGCGTGTTCTTCGACCACGACCGCGGCAAGACCCACAGCTCGGGCAAGCTGCTGTACTCGGCGCGCATCATCCCCTACCGCGGCTCGTGGCTGGACTTCGAGTTCGACCCGAAGGACGCGCTGTTCACCCGTATCGACCGCCGCCGCAAGCTGCCGGTCAGCGTGCTGCTGCGCGCGCTGGGCTACTCCAACGAGGAGATGCTCAACGAGTTCTTCGAGATCAACAGCTACCACGTGCTGCCCGAGGGCGAGGGCGTACAGCTGGAGCTGGTCTCCGAGCGCCTGCGCGGCGAAACGCTGAACTTCGACCTGCTCGATGGCGAGAAGGTCATCGTCGAGGCCGGCAAGCGCATCACCGCGCGTCACGTCAAGCAGCTCCAGGCGTCGGGCATCACCGCGCTGGCGGTGCCGGACGACTACCTGATCGGCCAGATCCTGTCGCATGACGTCATCGATCCGTCGACCGGCGAACTGGTCGCCACCGCCAACGACGAGATCTCGCTCGAGACGCTCGAGGCGCTGCGCAAGGCCGGTATCGAGACCATCGGCACGATCTGGGTCAACGACCTGGACCGCGGTCCGTACCTGTCCAACACCCTGCGCATTGATTCGACCAAGACTCAGCTCGACGCGCTGGTCGAGATCTACCGCATGATGCGTCCCGGCGAGCCGCCGACCAAGGATGCTGCGCAGAACCTCTTCCACAATCTGTTCTTCACCTTCGAGCGCTACGACCTGTCGGGCGTGGGCCGGATGAAGTTCAACCGCCGCCTGGGCCGCAAGGAAGTCACCGGCGCGCCGGTGCTCTACGACGCGCGCTACTTCGCCGAGCGCAAGGACGAAGATTCGGTCAAGCTGCGCGAGCAGTACGGCCAGACGTCCGACATCCTCGACGTGATCCGCGTGCTGACCGAGATCCGCAACGGTCGCGGCGTGGTCGACGACATCGACCACCTGGGCAACCGCCGCGTGCGTTCGGTCGGCGAGATGGCCGAGAACGTGTTCCGCGTGGGCCTGGTCCGCGTCGAACGCGCCGTGCGCGAGCGCCTGACGATGGCCGAGGCCGATGGCCTGACCCCGCAGGAGCTGATCAACGCCAAGCCGGTCGCGGCCGCGGTCAAGGAGTTCTTCGGCTCCTCGCAGCTGTCGCAGTTCATGGACCAGAACAACCCGCTGTCGGAAGTCACGCACAAGCGTCGCGTCTCGGCCCTGGGCCCGGGCGGTCTGACCCGCGAGCGCGCCGGCTTCGAAGTGCGCGACGTGCACCCGACCCATTACGGTCGCGTGTGCACCATCGAAACGCCGGAAGGCCCGAACATCGGCCTGATCAATTCGCTGGCGACCTTCGCGCGCACCAACAAGTACGGCTTCCTCGAGACCCCGTACCGCAAGGTGGTCGACAGCCGCGTCACCGACGAGATCGAGTACCTGTCGGCGATCGAGGAGAACGACTACGTCATCGCGCAGGCCAACGCCGTGCAGGACGAGAAGGGCGTGATGACCCAGCAGTTCGTCGACTGCCGCTTCCAGGGCGAGTCGCTGCTCAAGCCGCCGGCCGAGATCCACTACATGGACGTCTCGCCGATGCAGACCGTGTCGGTCGCGGCCGCGCTGGTGCCGTTCCTCGAGCACGACGACGCCAACCGCGCACTGATGGGCGCCAACATGCAGCGCCAGGCGGTGCCGACGCTGCGTGCGCAAAAGCCGCTGGTTGGGACCGGCATCGAGCGCGCCGTGGCGCGCGACTCGGGCGTGACCGTGAACGCCCGCCGTGGCGGCGTGATCGAGCAGATCGACGCCGGCCGCGTCGTGGTCAAGGTCAATGAAGAGGAGATCTCCGGCGAGCACGATGCCGGCGTCGACATCTACAACCTGATCAAGTACACGCGCTCCAACCAGAACACCTGCATCAACCAGCGTCCGCTGGTGAACGTGGGTGACGTGGTCGCGCGCGGCGACGTGCTGGCCGACGGCCCCTCGACCGACATCGGCGAGCTCGCGCTGGGCCAGAACATGCTGGTCGCGTTCATGCCGTGGAACGGTTACAACTTCGAAGACTCGATCCTGCTGTCGGAACGTGTCGTCAAGGAAGACCGCTACACGACGATCCACATCGAAGAGCTGACCGCGGTCGCCCGCGACACCAAGCTGGGACCGGAGGAAATCTCCGCCGACATCCCGAACGTGTCGGAGAATGCGCTCAACCGTCTCGACGAGTCGGGCGTGGTGTACATCGGTGCCGAAGTGCGCGCCGGCGACATCCTGGTCGGCAAGGTCACGCCGAAGGGCGAGAGCCAGCTGACCCCGGAAGAGAAGCTGCTGCGCGCGATCTTCGGCGAGAAGGCCTCCGACGTGAAGGACAGCTCGCTGCGCGTGCCCCCGGGCATGGACGGCACCGTCATCGACGTGCAGGTCTTCACCCGCGACGGCATCGAGAAGGACAAGCGCGCCAAGCAGATCGAGGAATCGGAGATCAAGCGCGTCAAGAAGGACTTCGACGACCAGTTCCGCATTCTCGAGTCGGCGATCTACGCGCGTCTGCGCTCGCAGATCCAGGGCAAGGTCGCCAACGGCGGTCCGGGCCTGAAGAAGGGCGACACGGTCTCCTCGCTGGTGCTCGACGGCCTGAAGAAGTCCGACTGGTTCCAGATCCGCATGAAGGACGAGGACGCGGCCGACGCGATCGAGCGTGCGCAAAAGCAGATCGACGCGCACCAGAAGGAGTTCGAGCGCCGGTTCGCCGACAAGCGCGGCAAGATCACCCAGGGCGACGACCTTGCCCCGGGCGTGCTGAAGATGGTCAAGGTGTACCTGGCCGTGAAGCGCCGCATCCAGCCGGGCGACAAGATGGCCGGCCGTCACGGCAACAAGGGTGTCGTGTCGACCATCGTGCCGGTGCAGGACATGCCTTACATGGCCAACGGCAACACCGTCGACATCGTGCTCAACCCGCTGGGCGTGCCGTCGCGTATGAACATCGGCCAGATTCTCGAAGTGCACCTGGGCCTGGCGGCCAAGGGGCTGGGCGAGAAGATCCAGCGGATGCTCGATGCGCAGGCCAAGGTCAACGAGCTGCGTGCGTTCCTCGATCAGATCTACAACCACGACAAGTCGGTGGCCGCGCAGCGGGTCGACCTGTCGCAGTTCAGCGACGAGGAACTGCTGACGCTGGCTGGCAACCTGACCGACGGCGTGCCGATGGCGACCCCGGTGTTCGACGGCGCCGCCGAGTCGGAGATCAAGGCGATGCTGGAGCTGGCGGACCTGCCGACCAGCGGCCAGACCCGTCTGTTCGACGGCCGCACCGGCGAAGCGTTCGAGCGCGAGGTGACCGTGGGCTACATGCACATGCTCAAGCTCAACCACCTGGTCGACGACAAGATGCACGCCCGTTCGACCGGCCCGTACTCGCTCGTCACCCAGCAGCCGCTGGGCGGCAAGGCGCAGTTCGGCGGCCAGCGTTTCGGCGAGATGGAAGTCTGGGCGCTGGAAGCCTACGGCGCGGCCTACACCCTGCAGGAAATGCTGACGGTGAAGTCCGACGACGTGCAGGGCCGCAACCAGATGTACAAGAACATCGTCGATGGCGAGCACGAGATGGTCGCCGGCATGCCCGAGTCGTTCAACGTGCTGGTCAAGGAAATCCGCTCGCTGGCGATCAACATGGAGCTGGAGGAGCACTGAGGCAGGACGTCCGCCGCGCGGCGCATGTGAGCGCGCCGCGCGCGACATCGATCCATCCCGCCCCAGGTTCCCCATTCCCGGAGTAAAGACATGAAAGACCTGCTCAACCTCTTCAACCAGCAGCGCCAGATCCCGGACTTCGACGCGATCAAGATCGCGCTGGCCTCGCCGGACCTGATCCGTTCGTGGTCGTTCGGCGAAGTGAAGAAGCCCGAGACGATCAACTACCGTACGTTCAAGCCCGAGCGTGACGGCCTGTTCTGCGCGGCGATCTTCGGTCCGATCAAGGACTACGAGTGCCTGTGCGGCAAGTACAAGCGCATGAAGCACCGCGGCGTGGTGTGCGAGAAGTGCGGCACCGAGGTCACGCTGGCCAAGGTGCGCCGCGAGCGCATGGGCCACATCGACCTGGCCTCGCCGGTCGCCCACATCTGGTTCCTCAAGTCGCTGCCCTCGCGCATCGGCCTGATGCTGGACATGACCCTGCGCGACATCGAGCGCATCCTGTACTTCGAAGCGTTCGTCGTCACCGAGCCGGGCCTGACCCCGCTCGAGCGCGGCCAGCTGCTCAACGAAGAGCAGTTCCTGCAGATGCGCCAGGAGCACGGCGACGACTTCGACGCCGCGATGGGCGCCGAGGCGGTGTTCGACCTGCTGCGTACGATCGACCTGCAGGCCGAGATGGCCCGTCTCAAGGAAGAGATCGCCGCGACCGGCTCGGAGACCAAGCTCAAGCGTCTGACCAAGCGCATCAAGCTGGTCGAGGCGTTCATCGATTCGGGCAACCGGCCCGAGTGGATGATCATGACCGTGCTGCCGGTGCTGCCGCCCGACCTGCGTCCGCTGGTGCCGCTGGACGGTGGCCGCTTCGCGACCTCGGATCTCAACGACCTGTACCGCCGCGTCATCAACCGCAACAACCGTCTGCGTCGTCTGCTCGAACTCAATGCGCCCGACATCATCGTGCGCAACGAGAAGCGCATGCTGCAGGAGTCGGTCGACGCGCTGATGGACAACGGCCGTCGCGGCCGTGCGATCACCGGCACCAACAAGCGCCCGCTCAAGTCGCTGGCCGACATGATCAAGGGCAAGCAGGGCCGGTTCCGCCAGAACCTGCTGGGCAAGCGCGTCGACTACTCGGGCCGTTCGGTCATCGTGGTCGGCCCGACGCTGCGCCTGCACGAGTGCGGCCTGCCGAAGAAGATGGCGCTCGAGCTGTTCAAGCCCTTCATCTTCGCCAAGCTGCAGCGCCGTGGCCTGGCCACGACGATCAAGGCCGCCAAGAAGCTGGTCGAGCGCGAAGAGGCGGAAGTCTGGGACATCCTCGAGGAGGTCATCCGCGAGCACCCGGTCATGCTCAACCGTGCGCCGACGCTGCACCGCCTGGGCATCCAGGCGTTCGAGCCGGTGCTCATCGAGGGCAAGGCGATCCAGCTGCACCCGCTGGTGTGTACCGCGTTCAACGCCGACTTCGACGGCGACCAGATGGCCGTGCACGTTCCGCTGAGCCTCGAGGCGCAGCTTGAAGCGCGTGCGCTGATGATGGCGTCCAACAACATCCTCTCGCCGGCCAACGGCGAGCCGATCATCGTGCCGTCGCAGGACGTCGTGCTCGGCCTGTACTACATGACCCGTGCGCTGGAGAACATCCCGGGCGAGGGCATGGTGTTCGCCAACATCGCCGAAGTGCGTCGCGCGTTCGACAACAAGGCCGCCGGCCTGCACGCCAAGATCCGTGTCCGCATCAGCCAGACCGTGATCGGCGAGGACGGTTCGCGTGAGAAGGTGACCTCGATCGTCGAGACGACCGTGGGTCGTGCGCTGCTGCTCGAAATCATGCCCGACGGCCTGCCGTTCGAGCTGGCCAACGTCGAGCTCAACAAGAAGAACATCAGCCGGCTGATCAATGCCTGCTACCGTCGCCTGGGCCTCAAGGACACGGTCGTGTTCGCCGACAAGCTGATGTACACCGGCTTCGGCAACGCGACCCGTGCCGGCGTGTCGATCGGCATCAACGACATGACGATCCCCAACGAGAAGAAGGGCATCCTGGCCGAGGCCGAGACCGAGGTGCTGGAGATCCAGCAGCAGTACCAGTCGGGTCTGGTCACCGCGGGCGAGCGCTACAACAAGGTCGTCGACATCTGGTCGCGCACCAACGAGCGCATCGCCAAGGCGATGATGGACGCGATCGGCACCGACCACGTGACCAACGCCAAGGGCGAGACGGTCGCGCAGAAGTCGATGAACTCGCTCTACATCATGGCCGACTCCGGTGCGCGTGGTAGCCAGGCGCAGATCCGTCAGCTGGCCGGTATGCGCGGCCTGATGGCCAAGCCGGACGGTTCGATCATCGAGACGCCGATCATCGCGAACTTCCGCGAAGGCCTGAACGTGCAGGAGTACTTCAACTCCACGCACGGTGCCCGTAAGGGCCTTGCCGACACCGCGCTCAAGACCGCGAACTCCGGTTACCTGACCCGTCGCCTGGTCGACGTGGCCCAGGACGTGGTGATCACGGAGGTCGATTGCGGCACGCTCGACGGCCTGACCATGACCCCGATCGTCGAAGGCGGCGACGTGGTCGAACCGCTGCGCGACCGCGTGCTGGGTCGTGTCGTGGCCGAAGATGTGTTCCTGCCGGGCAACGACGAGGATCCGATCGTCACGCGCAACACGCTGCTCGACGAGCAGTGGGTCGTGCGGCTGGAAGAGGCCGGTGTGCAGTCGATCAAGGTCCGCTCCACGATCACCTGCGAAAGCGCGTTCGGCGTGTGCTCGAGCTGCTACGGCCGCGATCTGGGCCGTGGCCACCTGGTCAACCAGGGCGAGGCCGTGGGCGTGGTCGCCGCGCAGTCGATCGGCGAGCCCGGCACCCAGCTGACGATGCGGACGTTCCACATCGGTGGTGCGGCGTCGCGTGCGGCCGCCATCGACAACGTGACGGTCAAGACCACCGGCTCGATCAAGTTCAACAACCTCAAGTTCGTGACCCACGAGAGCGGCAACCTGGTCGCGGTCTCGCGCTCGGGCGAGCTGTCGGTGCTCGACGGTCACGGCCGCGAGCGCGAGCGCTACAAGCTGCCGTACGGCGCGATGATCACTGTCCGTGATGGCGATGCCATCAAGGCCGGTCAGACCGTCGCCAACTGGGATCCGCACAACCACCCGATCGTGTCGGAAGTGGCAGGTTTCATCCGCTTCGTGGACTTCGTCGAGGGCGTCACCGTCATCGAGAAGACCGACGAACTGACCGGTCTGGCGTCGCGCGAGATCACCGATCCCAAGCGCCGCGGTTCGCAGGGCAAGGACCTGCGTCCGATCGTGCGGATCGTCGACAAGGCCGGCAACGACCTCAACATCCCGGGCACCGACCTGCCGGCGCAGTACCTGCTGCCGCCGCGTTCGATCGTCAACCTGCAGGACGGCGATGCCGTCGGCGTGGGCGACGTGGTGACCAAGGTGCCGCAGGAAGCGTCCAAGACCCGCGACATCACCGGTGGTCTGCCGCGCGTGGCCGACCTGTTCGAGGCCCGCAAGCCCAAGGACCCGGCGATCCTGGCCGAGAAGTCGGGCATCGTCAGCTTCGGCAAGGACACCAAGGGCAAGCAGCGCCTGATCATCAAGGGCGCCGACGGCGAGGACCACGAGGAGCTGATTCCCAAGTACCGCCAGATCATCGTGTTCGAAGGCGAGCACGTCGAGAAGGGCGAGACCGTGGTGGACGGCGAGCCGAGTCCGCAGGACATCCTGCGCCTGAAGGGCGTCGAGGAACTGGCGTCGTACCTGACCAAGGAAATCCAGGACGTCTACCGGCTCCAGGGCGTGAAGATCAACGACAAGCACATCGAGGTGATCGTTCGCCAGATGCTGCGCAAGGTCGAGATCACCGATGCCGGCGACAGCCGCTTCCTCCACGGTGAGCAGGCCGAGCGCCAGCGCGTCATCGAGGACAACGCCAAGCTGGTCGCACGCAACGAGCTGCCGGCCAAGTTCGATCCGGTCCTGCTGGGCATCACCAAGGCGTCGCTGGCGACCGAGTCGTTCATCTCGGCCGCGTCGTTCCAGGAGACCACCCGCGTGCTCACCGAGGCGGCCGTGCGCGGGACGCGCGACAGCCTGCGCGGCCTCAAGGAGAACGTGATCGTCGGCCGTCTGATCCCGGCCGGTACCGGCCTGGCGTACCACACCCAGCGCCGCCGGGCGGCGTCGGGCCTGACCGAGTCCGAGATGGACACGCTGTCGGGCGGTTCGGTGGCCGAGGACGTGGTCGAAACGGCGGCGCCGGTGGCGCTGTCGCCCGATCAGGTCATGCTCGAGGACGCCCCGGTGTCGCAGGTGGCTGACAGCGACGAGAACGCGGGCTAAGATAGCCCACCTTTGGCGGCCCTTCGGGGCCGCCCAGACTCCGAAATGAGGCGCAGGATGCGGCTCGTATTCGGTCCAGGACGGACGGGACGCGTTGTAGGCCGGGTCGACCCTGTGGGCGGCCGGCGGCAGTAGAGCTTGCGTTGACGCGTTGCGTCAGCGCGGGCTATACTTTTTCGTCTGGCAGGCGGCGCGTTCCGTCTGCCTTCGTTTTCACCGGGCCCAGGCCCGATCCACAGACCAGAGACTGATGGCAACGATCAACCAGCTGGTGCGGAAGTCGCGCAGCCCCGAAACCTACAAGAGCAATTCGCCCGCGCTGGCGAACTGCCCGCAGCGCCGTGGCGTCTGCACCCGCGTCTACACCACGACCCCGAAGAAGCCGAACTCGGCGCTGCGCAAGGTCGCCAAGGTCCGCCTGACCAATGGCTACGAGGTCATCTCGTACATCGGCGGCGAAGGCCACAACCTGCAGGAGCACTCGGTGGTGCTGATCCGCGGCGGTCGCGTCAAGGATCTGCCGGGTGTGCGTTACCACACCGTTCGCGGTTCGCTCGACGCTGCCGGCGTCGCGAAGCGCAAGCAGGCACGTTCGAAGTACGGCGCAAAGCGTCCGAAGGGCTGAGGATTAGAGAATGTCGCGTAAAGGAAACACCCCGCAGCGCTCGGTGCTGCCCGACCCGAAGCACGGCAGCGAGACGATCGCCCGCTTCATCAACATGGTCATGAAGAGCGGCAAGAAGTCGGTCGCCGAGAAGATCGTCTACGGTGCGATGGACGTCATCGGTGAGAAGAACCCCGAAGCGCTCGAGCTGGTCGAGAAGGCGCTGGGCAACGTCTCGCCGGCCGTCGAGGTCAAGTCCCGCCGCGTCGGCGGCGCGACCTACCAGGTGCCGGTCGAAGTGCGCGCGTCGCGCCGCATGGCGCTGGCGATGCGCTGGCTGATCGAGTCGGCGCGCAAGCGTGGCGAGAACAGCATGCCGCGCAAGCTTGCCGCCGAGCTGATCGACGCCTCCGAGAACCGGGGCGGTGCGATCAAGAAGCGCGAAGAGACCCACCGCATGGCCGACGCCAACAAGGCGTTCGCGCACTACCGCTGGTAAGCGGATCCGCGGGCTCCGGTTGAACCCGGGGCCCGCCGGCACCCTGCAAGGTGCCTCCAGGCGGTCATTGACCGCACGCAGGACCGACAAGCCGCCGCAAGGCGGCATTCGTCCATTCAAGCGATTTCATCGCGAAGGTGCCCGGGCTCTGTCGGGTCCTTCCACCCAAACGAGAATACTGACGTGGCTCGCACGACTCCCATCGAACGCTACCGCAACTTCGGCATCATGGCTCACATCGATGCCGGCAAGACGACCACCTCCGAGCGCATCCTGTTCTACACAGGCAAGAGCCACAAGATCGGCGAGGTGCATGACGGCGCCGCGACCATGGACTGGATGGAGCAGGAGCAGGAGCGCGGCATCACGATCCAGTCCGCGGCCACCACTGCGTTCTGGAAGGGCATGGACAAGTCTTTCCCCGAGCACCGCTTCAACATCATCGACACCCCCGGGCACGTCGACTTCACGATCGAAGTCGAGCGCTCCTTGCGCGTGCTCGACGGCGCGGTGTTCGTGCTGTGCGCGGTCGGCGGCGTGCAGCCGCAGTCGGAGACGGTGTGGCGCCAGGCCAACAAGTACCACGTGCCGCGCATCGCGTTCGTCAACAAGATGGACCGGACGGGCGCCAACTTCCTCAAGGTCCGCGACCAGCTGAAGTCGCGCCTGGGTGCGGTGCCGGTGCCGATGCAGGTGCCGATCGGTGCCGAGGACGGCTTTGAGGGCGTGGTCGACCTGCTGAAGATGAAGGCGATCCATTGGGACACCGCGTCCCAGGGGCTGAGCTTCGAGTACCGCGACATCCCGGCCGAGCTGCAAGCCCAGGCCGAAGAGGCGCGTGCCTTCATGATCGAGTCGGCCGCCGAGGCCAGCGAAGAGCTGATGGACAAGTACCTCGAGAGCGGTGAGCTGTCCGAAGACGAGGTCGTCAACGGCCTGCGCGAGCGCACGCTCAAGACCGAGATCGTGCCGATGTTCTGCGGCACGGCGTTCAAGAACAAGGGCGTCCAGGCGATGCTCGACGGCGTCATCAAGCTGCTGCCGTCGCCGGTCGACGTGCCGGCGGTCAAGGGCGTGGATGTCGACGACGAGACCAAGGAACTGTCGCGCGAGTCGAGCGACAAGGCTCCGTTCTCGGCGCTGGCGTTCAAGATCATGACCGACCCGTTCGTGGGCTCGCTGACGTTCTTCCGCGTCTACTCCGGTGCATTGAACGCGGGCGACCAGGTCCTGAACTCGGTCAAGGGCAAGAAGGAGCGCATCGGCCGTCTGTTGCAGATGCACTCCAACAATCGCGAAGAGATCAAGGAAGTGCTGGCCGGCGATATCGCCGCGGCGGTGGGTCTGAAGGACGTCACCACCGGCGACACGCTGTGCGCGCAGGATGCGCCGATCGTGCTCGAGCGCATGAGCTTCCCCGAGCCGGTGATCTCGATGGCCGTCGAGCCCAAGACCAAGTCCGACCAGGAGAAGATGGGCCTGGCGCTCGGTCGCCTGGCGCAGGAGGATCCGTCCTTCCGCGTGCGCACCGACGAAGAGTCGGGCCAGACCATCATCTCGGGCATGGGCGAGCTGCACCTGGACATCATCGTCGACCGCATGAAGCGCGAGTTCAACGTCGAGGCCAACGTCGGCAAGCCGCAGGTGGCCTACCGCGAGACGATCCGCAAGTCGGTGAAGTCCGAAGGCAAGTTCGTGCGTCAGTCGGGCGGTAAGGGTCAGTTCGGTCACGTGTGGCTGGAGATCTCGCCGCAGGAACCGGGTACCGGTTACGAGTTCGAGAACGCCATCGTCGGCGGCGTCGTGCCCAAGGAGTACATCCCGGCGGTCGACAAGGGCATCCAGGAAGTGCTGGCCAACGGCATCATGGCCGGTTACCCGATCGTGGACGTCAAGGTCCGGCTGGTCGACGGCTCCTACCATGAAGTCGACTCGTCGGAAATGGCGTTCAAGATCGCCGGCTCGATGGGCTTCAAGGAAGGCTTCAACAAGGCCAGTCCGGTGCTGCTCGAGCCGATCATGAAGGTCGAGGTCGTCAGCCCCGAGGATTATCTGGGCGACGTGATGGGCGACGTCAGCCGCCGTCGCGGCATCCTGCAGGGCCAGGACGACAGCCCGTCGGGCAAGATCATCAACGCGATGATCCCGCTGGGCGAGATGTTCGGTTACGCCACGCAGCTGCGCTCGATGTCGCAGGGCCGCGCGACCTTCACGATGGAGTTCGACCACTACGCGGAAGCGCCGGCGAACATTGCCGAGACCGTCACCAAGAAGTAAGCCGTGCTTCGCAATCCGGGATTCGTGATGACCAGCCAATCGGCTGTTAAGCATCGAAAAAACACGGATCCCGCTTGTCGCGAATCACCAACCACGCATTACGAATTACGGAGTTATTACGATGGCAAAGGGTAAGTTCGAGCGCACCAAGCCCCACGTGAACGTGGGCACGATTGGTCACGTCGACCACGGCAAGACGACGCTGACGGCGGCGCTGACGAAGATCGGCGCCGAGCGTTTCGGCGGCGAGTTCAAGGATTACTCCTCGATCGATGCG
>NZ_JBDJNS010000042.1:0-15899 GCF_039674545.1 Luteimonas sp. TWI382
CACTGGCTGCACACCTACAACTGGCATCGACCCCATGCCAGCCTCGGCTACAACCCGCCTATCTCCAGAATTCCGATAACTGTGAACAACGTGCTGGCTTTACACAGCTAGATAAGATAGCAATCGGCGATTTCATGCGCCATGACAGCCCAGAACGCGGAGAAGCCTTCACCCGCATCTTCGACCTGTGCATGGTCGAGAACTGGGTCCGGCATCAGTAGTTTTCATCGGGGTAACCCGCGGAACTCCGCAGTTGCGAACGAAACAGAGCCTGAGCCCCAGATGAGCCCGCATAGACTGGCCAGTTCTAGGTCTCGCGATCGAGCCTTTCCTTAGCCGACCGCATCTTGTCTCAGGGACTGAGCTAGAAGATTTGCGGTGCGTTTAACCTGTCAGGCATCAAGGGTGCGCCACGCTGCCGCCCCTGTCGAGTTCAGCCCCTGATGAGGCGCTACGCTGATCGGACGTAATGCGGTGATGCAAACCTTCCAGCGACCCAGAATGTAAAATAGCCCCGCGCAAAGACGGGGCTATTGAGATTATCGTAAAGTCTCCCAGCAACTGGTTTTCGTCAGATTCCCGGGCGCACAAGTAGCGCGTTGCCTCACAGATCAGAAATTGACGAAATAACGCGGCGCGCTCTTCCCACTTTCAGATAAAAACAAGGCTTTACATGGTTCTAGTCGTACAAGTTCTTGAACCGGCTACTGTTACGCAAGTGGTAATGGAGCGTAGACCCCAACCACCAACGAAAGAGAAGCCTGCGCTCTGAAATCCGCGCCGCACTCGTTCGAACGACTCAGGATTGTCAATCCTATAATCCAAATTCTCATCCGGCTCAGGATAACGAATGCCTCGCCCGCCCTCCGCCCGAGATTCGACAAACGTCCACTCGCCATTCCTGAACTTGACCAACGCGCAGTCCTGGTTTGCATTGCAAAGCCACACATCGTGAGTGGGCGGATCATTCTCCCAGTTGACGCCCGCACCACTACCAATAATAGAAATATTAACTCCGCGAAGGGCGCTGTTTGCACCGGCAATACTAGCAAGCCCAGGATGGATTCTGCGAAGGCAAACGGCATCGCTAAAACAGCTCTTCATCGCCTGCTGAAATCCACCATAAGCTTGACCATGTCGCCCACCCACAGCCACTTCGACTGGGTTGTGCAGCCCGCCAATTCCGCCGATATCACCAATGATCACCTGTTGCATGCGGAAGATCTGAGGCGTATGCCCCTCCGCCTCTAGCATGTAAGCGAAAGCTTCCTCGATAGCGGGATCATTTTCCGGAAAACCGACGTAAGGGTTTGGGGTCGGACCGCAATAGCCGCCTGCGCCCGCCTGGACCCGTTGAATGAATCTGTGTTTCAGGCTGAAGACGTGAGTCTCAGCGACGCCACACCTCATTCTCGCCAAACTCATACCGACACCTCGCACCTGATCCAAGGTATGGCAATCCTCGCATTGGTGCATGCGCGCATTAGGATCAACTTCCGCTTCCCCAGCCGCTACCTGCGGCACCGCAAACGCGGAAGCCAAGATCCAAGTCGCTCCTACAAAAAAATTCCTTAGCATGACGCTCCAAAGTTCACCGACGACGCTCATGATCTGAGCGTAGCTCACGATACAGGAGTCCTCTTCTTACCAAGCGTGATCACTATCGCTTACTCGCACCAAACTTGTGATGCAGATGCCGACCAAGAAGCTGTTCGGAGTAGGTGCACAGTTAGCCGCCGTCGTCTCCTCTCGCCGCAACCGACAAGCCAACCTTCATCGCCCGCCAGTGCGCGTACTGCGCGCGCTTTGCCGGGTTCGGGTCCTCCACACCCCTTAGCCAGAAGCGGAACCAGTCCAGGTTGCGCTCGTACACCGCCAGCTTGTGCTTAGGCTGGAACTTCTGGTGCGGCTCGTGCGGAAAGACGTACAGGTCCGCCCGACCCTCGCGCATCAGCGGTACGGCATAGTCCAACGAATGGATGTACTCCTGCTCCGGCAGCTGCATCAGGATCGGCGCACGAATGCGGTCCAGGTTGAACAACGGCGAGAACTGGCGCCACCGCTCTGGCGTTTCTTCCGGTGCTCCCAGCTGCCACCCTGCCTGTAGGCGCGTTGGGAACGCATCGCCGAAGTTGCTGAGCAGCAGGTGATACAGCGGGGACAGCCCCAGAGAACTCACTGAGGCCGCCGTCAGCACCTGCGAGTGCATGACCGTCCACATGGTGATTTCCGACCCCAGGCTCAGCCCGCCCATACCCACGCGTTCGGGATCGATTTCGCCCTGAGCCGCCAGCAGCGCGACCACGCTTTCGACGGCAGACCGCCCCTGCTCGTACTGCTCGACGCCATCTTCCCTCGACGGCGCCAGGGTGATGCACAGCGCGGCAATGCCGTCCTGCGCCAGTGATGCGAAGGGCAGCTCTTCACCCAGCCCACCGCGCACGAAGCCCTTGCACCAGTAATAGCTGACAAACAGCGGCGGCCGTCCCGGCCCCGCATGACGCGCCGGGTAGAACTGCCCCGTGAATTCCTGACCATTGGCATCCGTCCACCGCAGCAGCCGCACCTGCGTGGTGGCCATGTCGGCCGTTAATGCGGGATTGGGGTCGAACAGTTCCACGCGTACGCCGCTGTCGATATCAATCCGTTCCAACCGGGGCGGACGGTCCGCCTCGGCCACCACGCAGGCCAGGGTCCTGGTGGAGACGCCGCAGTCACTGGGCATCAGGCGCACCCCGCCATTCACCAACCCCCGGCTGCGCACGACCGGGTGCACCGCACCTGTCTCCACGTTCCAACGATGGATGGATTGCGCATGCCCCTCGCTGGGCGCCTCCACGGTGAACAGCACTTCATCCGTGCCCGGGCGCCATTGCACCGCATTGATCACCCCGCTGGCACAGGCTTCCGCTTCGCACAGGACCGGAATGCGCGCCCGCGCGTGCGGCAGCACGGCCAGCGCCGTTCCCGGCCTGTCGCGCAGGCCGTTGCGCTCGCCTATGCGTGTGATCAACGCGATGCGGCGGCCCGCAGGCTCTGGCCGCGGCAGCTGGACATCGCCATACCCAGGCGCAAGTTCCACGTTGGCAAGCGGCGCCGGCGGCATCCGGCCGGGTTCGAGGTCGCGCCGCTCGCGCGTGGACAGGTCCAGCGCCGTCCAACGATCCGGCACATCGTCGAGCAGCGGATAGCGGAGGACTTCATTGTCTTTGAGGCGCTGCGTGGCCAGGCGCCCATCCACATAGCCGGACCGGAACACCGGCTGGCCCAACGGCACGGTCCGATCGATACGGATGCCCCGCTCGTACTCCGCCTGCTCGGCTGCCATCACGACATCGCGCGCGGCGCCCACGCTGTAGTGCAGTTCCCCACCATCCGCGCTCAGCGTGAAAGCACGGACATCGGCTGGGCCTTGCGTCAGCACCTCGGCACCCGAACCATCCGCAGCGGCGCGCCACACGTCGACCCGTCCGTCCAGCAACGCCCGGTAGTAAATCCAGCGCCCATCGGGCGACCACACCGGAAGTGCTGGGATCGACAGCCCGGCTTGCTCCCGCAGCGGCGTGCCGCCGTCCGCAACTCGCAGCGGTGGCGAGGCGGCCTCCATGTCCTGGACGTACCAGACCGAATCGTAGGTGTTGCGCTCTACCGTGGGTTGCTCGATCCGGTAGGCCACAGATCGACCATCGGGCGAGACCGTGACGCCGCTGAAGTCCGCGACCTCCACCAGCCGACGCGGCGAGATCGCACCGGCCGGCGCAGCACCGGCCCAGGCAATCAGCACAGCCACCACCGTCCACATCCATCGGCGTACTGCCAGTCCTGTGCAAGGCGTCCGACACACGTTGAGCAAGTTCATCGTCGTGCCGACCATTACCAATGCCTCGATACGGAAACGTTGAAGTACCGGCCGATCGCCGAGAAGTTGGTCGCGTCGTAAGGCGGCACCAGATAGGGCGTAAGCACCGTCGTGTCATGCAGCGGCGGCGACCGGCTGAACAGGTTCTGCACGGATAGGCCAAGCACCCAGTCACGAAGGAGAGGGCCCTCCACACTCGACGCGTAGCGCAGCGTGGTGTCCACCGTCGTGAACGAGGCCGTCTTTTCAAAGGCCGCCACGTTCTCCAGCCCTTGCCGGTAGTTGGCGAAGACCGAGGCGGACAGGCCGCCGCGCGCCCAGACCGTACCGACCCTGCCTGTCAGCTTCGAGGGGTTGTGGAGCGTGCCCGCCAGGTCGAACTCGGCGCCGGTCGTCTGCTGGGTGCTGGAAAGCCAGCTCGCCGCACCGCGTACCGTCAGCCGCCCACCGCCCAGGTCGAATCCGTAAGACCCGGACAGGTCCAGGCCGCGGATCCGCTGTCGGGAGACATTGGTGTAGTACGCATGCACCAGCGCCACGACGTTGCTGGGGTCGTACGGCTGGCCGATGTAGTTCAGGAACGTGCTGCCGGCAATGGTCGCCGCCTGCTGCTCTGCGCTCGGCGCATAGGTGACGAACTCCGCGAACGCCGGATTGCGCAACGCCTGCGAGGTGGGCGTGATGGGGGCCACCACGCGGTCGGTGTAGTCGATGTCGAACCAGGTCAGTTCGGCTTCCAGCCCAGGCACCGCGGCTGGGTGGAACGCCAAGGATGCGGTCCAGGTGCGGGCGCGCTCTGGGCCGAGATCCGGATTGCCGCCATCGAGCAGCAGCACGGTGGCGTTCGGGGCATATCCGCTGCCGCCATAGGCTGCCGCGTAGTTGTAGCCCGCCATGCGCTGCCGGTTGAGCTGGAACAGCGTTGGGGCCTTGAACGAACGCCCCCACGAGGCCTTGAGCGTCACATCCGCGGCCGGGCTGTAGATCGCGCCGAGCTTCGGCGTCAGCACACTGCCGAAGCTGTCGTAGTCCTCGTAGCGCGCTGCGCCCGTCAGCGCCAAGCGCTGGCCCGAGCCGTCCCCACCCAGCACCGGCACTTGCAGTTCGGCATAGGCGAACTTCGCAGCCTCTTCGCCCTCGATCGCAGCGACATGGGTGACCTGGTTGTACTCGAGGAAGCTGTTCTCGCGCCGTCCGGCGCCGATTGCGACGCGCACGTCGCCGGCAGCCAACGCCACCAACGGTCCCTCAACGCCCACCTCGTAACTGCTGCCTTCATTGCAATAGCAAAGCTGCGTGCGCTGCAGCACTGCGCCGGTGTCCGGCAAGGTGATGGACTGCGCGTGATCCAGCCGATTCTTCGACCGGGTCGCTCCGACTGATAACGTCCAGTCCTTCGGCAAAAAGACATCGAGCCTGGGCGACAACAACGTGGCCGTGGACTTCGGCGTGGCCTGGATGGACACGTTGCTGAGGTTGTCCTGCGCTCCATACGCCTGGCCCCGCTCGGTGCGGAACGCGTCCACGTGCAACTCCGCACGGCCGCCCATCGCCTGCGACAGGCTGACCAGCCCGCTGCGCAGATCGCTGCCCGGGTACAGCGTGTACGGCTCGCGCAGCAACTGCGTGTAGGCCCGCTGCCGTGCGTAGATGGGATCGGCCGTCACGTCCTTGTAGGTGACGATCACCCCGCCAGTGGACCAAATATGGCCGGCAGTCGCACTGTACTCGCGTGTGGTGAGGCCGCCCTCGTCCGACCTCCCGTAGCCGGCCCCGAAGGTAACGCCCTCGAAGTCCCGGCGAAGAATGACGTTGCCCACGCCGCCGACCGCATCGGAGCCGTAGATGGCTGACGCACCATCGGCCACGATTTCGACGCGCTCTACCGCCTCCACCGGAATCGCGCTGATGTCCACCGCCTGCGAGATGCCGTCGTAGGACATGCGGCGGCCATTGAGCAGGGTCAATGTGGCATCCGCGCCCAGCCCGCGCAGATTCAACGCCGACCCACCGCTGAGGTTCGTGTTCTGAGCACCCGCGCCAGAGACCGTGAACGGAATGATGCCTGGGTTCTGCCCACCCCCGAAGTTCTGCGGGATGCTGCGGATCACCTCGCCGAGGTCCGCAAAGCCTTCCTCTTGGATGCGCCCGCTGCCGATCACGACCACCGGCGAAGGCGTCGTGCCGCCGCGGATGCGGGTGCCGGTGACTTGGATGGTGTCGAGTTGGGTGGCGTTGGCTTCAGCGTGCTTATTACCTTTTTGCGGATCACGGTCGCGACTCTCCCGGGCGGCCGCTGCCGGCATGAAGAGGACTGCCACGACTGTCGCGATTGCGACCGCGAGCACGCTTGGGCGCTGCTTCGCCCTCCATCGATGACCTTCCGCGGTCGCCGTTCGCATCCGCGTTGAAAGCCAGCGCGACGCGCCCACTGCCCCACTGGCGCAGTCCCCCGGCCTCCCCCGCACACCCGAACCATCCTCGAAGGCAAAGCTCCGCCCGCTACCTACCGTGTCCCAAGGCATGTGACATCTTCCGTTGCTGGTCGGTGCGTCCACGTACGCCGGCATTTCGGGGGCGCCGTCGCGACTGCGCTGCCTGGCTAGTGGTCCCACCCAAGGACGCCCCGACCCGAGCATATCCGTTTTTCGGATATGTGAAAAGCAGATTTATGGTCTATGTGCCTACCAACGGAGGGACACCACATGGGCAAGAAATCGATCCATCGACCGGAGTACAAGATCCTGACCAAGCTCGTTCGCAAGATGCGAGACGAGGCAAACCTCGATCAGGCGGACCTAGCAGATCTTTTGGTGCGTCCGCAGTCCTACGTCAGCAATGTCGAACGGGGGCAACGCCGGCTCGACCTTCTGGAGCTGCGGGACATCTGCATGCATTGCGGCCTGGATCTGATTGAGTTCGTCAAGAGGTTTGAGGAGGCGGTTGCTGAGGCAAATCGCAAGCCTTCATAGAGTCAAAGCTGTCGCAGCCTCGGCACGCTTCCGGTACGCGCACAAGTAAGAAGCGCATAGTAAAATCCGTCCGTCCGCGTGCACCTGCCGTTGTGCGTGGGGGCGAGAACTGAGCTGACTTCGTGTCGCGCGATGGAGCCTGTTAACACGGAGACAACCTGCCGCAGACCATTCCAAACACGAAGAAGCCCTCGCACTGCGGGCTTCCTCAGGCTCATGAGGCCGGCGCCGGGAACGAGCCCTCTTTCCCATCAACGGGCCTCATAAGTCCCTCTGATTTAAGGGATTTTCTGTGACCGACAAATTCCATACCGTCGCCGTCTACCGTCAAAATCGCGCGTTTAAGGTTGGCGCGGGTTATGGAAGGATTTGCGCGGCGTCGACATTTCCGCGCTTATTGTCGATCAGGATGCATCTTAGCGCGCTCCACTACGACGGGGAAAGACCACATGCGAAGAGGCTACAGTTCGCCCAGGAAGTCCCCGACCACGGCTACGCAATGATCGAAGCTGGGCGTGTACTCCAGCGTGGCGATGGCCTCGAACGCGGCGCGCAAGCTGGCATGCGGCGCTCGGATCTGAGACTGGAATGCCTCCCGATGGCGTAGAAGGAATGGCGTCGCTGCCAGAAGCTGCCGAGGCTCGCGCTCGATCACGAGCGCAAAGTCGAAAAGATCCCGCGCCGTGACCCGATCACCGCGGTGGTACATCTTCTTGGCAATGATTTCAGCGGCAGTCTCTACTTTGACTTCGCGACCGCCGATATCCCATGTGTCCCAGGCATTGTCCAGCAAATTGGGAGCAGCGACGAAATCGACCTCGCCCTCGTCGAACTGCAGTTTGACGAAGGTACCTGGTTGCTCGGTGTAGTCCTGCGTCAAATCCGCAGCGGTGTCGCTCAATCGCGGCGACACAAAGCCGAGGCACTGGGGGTCAGGCACGAAGATGTCGATGTCTTTGCTCAGCCGATGGCTGTACCGAAACATCAGCACCGTTCCACCACCCAACGTCCAGAACGGGTCCGTGATGCCGCCATGTCGACTGATCTCGTCAATCAGCGTCAGCGCCCGCGGGAACAGCTTCTCCCAAGGACCGCTGGGCAATGCTCCGGACTTCATGCCCACAGCTCGCGACGATGCATGGACAACGATCCGGCCAGCTTCGCCACGTTGCGCCAGACCTGCTTTGGCGGCTGGTGTGTATGCGAGGCAGCCTCCTCCACAGCCATCACGACGACAGACACGGGCGCCTCATCCAGCAAATGCGTCAGGTGCGGAGCAAATGAAGCAGGCACTTCACCGCTCGCCAAGGCCTGCTCCAGCGTCTCGGGCGCCAGTTCTTGCGCATAGCTGACACTGGCGGTCTTGGCCGCCATCCACAGGCCGCGCTTCGTGCGCCGCGCCTGGGTATCCAGCTTCGGACTGCTCAGGCCCAAGACTGCCATGACCTGCCCTACCCGGTTGACACCCAGATCGCTCAAGGTGCCGTTCTCCAGACCGACCAGCGTCTGACGAGACAGGCCGCTGAGGTGCGCCAACTGCGCTTGAGACAAGCCCAGTTCAGAGCGCCGGACCCGCACGGCATGGCCGATATCGATGAGGTTCATGTCTGATAGCAAGCAACTAAAATGTCCGATATTTTTTACATATTACCCCCACCTGCCCTGACCTGCAAGAACCGGATCCGCCGGTCCCGAATCTACCTCCCGAACTGCCATGGCTTTTACCTGCCGAAATGTCTGGCAACTAGCGCTAATATCGTGGCAGGGCGTAACAGGGCGTAATGCATGTTACGGCGGGGCACCACAGGGGAATCCATGGACGAGACACAACCGCAAGGTTCGGCCGCCGCTGCCGAACCGAAGATTGACGCAACCCTGATCGCCAAATTGAACCTGGCGGACTTTCAGAATGCAGTCCCGTTGGTCCGGGATTTATGGTTGATCAACGAGACCGACCAGACGCATGAGCAAGTCGAGTTGGTCCTGACTTCCGATCCGCCCTTCCTAAAGCCGCGCCGGTGGCGGATCGACACGCTGGCAGCGGGCGCCCGCTATCCGATCCGCGACCTGGATGTGGGCCTGGACGGCGGATTGCTGGCTCGGCTGACCGAAGCCGCGACGGCCGCGGTCTCACTGGCACTGCGCAAAGTGGACGCAGATGCCTCCGCCCCTGCCCTCGCGCAACGCGATATCCACCTGGAGTTACTCCCCCGCAATCAATGGGGAGGTATCTCGCATCTGCCCGACCTGGTCGCCGCCTTTGTCCAGCCCAACGATCCGGCCGTGGATCGACTGCTCAAGCGAACCGCCGAGGTGCTGCGCCAGAACGATCGCAATCCTGCGCTGGACGGATATGCCGGCGGTGCCAAGCGCGCCTGGGAACTAGCTTCGGCCATCTGGGCCGCCACGGCCGGCATGCAGCTGGACTATGCCTTGCCGCCCGCCAGCTTCGAGCAGTCGGGCCAGAAGGTGCGCAGTCCCAGCCAGATCGAAAGCTCGGGACTGGGAACGTGTTTTGACCTAGCTTTGCTGTTCTGCGCCGCACTTGAGCAGGCAGGATTGAACCCCCTGCTTGTCTTCACAGAGGGTCACGCCTTTGCTGGCGTCTGGCTGCAACCCGAAGAATTCTCCACCACGGTCGTCGACGACGTCACCGCCTTGCGCAAGCGCCTCAGGCTCAAGGAACTGGTGCTGTTCGAGACCACCCTGACCACGCAGCGCCCTACCGCCGCCTTCAGCTATGCAACCGAACGCGGCGCCCAGCAGGTGGACGAATCCCGGGATGCGGAATTCCGATTGGCCGTAGACATCCGCCGGGCCCGGCTGCAGCGCATCAAACCATTGGCCAGCGCGGAAGCGCTCACTGCTGGTGCAACAGATACCGAAGCGTCATCGGCCACGCCCGCCGTTCCCACGATCGAAGATGCGCCTGACCTTCCGGACAGCGCGCCGGCCAATGCGGAAGATGCCAGCCAGCTCGATCCGGGGGACCGGCTGCTGCGCTGGCAGCGCAAGCTTCTGGACCTTTCGCTTCGCAACAATCTGCTCAATTTCAAGGCCGGCAAGAAGGCGCTCAAGCTGGAGGCGCCGGACCCTGGCGCACTCGAAGACCTGTTGGCCAGCGGCCAATCCCTGAAGCTGCGCCCGCGTCCGGATCTGATGGACGGTGCCGACCCACGCGACCAAGCCATCTACGAAGCCCGCGAACGCGAGAATATGCGCGGCGCGCACGCGCTAGAAGCCCTGCAGAAACGCGAGGTTTTCGTAAGCGTTCCCGAAACCGAGCTCGATTCACGTCTAGTCGATTTGTTTCGCAGTGCTCGCACGACTTTGCAAGAAGGCGGCGCCAACACGCTTTATCTTGCCCTAGGCTTCTTGTCCTGGACCCGCGAGGACCGCAATGGTCAGCGCTACCGTGCCCCCTTGATCCTGGTGCCGGTCAGCCTGCAGCGCAAGAGTGCCCGTTCGGGCTTCACGCTCAGCCTGCACGACGATGAGCCGCGCTTCAATCCGACCTTGATCGAGATGTTGCGCCAGGACTTCGAACTAAGCCTGGGCACCCTCGAGGGCCAACTACCGCGGGACGATGCCGGCCTGGATGTCACTGCGGTCTGGAAAATCGTCGGCCACGCCATCAAGGACATCAAGGGCTGGGAAGTCACCGAGGACGTGGTGCTGTCCATGTTCTCGTTCGCCAAGTACCTGATGTGGAAAGACCTGGCCGAGCACAGTGAGCAGTTGCGCGAGAACCCGGTCGTGCGCCATCTGCTGGACACCCCGCGCGATGCCTATCCACCGGGTGCTCCGTTCCCGCAGGTGCGTGAACTGGACCAGCACTTCGATCCCAAACAAGTGTTCTGCCCCCTGCCGGCAGACTCCTCGCAGTTGTCGGCCGTGCTGGCCGCGTCGCAGGGCAAGGATTTTGTCCTGATCGGCCCACCCGGCACCGGCAAGAGCCAGACCATCGCCAACCTGATCGCTCAATCCCTGGCGCAAGGCCGGCGCGTGCTCTTCGTGTCCGAGAAGATCGCGGCGCTGGACGTCGTCTACCGGCGCCTGCGCGAAATCGGCCTGGGCGAGTTCTGCCTGGAGCTGCACTCGAGCAAGGCCCGCAAGCTCGACGTGCTGGCGCAGTTGCAATCGGCTTGGTCCAGCAGTGCCCAGGCCGATGCCGAGCAATGGTGGGCCGAAGCCGAGAAGCTCAAACGCCTGCGCGATGCGCTGAACACCTATGTGGAACGCCTTCACCAGCGTCGCCGCAACGGCCTGAGCCTGTTCGATGCCATCGGCACCGTCAGCGCGGGACATGACGTCCGGACATTTCTCTTAGCTTGGCCCTCGGCCGATCAGCACGATCATGTTGACATCGAACAGTTGCGCAGTGCCGTAGACCGCCTGGAAGTCAACGCTCAGGCCATTGGCCATGCCGCGCTGGCGCAGCACCCCTTGGCCCTGGTCGGCCAGGGAGACTGGTCGCCCACCTGGCAGCAGCAACTGATCGCCGCTGCGCATGATGTACTTCCCGCCGCCCAGGCGACGATCGAATCCGCAGATGCGTTTGTCCAGGCCATCGGCCTGCCCTCACACACGTTGACGCCCGAAACCTGCGAAGCGCTGCTGCTCCTGGCCCAACGCCTGCCTCTGGCGGCAGGACGCGATTGGCGCTTTGTCCTGCGGCCCGACGCACGCAGCCTGAGCCAACGCTTGCAGGAATGCGCGGCACTGGTGCGCCGCCATGCGGAACTGAATACGCAACTGTCTACGCCGTGGCCCGCTTCTGTCATGACCGCCTGCGCTGAGGGGCTGGCCCTGCTCGCCGAGCACCGGAAGACTCGCACAGAACTCGGCGAGCCCTGGCCGGTACGCATCACCATACAGCTCAACCAGGCACTAGGCCTGCTGGCCCAGCTCAGCGAGCATCATGCTGCCCTGTCGGCTCCCTACGGCGAGACGATCGAACAGCTCGACGTCGCCCAGTTGCAGCACATGTGGGAACAGGCCAAGCAGACGTTCTGGCCCAAGTCCTGGCTAGGTCAACGCAAGGTCACAGTGCAACTGTCCAGCGCTATCACAGGCGGCGCGCAGCCCGACGTCACCAGCGATCTGCAGCATTGGAATGCCATCCGCGCGTTGCGCCAGCAGATCCAGGCCATCGCTCCAGGCCCGGAATGTGCTGACGTCTGGGCAGGACTGGACACACAACAGGACAAGGTGCGCACGGCCCTGCGCTGGCAAACCGCCCTGGCTGCCGTACGCGCAGGCCAGGCCTGGGAAGACGACTGCTTCGACGCCATCGCCACTGGCCAATGCGGAGCCGCTCTGCAGGCCGATCTGCAGCGAGCACGGCGGCTGCGCCAACTCGACCAAGACATTGCTGCACATGCATCGCTGGAAACGGCGACCGACGGCCTATGGGCAGGCCACGCCACGCAAATCGACCGACTACGTGCCGCGCTCGACTTCCTGGGCGACTGGCGCGACCATTCCCAACATGGTGCATTGGATGCCCATACGCTGGTCGAAGAAGGCGCTTGCGGCCCTACGCTGGCACGCGACCATCAGACGCTTCGCCAGCGGGCTGATACGGAACAGGCGCTGGCCGCCCTGGACGACTTGCGCGAATCCACCGCAGGCTTGTGGAAGGGCCTGGCCACCAATCTGGATGATCTCGAACAGGCCTGCCAGCTCCGAGAGGATCTGGCTGCCGTTCTGGCCCGCCTGGCCACCACGCCCGAACAGATCGCTGCCTGCAAGGCACCGCTGCATGCGCTGTTGGGCGATGCCAATGCACTGCTGGAGCCCGGTGGTCGAATCGCGCTGGCCGGCGCTCGATACGTGGAGAAATGGGAACAGCTGGTACCCCGGCGCGAGGCACTCGCGAAAACCGGACATTTTGCCGAGGCTGCCCAGGCGCAGTGGCAGTCCATGTCACTCGACGGGCTGATCGAGCAAAGCCAGTCCATCGTGCGCGCCGAAAACGGGCTGCGCAGTTGGTGCGCATGGCGCCAGGCGCGCGACGAGGCGCTGGCACTCGGGCTGACCACGCTTGTCCAGGGCATCGAGCAAGGCCAGGTCGGCCCGGACCAAGCACGCCGAACTTTCGAGACTAACTACGCGCGCTGGTGGCTCAACGCCGTGGTCGATCATGATCCGGTCATTCGCGGTTTCGTCAGCGCCGAGCACGAACAGCGCATCCGCGATTTCCGCGAGCTCGATGAGCGCTTCACCTCCCTGACCCGGGACTGGCTGCGTGCCCGCCTGTGCGCTGACCTGCCCTCGCAGGACAACGTCAGCCGCAACTCCGAATGGGGGCTGCTGCGGCACGAGATGGGCAAGAAGCGCGCGCATCTACCCTTGCGCGAACTGATGGCCCAGATTCCGGAGGCGCTGACCAAGCTCACGCCCTGCCTGCTGATGAGCCCGCTGTCCATCGCCCAGTACCTCCAGGCCGGGACCAACGCATTCGACCTAGTGATCTTCGACGAAGCCTCGCAGATCTCGGTCTGGGATGCGATCGGTGCCATCGCCCGCGGCCGCCAGGTCGTCATGGTCGGCGACCCCAAACAGTTGCCGCCGACGTCCTTCTTCGACCGCGCCGAATCCGGGCTGGACGACGAAGACGTCGAGGCCGACCTGGAAAGCATCCTCGACGAATGCATCGGCGCCAATCTGCCGACCCGGAATCTGAACTGGCACTATCGTTCCCGACATGAAAGCCTGATCGCCTTCTCCAACCATGCCTACTACGACGGCGGTCTGGTCACCTTTCCTTCCCCTGTCACCAATGATCGCGCGGTCAGCTTGCAATTGGTGTCGGGTGCCTATCAAAAGGGAGGCACGCGGACCAACCCCGCAGAGGCCAAGGCGCTGGTCGCCGATGTCGTGGCGCGGCTGACAACCGCCGGTTTCCGAGAAAGCGGGCTGACTATCGGCGTTGTCACCTTCAATGCCGAGCAGCAGAAGCTGATCGAGGACCTGCTCGACGACGCACGACGCAAGGACCCACGTCTGGAGCCCTACTTCGCCGACGACGAGTTGGAACCGCTGTTCGTCAAGAACCTGGAGAGCGTGCAGGGCGACGAACGCGATCTCATCTATTTCTCCATCACCTACGGCCCGGACCCCGCACGCCAACTGGCCATGAACTTCGGCCCGCTCAACCGCCAAGGCGGCGAGCGCCGGCTCAACGTGGCCATTACCCGTGCACGTCACGAACTGCGCGTGTTCGCCAGCTTCCGGGCCGAGCAGATGGACTTGGCACGAACGCAAGCCATCGGCGTACGCGACCTCAAGCACTTCCTGGAATTTGCCGAACGCGGTGCCCGTGCGCTGGCAGAAGCCAACCGCGGCAGCATGGGGGGCTTCGATAGCCCCTTTGAACAGGCCGTGGCCACCGCCCTCACCGAGCGCGGCTGGCAAGTGCAGGCGCAGATCGGCGCCTCTTCGTTCCGTGTCGACCTCGGCATCGTCGATCCCGATGCACCCGGACGTTACCTGGCCGGCGTGGAATGCGATGGCGCCACTTACCATCGCAGTGCCACTGCGCGCGATCGCGACAAGCTGCGCGAGCAAGTCCTGCGTGGGCTGGGTTGGGACATTGTTCGTGTCTGGTCCACCGACTGGTGGATCGATCCGGCCGGCACGCTCGACAGGTTGGATGCCCGCCTGCGAGCCGTGCTCACGGCCCAGCGCGAGCGGCGTGCAGAAGAGGCAGAGCGCGAAGCCGAGGCCGAGCGCCTGGCGCAGGCGGCCATCGTGCAAGCCATGGCGTCAGTGACGAAGCCGGACGAGGAAACGGCGGCCCCCATCCAGGCACCAGACCCGATCGCACCGGAAGTCTCGGCAACAGCTCCATCGCAGCAAGTCGAGGAAGTCTTTGCTCGCCAGGTCTCCGCAGTAGCAGCCCATGCCGACACGGATGCTGAAGAAATAACGCCACCGGAAGCCTCGCTCTATCGGGTCACAGATCCCACCGAAGCTGTCGCCGGGGCCAATCCCGATAGGTTTTTTGACGGTGAGTACAACGATATCCTGTCGGCCATGATCGCCCACGTCGTCGATCACGAAGGACCCGTGCTCGACGCCCTGCTGGCCCGTCGCATCGCCCGCGCCCACGGCTGGTTGCGCACGGGCGGACGGATCCGCGAGCGCGTGCTCCAACTTGCTCGGGCCCGCTATCGGACGACGGATGAAAAGGTTGGCACGTTCTACTGGCCCGAACATCTGGATCCTGCGACAGAGCCTCCCTTTCGCGAGCCCGCCGACGAGGACAGCGTGCGGGCAGCCGACGAGATCAGCCTGCAGGAACTAGCGTCGCTGGCCCGTGCCGTGATCGCACGCGGTGCTCAAGGCGAATCGATATACATCGCGATGGCGCGCGCCCTGGGACTGCAGAAGCTGGGCGCCGCGAGCCGAGCGCGTTTGACGCTGGCCTTGTAATCCGGATCGTCCGTCCCGTGAGATGACGCTTCCAGCAGCCACCCAACCCGATCTGTTTCGCCACGTCAGTGCGGAGAAGGCCGCTCTGTATCGCTGCGTTTTCTGGTGTTGCTTAAAAGTTGAAATCACTGACTGAAAGGGATCAATCAGTAAGCTAGTCTCAAGGCTTGAGACCGGATAGTGATTTCATTATTGGGCGCTAAACCCAGCGCGCCATGAGACTTTACCATGTATTTTAAGCTCTATAAGGACACTGCTGGTTACTGGCGATGGACCCTTTACGCATCGAACGGGAGGAAGATCGCCGATTCCGGGGAGGGTTATCACAACAAGTCCGATGCGCAGAATGGCATCGACATTGTTAAGTCAACCAATAGCAGCACTCCCGTGCGGGAATAAGCGAAAGCATTTCCTCGGGCGGGCACGACCCGCCCTTTTTCGCAATCGATGGACTGGCGGCTTGGCGCTGTCCGGGATCAATCGCGACGCTTGTGCCGGGCAGTAACAGCGGCGCGCCCGTGTAATGACCCAGCGGTTCCTGCACAGGTCAGGCCGCTAAAGCGTATGCCTCGGCGGGTGTCTTCATGCCCAGCGCCTGGTGCGGACGCCGGTGGTTGTAGAACTGGATC
>NZ_JBDJNS010000043.1:0-14198 GCF_039674545.1 Luteimonas sp. TWI382
GCGCTCGACCTGAAGCACTGCGCGCTCTTCCGCGCTCAGGTGGCTGTACTGTTTTCCCATCGCGACACCCTACACTCCGCCGGGTGTTGCACTTGGAAGTTGAGTCTGCCCGGTGCCGATTCATCCCGAGCTGCTCGAGCTAGGGTTCCTACCCTGGGTCGATGGTCGGCGCGGAGCGGGCCATCAGCGTCTGTTTCCTGCGGCGAAAGCGGACGCCAAGAACGGGCAGGGGAACTGGATTTCTAAAGCCTTCTCGCGCCACCTCTCTGAGGTAGGCAAGGAGTGGGCGCCGGCCAAGCGCGGCTTCCACTCCCTCCGCAAAACCCTGATTCAAGAGCTACAAGGCGCCGGCGTCGTGTCGGAGCTTCGCGCGCAACTCGTGGGGCATGAGCTAGACGATGAGCACCACGCGACTTACAGCCGACACTTCTCCGCGAAGGAGAAGCTAGACGGACTAGGGCCGCATTCGCCTGGTCTGAGATCTTTGAAACACGGATTACGTCTTCAAGCTCTTCGCAATGCGGAGCAGGGCGCAGTTGTGCGGACTCAGGCGGCTAAGCGATGAAAGTCAGCAACGTGCGCTAAGGGCAAACCGGCGATCGCGCAGACACCCTGGGAAGCTGGAGGATTCCGCCGCGCGCCGTGCTGAAGCTCAGCTTTGTTTTGAGCGATGCGGCTACGCTATCGGCCAATGCCGCTTGGAGTGTAGGGAAGTGCTAATGTTGCACTGCCCTCCATTGCAGCGAGTGAGCGACAGGCGAGATTAATATCGAAACTTAAAATCGCACGGTGGAGGTGCTTATGAATAGTGATCGCAGCAAATTTTTGGTTGTCGAATTCAAGAAGCTTGGGCCCGAAGGAGTGGCAACGCACGATCAATACCTGTCGCGCTACTGGGTCTGCAGCGCGCAAATTCCAATGGGATTTGAAGCCGCGAGTTACGCTTTAGACGTAGCGATTAACCAATGCGGGTCTCGCCTATCCAAGAATGAGTCTGAAGTTAATCAATCCTGGAGCGCTCCATTGCCTGAGCAGCTTTGGGAGACGCTTGAATCTTGTGGCATGATTTCTGGGCTAGCGGGTATCGCTGTTCTAGAGGTGGTCTTGCACACCAAAAACGGACCAGTATTTTTGACTCGTCCCCGCCGCTTCCTAGTAGTCCAGCGGGGCATGACAAACGCTATTTATTCATGCGACAACGTTATAGAGGCTTTTTCTGTCGCGGAAGATCTAAACCAAGGTAAAGCGGTCCCGCGCCAAAATGTTGATTCGATCTCTAGGCCAAAAACCCGCCAACTTAAAAAATAAACTCGGTTCCGTCTGTCCTAACCACACGCTTCATGTCTTCGGGAGTCGGCCAGCCTTTCAATATGTTTGCAACCCAACCGGGATGCTGCTGTGGAAGGGGCGCGATGGCTGCATGCCGTGCTTCGGCAGCTACCAAAGCTGCATCGGCTTCTACTAATGCTTCTCGTAATGAAAGTCGGCACAGCGCCGACAGCAAAGCTTGGGTCCAGAACTCGTTGCTATTCATAACGGATATCACCCGATAAAAAACTGTGATACCAGCACTTGCGCATCTGTCAAGGGCATGTTGCTCCAGCTGTTCCGCTTACGGGAATCAGGCACCGCTCATGTGAGCGGTGCCGAAGCGCATTCTTGTCAGCTAACGCCGCCCAAGAGCACGAGGACGATTGTTGGCAGCAGCACGAGAGCTCCCACCAGGCCCATCACGCCGGCGGCGGCGACCAGCCACACCTGGCCCCACCCGAATCCCGGGTCGCGCCGCTGAGCGTGCCCCGCTTCGGCGGGAAAAAGCCGTTCCGCCCGTCGACGCAGAAGGCGGGACAGCACGGGGCCGACGACCAGGCCGAAGGGACCCAACATCAAGACCGACACGCAGAAGCACCATGTGAAGCGCGTGGTCGGGGTCATGACCCGCTTCGTTGAAACGGGGTGGGTCACATAAGACATGCTGAGTCTCCGAGGGTTAGGGCGAGGCGGTATGGGCAGTCCACCCGCCAGAGGCGTTGCTGAAGCGGACAGCGCCTCCGAGAGGCAGCCGCTGCTCTGTGCCGGCCACAAGCAACACCACGTTTCCTGAGACGTCGCAGCGGAAGCCGTCCCCGCTCGGGTCTTCCGCGCATCCGGTGAGGAGGAAGTTGTCATAGCCCCGGACCATGCCGGGCTGGCCAGTGGCCTGCTCGTATTGGCGCGTCAGCGCTCGCTGGGCATCACTGGAAGAGGGTGGTCCCCCGCCGCTGCACGCGGACAGCGCAAAGGTCAGAGCAAAGGCGAGCAGGGAAGTGCGGCGGTAGGGCATGGTTCGTCCTTAATCAGTCGAGGATTGGCGAGGGGGTCACTTGTCGCGATTTCCGTCGGCATCGAAACCGGCGATCCACATCCGCGTATCGCGGAACGGTGTGAGGAGGCCGCCCGGGCCAGGGTTGAGGTCTTCTGCGCGGAGGAAGCCGGATACCCAAGCAGCGCTCAAGGCAACTTTGCGGGCCTGCAAGGCCACGTCACCGCGGCTCACGCGCACGTTGAACGGCTCACGGGGCGGATTCGGGCCCGTGGTGCGCTGGTCGCCCGTGTTTGGCTTGTTGAGTCGGACTCGCAGGCCGACCATGAGATCGGTCGTGGCCTTGATGCGCGCGGCATGGTTGAGCTCGGCGGTCTCGCCCAGATCATCGGTGATGGTCAGCGGGGCATCCGCGCAGGCTTGGAACGTCTCCGTGGTCGACGCGGTGGCGTTGGTCCAGATGCGCGCCTCCACGGTCCAGCACTGGAGGCTTGAACCCCATTCCTTGAACGTCAGCGCGACCCGAGGCCATTCCAGTCGACCGAGCTGGGCTTGCTGATGATCCTCGGCCTTGAACAGGCCATTGATGCGGCCGGCTCCGGTCAGAGGGTTGTAAAGCGCGACGCTCCCAGCAGCGCTCGAGGTGCTCCCTGTTGCGTTTGCCGGCAGTCCGACTGCTTGGCGTCCAGCGTCATGGAGACTTTTTCCCAGCTGTCGAAAGAAGCCAGGCTTCTGTTCCGCGTCTTGAGCGATGGCGGGTGAGGTGGTGAGTGCCAAGAACAAGAGCGCGACCGGCGCTCCTTGCGTTGCGTGCTTCATGCAAGACCCCTGTAAGCCGCCGAACCAGCGACGTTTGCCATATTGGCAAATGCAGTCCAGACTTGGAAGCGTCAGACTGCGGGTTGAGTTAGCTTCCGTTCGATCTGCCAGATGCCCGCCTTGTTGCCCACCGCATCAACCCTAGGAAGGCGCCTTCGAGAGGCACGCCAGGCGCGGGGCATGACGCAAGCGGCGTTGGGCGCAGCGCTTGGCGTTGAGGAAGAGAACTCGGCCGCTCCCAGGATTTCGCGATACGAGCGCGGGGATCGGATGCCAGATGAAAGCACCATGGAAGCGTTGGCGGAGGCGTTGGGGCTCCCTGTGGCTTACTTTCATGCCACATCGGACCTGCTTGCAGAGATCATCTTGCTGATGTCCCGGCTGCCAGAAGAGCAGCAACGGGAGCTTCTCGAACGAGCACGAAGGTTAGCCAAGCGAGCAGAGAAGGGGGCGCCGTAGACGGCGCAAGCCATGACGCGATCGGCAGATACGTCGCGACGGGTGAGATCAGCCCAAAGTAGATTGGAACGGTGAGGAAAGGAGAAGCCCACCATGCAGTTCCGTTTGTGGTCTGGAGCAGCCCTTTTCCTGGGCTCCTACCTGCCACTTGCCCTGATCCTGCTCGTCCAGGATGTCCGCGAAAAGCACTGGGGCGCGCCAGTGTGCGGATGGCGGGGCAACTTCGATTGCACCCTAGTGGTGTTCGAGCACCCGTGGCTCGCCATCGGCAGTGTGCTGCTGACTGCGGCGGCTCTTTACCTGACGCTCGTTTCGATGAAAGCGGTCCGCCTCAAGCAGAGAGTGCGGGTGCTTGAGGTCAAGTCCATTCCGAACGACCTGATCGGCTATCTCTTTCCCTACGTCGTGTCGTTCATGGGCATGAGCTATGGACAGCCCAAGCAGATCGCAGGCTTCCTCGTGTTCTGGGTTGTGCTCTTTGCAATAACCTACCGGTCGGGCCAAATCCTCATGAACCCGCTGTTGATCGTCTTGGGCTGGCGGCTCTACGACGTGAAGATGAGCATTGGTCAGAAGGAGGAGGTCAGGAGCGCCAGGGTGCTGAAGAAGGGCAAGCTTCTTCCTGGGCCCCAGCGCGCAGAAGAAGTTCAGGACGTATTTCTTATGGGGGATCCATGACGGAACAGGCACTTCAGAACCTCAAGAATTTCGATCTCGAGGGAGCTGACGTATTCCTCTGGGTGTTCCGGCGAACAAGCACGGCTGCGAAGTATTCGGCCAGCCACGTGCGGACCGACGAGACCCTTGATGAAGCGTTGCGCGGATTCGCACTCACGGAGCGTGATCGCATCACTGAGTGGGTTCCCTATAGCCATCTTTCACAGGCGACAGAGAACGGGTGTTTGTCTGTCGATGCAATGGAGACCAACTTCGAAGCCCTCAAGGCACTTGCTGAGCGCCCCGAGATGGAACATGCCGTCAATAGCCTCGCGAAGCTCAAGGGCTCCACGGGCTACTTGGTGAAATTCGTTGCGGATGGTTCGACGCTCTACGCCATGCGCAGGTCGCCTTCGACTTGGAAGCCGGCTTACAAGAAGAAGGGTGTGATCAACACCGTCTTCAGAGACGGTGAGCTAACCGCTGTAGAGGATGTCGATTTCACGATTGAGCCTGGCTTCGATCTGTTCGCGCTGGACGATGCTCTCTTGGTCGGCAACAAGCGTGGCTTCGAGTCCATGATGCAATACAGGGCTGGCTATGTTCAGGCATTCGGTGAGCTCCAAGAGGCGCCAGAGTTCGTCGCGATCTTTACCGACATGGCACCGCTTGTAGAGCATGTTGGGCAGAACGGAACCCATCTTCGCCGGATGGCCGTCATCCAAGAAAAGGGCTTCTACAACAATCCAGCCTACTTGGGCGCGTTGAAGACTGTATGCGACAAATATCAATGGGGCATCGGTTTCGACGCTGCCGGCCGCATCATCCCGACAGCGGAAACGGCGGCCGTCATCATGAAGCTTCTGCTCGACCAACGCTTGGTGAGCGAGATCACGCAGATCATGTATGACGTTCCAGATGGCACCCCTGTGGCCTAAATACTGGATTTTCTGCCGAGCGCAAGTTGCTTCACTCGCTTTTCCTTGCCACTTTCGACCATATGGCTGAAATGGCAATTGTTGATGTCACTCATGACGCCTGAGCAGCAGGCTACGCTTCTATGGGAGGCGAGAAGACAGCACATCTCGCTGGCCCGCAAGAAAAACGTGAAACGAGAAGCGGGACTTGATGCGACTAGGTATTCCGTCCCGCGCATCAGGAGTATCAGAGGGGAATGCCTTTACGAGCGGCGAACTGCATGGCGGGCGTCAGCAGGGTTAGATCGAATTCCGAAAAATGTTCTTGTAGGTAGCTTGCCGCTGCCTCTCTAACCTCTCTTTCTGGATCCACCGGCTTTAGATCAAGTGCTGGCGGGAACTTATCTCCATCGAAGCTTGTTGAGAAAAACCGACGAGAACGCGAACCGTTTGACGCCAGAAGATCAAAGACGACAGCACCTTGAACGTGTAGGTGACGCAGCTCCTCGCCAATCTCGTTGATATGTCGGTATGGAAGCTCAGCTCCCGTCGCCATGATGACGACTGCAAACTTCGAGCGGACTGAATTAATGAGCGCAAAGCTTTTCATGTGCTTATCCTCGCCCCAGCTATCGTTCGGTAGTCTGCCTCAATCGCGTCGAGGACTGTGTCAACGATCGTCACCGCCTCTTCGCGGGTGTCCAAGATCCGTGTCGTATTGAGGACACCGTCCATATGGAAAAGCCGATGCCGATGAGTGAGCCACAACTTGTAGCACCTCACCAAAGCAGCTTGAACTTCGGTTGAAGCGGTTCCGTGATAGGTCGAAACCATGCGCCATTGCGTGCCCACCTGGTGAAAGAAATCACCAAGTTTTTCGAGTTTATTTGGGTCAACGCCAACTTCCTCGGCAAGCACCTGAAAGCAAAAACCCTCCAAGCTTCGAAGCGCTGGAAACGCGATTGCCGCGTAATCTTCCAGAGCAATGCTTACCTTGGTGAGAGCTAACGCCGAAGAAAGCTCAATTCGGACAACATCGTGCAGATAGTCGTGGGCATGGGGTATGCGAGCTTCCAGGTCGTGTCTGATTTGGTCAACCGAGATGGGGACCTCATAGACGGCTTTCTGGTGCGCCAACACCTGATCGAGTGGCAATAAAGTCTGGATCAGATCAAGGCTCCAGCCTGCCACTTGTCCGTGGATGCCTTGCAGCTGAAGCGTCCCGTTATTGAATATTTTTAGGGTGAGTGCATCGTTCAGAGGCCCTTTGAGCCGGACAATTCGATACTCTGCGCGCTGCTCATCGGATACTTTTCTGACACCCCTCTCTTCCAAAAACTCTAAAAGCTGCTCGCTATCTGCAGGCGGAAACCTAGGCACGGAAATGTTGACAGGCGCGGTGCTTCCGAAACCGCACGTTTCTCGAATCTGGGCGGCGATCAGATCGTGAGTGGCTCGGTCGTAACCAGTTGCATACCCGATGGTGCACTTCCCATCTCCGCCCACGAAGATTTTGATAAGGAATGCGGTTCCATTGAATGACCCGGTGTGCTGGACGAGCTTGCCCTCATTGAGATCCTCGTGCTGCAAGCCGGTGGCACCAAATGCCTCCAAAGTGGCCGATACCTTGGTGTAGTCCAGCGGGATGTTCTTGTAGGGGTTCGGGGGCATGGTCGAGCAACAATCCGTGTCTTGTAACACTCCAGTATACCGAACAATGAGAATGCGCAAGTGGCTACCCAAGTAGTAGCTACGTTGCAGCGTTTGGGTCGGGGTCGGGGTCGGGGTCAGGGATAGAACTTGCTGGGGTCCTTCAGCTGCTGGCGGAACTGCCCCCGCTTGTAGACCGGTAGCTCCACTGCCGGCCGATACTGTTCCAGTGCTCTGATCTGCTTCGCACGAGCGAGCGCCGGCTTCTTGTGGAAGTAGGCCTCATGCAGGACAGGCACCTTCTTGCTGACGGAGTGCCCGGTCACCATGGCGATGTCCTCTTCCTGAACTCCCAGGTGATGGAGCTCGGTGGCGAGGGTATGGCGGAAGGCGTGGAAGCCGACTCCCTTGGGCACGCCCAGCGTCTTCAAGTAGCTGCCGAACTGACTCACCGCCGCTTGGCTGTAGCGCGCATTGGTCTCGCCCGTTGTGCGGTTGATGCCAGCTGACAGGTGCGGGAAAAGCCGTGGGTGACCGCAGGCCTTGATGTCGTCGAGGAAATCGAGAAAGCCGGCGTCCAAGAGGGGCTGTGCGATGGGCAGCGTGCGAACCGCGGACTTGCCCTTTAGGCTCTGGCGGCTGCGCCCCCTTGTCTTGTGCGCCAAGTCAGGGTCCACAGTCTTCTGGATCCGGATGCACCATACCCCGCCTTCCTGTGCGATGTCGGCGACCTTCAGCTGGCACACCTCGTTGATTCGGGCGCCCGTGTAGAGCCCGATCAGGGGCACCCACCATCGATGGGGATATTTGCTGGCCCACGGGATGAAGGTTTCGGGTGCGAAGATGCGCTGAAGGTCCGCCTCGTCGAAGAGGCGTTCGGCCCTGTTTGGATCAATGACCAAGTCCTTTTTGACGTCCGCGAACGCTTCGATCGGTGAGCCTGGAATCGCCTTCTTCTTTACCAGTTGGTTGAAGAAGGCCGATAAGAGGCTTCGGTGCTTGGCGAAGGTGCTTTCCGCTGGTGGCGCGACCTGCTGCTTCTGCCCCAGGTCAATCACAACCTCCGGAGTCATCCGATCAAACCCTGGGAAGGTGGTAACCCCGCTGGGTGCCCACCGCAGCACGTCCCAGAGCAGATAGATGTGCTTGTAGTCGATGCGGTGGACGGGGATGTCGCCGCAGGCGAACTGAAGCCATCCTAAGGTGCGACCACAATCGCCAATCGTGCCGGAGGCGAGCCCTCGGCGATCCATGTCCTTGAGTTAGTCGTCGATCTCGACCGACAACAGGCGGGCAGGGTGGGCCACTGGGAGCGGTTCGGGATAGCGTGTGCCGTCCTTTGAGCTCCGCATGCGCTTTGTCTTGTCGCACGCCGCGTTGAGGATCTCCTGGAAGTGGATGGCCGCTTCCCGGCCCGCCACCGACACCTCGTCTATGCTGATGCGGCCAATGCGGAGGCCTTTCATCTGCATCGCGCCAAAGGGGTTGGCAATGTAGTTTTGGATCTCGTCTTCCGGGTTGTGTGCCATGTCTCTACTTCCATCGTTCCGATGGAAGCAACTTCAATCAGCTACGAAATTCGTCAACCCACAATCGGCATTTTTCTTCGCCGCCCGCAGTCACCTTAGGCATTGGGATTCGGCGGGAACGAATGGAAGAGCCTGACGCGGAAATTCTTGAGCTATCTGGACTTTAAATCATTGCAAATCAAGGACGTAGCGAGCGACTAGGTTTCAGCTCTCGGAGTCATTGCCATACTGTTTAAGAAAATAGGCTAACAAGCGGTTCAAATAAAAATGAACCTTAAATAAACGGGTATGGCGGCGGTTAGCTTATTTCGCATTTCTCAATGTGGCGAAAACGCAAGCAAACGTATTTCATGCCTCAATTGTTCAATCCGCCGATGAACGACTAAACCACTTGGCCGAATTTTCTTAACCTCATGCGCCATGGCAATTGCCGATAACACCCCGTGATCAAAGAACGGGTTAAGGCCAATGATATTGCCGGCCGCTCGATCGACTGGATCGCCGCTGGTTCGAATTCTGACATAAGCTTCAATCGCCCGGTCCATGCCGCCGTTGTTGCTAAAGAGAAGCAGTGCAGAGAAGGCAGATACTAGACTGTAAAGAGGCTTGCGCTCGTCATAAAGGAATTTTGAAGGCCACTTGACGGAGCGCTCTTGTCCAACGATGAAGTGCGTCAATTCTCTTACTTGGCTGTATTCCTGTTCAGTTGAAGAGGGGTCGAAGATGAGTGCGTCCTCACTTCGCTTTATGCGCGTGGTGATGAGGCTTTGGTTTTGGCGCAAGAAGTGGAAGACGTGGCGCTTACGATTGATAATTTCATAAATGTCTTTGTTTTCGTCGATAAACTTCTGGTTTCCGAACTCGTTTGGATTGAAGTCCGGAAGCCTCGCCATGGCAGGCGTGAATCTCGGCGAGAGCAAAGGGTAGTCATTCGGTAGTCTGAAGAGTTCAGAAAGGAAGTCTTGGTCTATCGCGGACCTATAGGAGTGCTTTCTCCTGACATCAAGAAACCATTGACGCATTTTGCGCATGGTTTCTTGGCTAAAAATGCCTAGTTCGATCCCCTTGGATACCCGATCCCCAACAATCCTCGCCAGCGCCGATTGGGTCGAGTTGAACCTAACAAGGTGGTCATCCAGAGACGATTTGGTGCTATCGGCCTCGAACTCGCAAAGCTCTAGATGCTCCGGGAAGCGAAAATGGGATTGGCTAGTGAGGCGCTGTGGATTTGACTTGGAACGACCGGCCACCACGACAGCCGGACTTCCAAGGCCGCACCCAGGGCAAACAACATCACCAGCGATGAACTCCCTATTCGCTTGCGATATGTGAGTGGGATCCGCCTTAGTCGAGCTCTCGGGATTCAACCACGCTAGTAACTGCACTACATCGTATTCACCCTTCAAGGTCTTTGAGTAGGCAGAGATCGGCATCGGTCCAACACTCCATAGACAGGCGCTTAGGTGCGTAGCGAATTAAATTGTCGTATCGCGGTGAAAACCTTCCACCATCAATTCCACTCTGATGTCACTGGTCTCTCAATACTCGGATTTTACGACAGCATTCTCCCCAGTCTCTGAAGCCATCCACGCACCTCACCCTCTGGGTCGCGTTGGTCGAGCATGGCCGCGGTCATGAGCGGGAACGCGTGTTCGGCCAGCTTGGCTTTGGCTTTTTTGTCGCGGAGCGGCTCACCGTGGCCACGGTGCGCTGCAAAGGCTTCCCCGAAGACCTTGGGCGTGGCCTTGCCGTCCACGGGCTGGTCCGTGACTTCGATCCTAACGCCGAACGCATGAAAAACGGCATCGGTGTGGAGGTAGCTCTCGATTTCGTGCTTGCGCGTCACAACGGCCCAAGAACCGTCATTCCTCGCGTTGACTTCCGCTGCGCGGTCCACATAAGCCGCGACATCGCCGTCATAGATGTGGACTTCCGGCTTGTTCAACGCGCGCAGGTAGTGCTCGTTGACCCAGTGTTCCAAGGTGCCTCCCCCCAGGACGATGAACGCCACGCGCTCGTCCGAGGCCAGGCAAGGGAACACCGGGTCAGCGAGATGCAGGGCTCGGGACAGGCCCCGCATAGCCAAGACGTCGGTCGGCCCTTCGACGCACAAGAGGACTTGAACACGACTGTCGGGCGTGACACCCAACGCTTCAGCGACAGACCCGAAAACGTCGACACCTGCTTGGACCTGAGGTTTGGCGGTTGCCGACTCGCGACAGACATAGCGGATGCTGCTTTGAGGCAGCGATGAGGCAAAGCCCGGACTGTGCGTGGTGAGCAACACCTGGCAACCTGGGTCCTCTGACAACGACTTGAAAGATTCGATCAAGATGCGCTGGTAATTGGGGTGCTGCGCGGTTTCGGGTTCCTCGATTGCGTAGATGATGCTGCGCTTGGCGCTAGTCCTAAGGCGTCGCTCTGCCTCTGCTTTGAAGAAGCTGACCAAGACGAGGCGCCGCACACCGCTGCCACGCTTGTTCAATGGGATCCCGTCGTCAGTGTTGAGGCCAAGCGAGAAGAGCGATTGCCACTTGGCAGGCGTCGGCGGGTTGAATTCAGGCGTCAGTTCGCGGGCCAAATTGGGATCGATGGTGGCCAAGGCGGCGTGCGTGACTCGGGCGATTTCTTCGGCCTTCTCGCGCACCTTTGCTTGAATGTTAGCGATGTCGTCTTGCACTTCGGCGATGGCAGCCGCGACGGCTGCCTTCATAGGACTTTGCACCTCGTCGTCAGAGTCTCGGCTGCTTCGGTCGCTTTGGAACAGCGCGAACATCGGCAAGTGGGGTTCGATCTGATCCCAGATGCGCTTGGCATCTTCCTTCGCCTTTCCCACGGGGATGGCGACCTCCTGCAGTTGGAGGTCGTCGACCGCGCTCCAAAGGGCGCGGCGCATCCCGGGATTGCCCTTCAACGAAACGGTCAGCCCCTTAGCCTTGACGCGTTTCTGAAGCTCCGATTCCTTCAACTCCAGCAAGTCACCGTAGTCGGGCGCGGTGGGGTGCTGGGCAATGACGTGGATTTCGGCTGACGGCTTTTGCTTGGAGCAATCGAAACGCTTGCGGATCTTCAAGCGCCCATCGGCGGCGAGCAAGTATTCGTCGGCCAAGGTGGTTTCCGCCCCAGCATCGAGGGTCAGCGCGGGTGGCATGCTTGAGAACTCGCAAGTGATGGCCACTTGTTTGTCCTCGGTGTGGACGTTGGCGTCCCCAGGCTCCATGGCAACCACGCCGGAATTGAAGAAGATTTCCAATGCCTCAAGGATCGTGGACTTGCCGATGTCGTTTCGGCCCACGAACGTGGTCAGATCGTCCAGTTCGACACGGATCTCATCCGCGTAACAGCGGAAGTTCTGGATGCTGATTGCTTCCAAGCGCATGTCGTTGCCCCCTTGGCATCTTCTCGCGGCCCCCAAGCCGCCCTCCCCGAGAATAGTGGACCGAGGGGCGTCGTTGCTCAAGCCTCCAAAGCGTCAGTGGGCGCGTGTCTCAGTGTCGCATCTGCCGGCCATGTGCTTCGCGAGTAGTGCTGTGAGTTCCACATCAGGAAGTGCGTCAGCTCCAGTCTGAAAAACGATCTCGGCCACCTCTGCTTTGCGGCGTAGCTCATCTCGCTTTGCCTGTTTCTTCGCTTGAGCGTCGCGGCGCTGATCGGCCAACAACTCTTTGGCTTGAAGCTGCGCCAGCTGCTGCGTGGCACGCTGGATGCGTTCGTGGTAGTGGCTTTTTTCACTCATGCCGGGATCTCCGTTTGCGTTGCTTCGAGTGAAACAAAGAAATGGGACTCGTCAAGTTCGCTGCGATTAGAAATTTCGGGAGCGGCCGAAATCAAGAAAGGCTGAAAAGCAAGCCCAAAGCGAATCGCGCAAGAGCGCACTTAGGCATTCCTACGGAATGCGTGCGCACGGGGCTGGCGCCCCTTGAACCCCAAGCGCTGCGCGCTTGCGCAAATCAAAAGCCAGGGCATAAAGGACAGAGCACAACCACGAGCTCTTCCATGGCGATCTACCACGCGCGCGTCAAAACTTTTAGCCGAGCCAAAGGGCATTCGTCCCTCGCAGCCGCAGCCTATCGGGCTGGCCTTCTGATCCTCGACGAGATCACGGGCACTCGTCACGACTACCGGCGCCGAGGCGGCGTGGTCGAGACGCGCTGCGTCGTGCCAGACGACGCGCCCGAGTGGGCTCTGACCCCCACCGAATTGTGGCCGGCTGCGGAGCGCGCTGAGCGTCGCAAAGACGCGACAGTGGCGCGGGAGTTCGAGGTTGCCTTGCCGCACGAGCTAACCGATGAGCAGCGTTCGGACCTGGCCGGCGAGATCACACGGGCATTGGTCGAGCGCTACCGCTTCGCGGCTCAAGTCTCGATTCATTCGCCAGATGCCAAAGACGGGTTGAACTGGCATGCGCATGTGCTGGCGACGACGCGCAGGATCTCTTCGGATGGCTTGGCCGAAAAAACGCGAGAGCTAGACGGCGGACCTGCTGGCAGGGCAGAAATCGAGTGGGTTCGAGAAATGGTGGCCCGAGTCACCAACGCACACCTCGCTGCTGCCGAGGTCGATGCGACCGTGGACCATCGCAGCCTGGATGCCCAAGCGCAGGCCGCCTTGGACCGCGGCGACCTTGGCGCAGCGCTGGCTCTGACGCGTCAGCCTACGAAGCACATTGGGAAGAACGCATCCGCGCTCTCTCGCCGCGGAATGGATTCCGACCGAGCCGATGTCACCGCCGGCATCGAGCGGGAGAACGCTGAGCAGTTCGAAGCGCTGCTACAGCAAGCCGTTGCCCAGGGACGGGCTATCCCATCATCTGAGGGGCATGGCGAGGAACAGGCCAAGCGTGATCGGCAACGTGGGCGGCCCGCGGCCGTGGTCGACTTGTCCCAAGACCATGGGGGAGGGCAGCTGCGTGGAGTGCGTGGCCTGCGGCTTACAGGCGTTGGGTCCTACGCGCTGCCGCCTCGCAGCGAGGGACCGGATGCCGAGGTGCTGTTCGGAGAGGCGATGGGGCTTTGGTTGGACGATGCATTGGCTGGCGTGTTGGATCGCCTTAGGGCCACCCGGCAATTGCTGGAAGACCACGCATCGCGCCTGGCGACCCATGCCGGCGCCAAGGGGCTGCGTCCTGACCTTCGAGAACTGGTGAAGCGCTTGAAGGCTGTTCGGCGATGGGCGGTCGAATGGCGTCGTCGCTTGGGCGTGGAAAGCCGCGCACTGGCAAACCTTGGGCGCGCAGAGCGGGCGTTGGAGGAATTCTCCGAGCACCACCCCACGCCCGGAGAGTGGTCACCCAAGGAGTGGGCAACGCGCCGCGGGAGGCGGTTCGCAGCGCTGGAGCAGCGTCTGAACGCGTTGAAGCGTGCGAGGGAGGCGATATCGCCCGAGGCGGAAGCCGACTGCCATGATCGGCTGGAGAGCGCCATCATCGATGCAGAAGCCTGGAGCCAAGATCTCGTCCAGCGATACTCGGTTGCTGAAGACAAGATGGCGCCCGCGTTCGGACCCATCAAACTTCTTGAGCTCAAAACACCGTCGTCATCGAAGGCGCCCCGACTGCACTAAAAAGGCGCCCTGGTGGGCGCCTTTGGTTTGCCGTCGAGCGGAGCATGCTCAATGCAGCGTCGGGCCCCTCGGCGAAGAGCCTGACGTGCCGGGTGCGGGTGAAGTGGGCTTGCGTCGGTTCGCGCGCCACTCTGCAAGGGGCGGCGGATCGCGAAACACGATCTGGCTTTTCGTTTTGACAGTCGGAGGGCTGGGCAGACTCAACTTCCAAGTGCAACACCCGGCGGAGTGTAGGGTGTCGCGATGGGAAAACAGTACAGCCACCTGAGCGCGGAAGAGCGCGCAGTGCTTCAGGTCGAGCGC
>NZ_JBDJNS010000044.1:0-7762 GCF_039674545.1 Luteimonas sp. TWI382
CCACCTGCCGGGCAGCGTGCAGCACGCGCTCAACCTCGAGCCGCAGATCGCCTCGTGGGCCGAGCGCTTCGCGCCCAAGCAGCATGCGCTGTTCCTGGGCCGCGGCGTGCACTACCCGATCGCGCTCGAAGGCGCGCTCAAGCTCAAGGAGATCTCCTACATCCACGCCGAGGCCTACCCGGCGGGCGAGCTCAAGCACGGCCCGCTGGCGCTGGTCGATGCCGACATGCCGGTCGTGGTGATCGCGCCCAGGGACGGGCTGCTGGAGAAGGTGAAGTCCAACATGCAGGAAGTGCGCGCGCGCGGCGGCGAGCTGTTCGTGTTCACCGACGCCGACAGCAACTTCGGCCCGTCGGAAGGCGTGCACGTGATCCGCACCCCGCGCCATGTGGGCGTGCTGAGTCCGATCGTGCACACGATCCCGGTGCAACTGCTGGCCTACCACACCGCACTGGCGCGCGGCACCGACGTCGACAAGCCGCGCAACCTCGCCAAGTCGGTCACCGTCGAGTAGGCCCTGTGGAGCGCCGCCGCCCGGCCGTTGCCGGGCGCGGCAGCATGCCCACGCCGGCCGCGCGATCTGTGAAAATGCCGCGGTGAAGACGATGCACCACCCGCACGGACGCGCCGCCAGATGAGCGATCCGACGCCGCCCTCGCTGTTCTCGGTCGTGCCGGCCGGCGTGTTCGGCCCGCTGGCCTCGGCCAACCGCGAGCACTACTGGCTGCTGCTGCACCGGTTGTTCGATGAATTCTTCGGCCCCGATGCGCCAATGCCGCCCAGTCACGGCTTGCCGCGTCGCGAGATCACTGCCGCGATCGAGCGCTATCTGGTGGCCGACGACCCCTGGGAGGACGAGGACGGGCAGGGTCCCGACACGCCGCCAGGCATTCGTGCGCACGGCATCTACGAACGTTTCCGCAACGCCGGCTGGCTGCGCCAGGAGCGCATCGGCGCGCGCGAGATGGTCGCCATGCCGCCGGCGGTCTCGCAACTGCTGTCGACGCTGGTCGAGTTCGCCGAACACGGGCCGACCTTCGTCTCGGCCAAGGTGCGCTCGATCGAACTGCAGATGCAGCAGGTCATCGACGGTGGCGGCGCTGGCGACGCCCTCGACGAAGCGGCCGACCAGGCCCGCCGGCTGCTGGTCTCGCTGGCGTCGATGAGCCTGCAGGTACGCGACCTGATGCCCGAGCTCAGCCGTGCCGAGACCACCGCGCAGTTCGCGCGGCAATGGTTCGAGCAGTACGTCTCGCGCTTTTTCATCGGCGACTACGCTGGCCTGCATCGTGCCGACCACCCGCTGGCGCGCCGCAGTTCGATCCTGGCGATGGTGCAGCAGGTCGAGACCGGCCCGCGGCACGAGGCGCTGCGGGCCTGGTACCGCGAGCATCTGACCGGTGGCGACGATGCGCGGGCGGCGCTGCGGCTCGGGCGCAGCCTGCGCCGGCTGCGCGAACTCGAGCGCATCGACGAGTACCTCGGCCGGCTCGATGACGACATCCGCCAGGCCAATCGTCGCGCGCTGGCCTTCCTCGACTACCGGCTGCGCGCGCCCGACCGGCTCGACATCCTGCTGCGTCGCGCTTGCCGCGGCGTGCTGACTGCGCCGGCCGAGGCGCTGCGGTTGCCGGTCGCCCCCGGCGCGCTGATGGACGAGACGCGCCTGCGTCCGCCGCGGACCCGGCCACAGCCCATCCCTCGCAGCGCCAATGCCGCCCAGGTCCCGACGCCCGAACAACTCGCGCGGCTGAGCCTGTTGCGGCGCATGAAGCGGGCGCGGCTGGTCACCGCCGAGGATATGGCCCGTTATGTCGGCCGCCATCTGGGCGAGGCCGACCGCGTCGATTCGGATCAGATGCGCGTGGCCTCGATCGAGGACCTGCGCGCCTACCAGACCCTGCTTACGCTGGCGCTGCGCAGCCAGCGGATCGGTGGCCTGCGCCGCGACGATCCGCTCAGCCGGCTATTGCGCGGCTTCCGCGTCGAGCTTCTCGATTCCACCGAGCCGCTGGACAACGGCGTACTGCGCGCACCGCGCTTCGTCGTCCGCCGTCTCGCGCCCACCCGGACCCCCGCATGAAACGCAGCTGGAACACCTTGAGCCAACAGTCCAACGGCCTGTACGCCGTGCAGGACTTCGAGCGCGCCGCCTACCGGCTGGTCACCGAGCAGGTGCTCTACGCCGCCGATCGCACCGCACGCGTGGCCTATCACTTGGTCGAGGACCATTTCGACGATTTCGTCGGCGCGCTCGCGCCGCTGGGCATCCGGCTGGCGCGCAATCCGCACTACCGGTACCTGGTCGCGTTGCCCGCGCATGGCGAGGGCGTCGCGGTCACGCTCGATGAGACCTTGCTGCTGTTGGTGCTGCGCCAGCGTTACGACGAGGCGATGCGCCAGGGGCAGATCGAGGAACACGGCGAGGTCGTCGTCGAACTGCCCGAACTTCAGGAGGCCTACCAGGCGCTGGTCGGCCGCCCGATGCCCGACGTCGGCACCTTGCGCACGCTCGCGCGCAGCCTGCGCCGCTGGGGCCTGGCGCGGTTGGTGGATTCTGATCGCGACGATCCGCAGCCATTCCATCTGGTGGTGCGCCCGGCGATCGTGGAGATCGTCGGCGAGCTGTGGTTGCAGCGCCTCGACCAGCACAATCGCGACGACGACGGCGCCTCGGACGACAGCGCTCAGGACGAGTCGGAGGACGACGATGCAACTGCTTGAACGCGTCCATCTGGTGCAGTTCTTCCTGTTCGAGGCGCAGACGCTCGAACTGGACGCGACCAGCGCGATCATCGCCCCCAACGGCGCTGGCAAGAGCGCGTTGCTCGACGCGCTGCAGATCGTGCTGCTGGGCGGCGACCGCAGCCGCATCCGCTTCAATGCGCAGGCCGGCGGCAGCGCCCGCGCGCGCACGATCCGCGATTACTGCCTGGGCGTGTACCGCAGCGGCGACGACGGCCGCAAGCGGCGCACTGCGACCACGTACATCAGCCTGGTGTTCCGCGACCAGGAGACCGGCCAGGCGCTGACGGCCGGCATCGCACTGGGCGCCTCCGTCGACGAACCCGAGCATCGCCTGCACGGCCTGTATCTGCTGCCCGGCGTCGCGCTGGAGCGCGACGACCACCTGGAACGCATCAAGGGCCGCGAATTGCCGCTGGCGTGGCCGACATTTCGTGAACTGGCCGCGCGCCGCTGCCGCGAGGCGGGCGAGAAGGTCGAACTGCACACCACCAGCGAGCGCTTCGTCCGCGACCTGCTGTTCCGGCTGCGCGCCGGGCCGGGCGTCCAGCCCGACCTCAACGCTTACCGCAAAGCGTTCCAGAACGCGCTGAACCTGCAGCGGGTGGAGGATGTCGACCTGTTCGTGCGCACGCTGGTTGCCGAGGACCGGCCGACCGACATCGCCCGCTTCCGCGCGCTGCTCGAGAGCTTCCGGCAGATCCGCGACAAGATCGAGCAGGTCCGCCAGCGCATCGAGTCGGCCGAAGAGGTCGAGCGCCAGTACGGCAAGATCGCCGCGCAGGCGGTGCGCGCCGCTTCCTACCGTGCACTGGCGGCCGAGTACCGCCGCGACCTGCTCGGCGAGCAGGTGGAGCAGGCCGAACAAGCGGGCGAAGCGGCCCGCCAGGCGCTGGCGGCCGCCCGCGTGCAGTTGCAGGACGCGCGCAGCGAGCGCGAAAGCCTCAAGCACGAACTCGAGCTTGCCCAGCAGCAACTCCAGGGCAGCCGCGGTTACGGCGAACAGGCCTCGTTCGATGAACTGGCCGAGCGCGACCGCGAGGAACTGGCCCGCCTCAAGCGGGAACTCGGCACCCAGTTCGCCTATGTGCGCGACCAGTTGCAGGCGGTGCGCGGCCTGGCGGCCCCCGAGCTCGATGCGGCCCGGATCGACGACGCCGTTGCCCCCTGGCGCGACTGGGCCAATGCGCTGAACGACCTTGCGCCCGACGCTGCCATCGCGCTGGCGCCCGATCGCTTCCATGCCCAGGCCCTGGACGCGCTCGCGGCGGCGGCGCCACTGCGCGCGGCCGTCGCCACGCGCGCCCGCGCCGCATACGAGGCCTGGCAGACAGCGCGCAGCCGTCGCGATGCGCTCAAGGGCAACCAGCAACGGCTGAGCGTCGGCAAGGCCGGCCTGCGTGACGACGTCATGCGGTTGATGAACTACCTGCATGAAGCCGGGATCGAAGCGCAGGCGGTCTGCGACCTGGTGCGTGTGCGTGACGCGGCCTGGCAACCGGCCATCGAAGCCTATCTGCGCAGCCACGTCGAAGCGTTGCTGGTGCCGGCTGGCCAAGAGGAGCAGGCGGTGCGCGTGTATCGCGCGCTGCAGGGCGCGCGCGCTGTCTACGGCGTCAAGCTCGCATTGCCCGGCGCGGCGCGCGTACAACGCAGTGAACGTCCTGCGGCCGACAGCGTCGCGGCGTTGATCGAGGGCGATAACGCCGATGCGGTCGCCTATCTGCGGCGGCAGCTCGGCGATCTGCGTTGCGTGGAGACCGAGGCCGAGGTGGTCCGCAGCCGTCAAGGCCTGACCCGCGACGGCCTGGTCGCCAAGGGCGGCGGGATCGAGCGGCGGCGCCTGCCCGCCGGCTCTGAGCTTCGGATCGGCGCGAACGACGGCCGCGAACGCCTGCGCGTGTTGCGTGAAGAGCTCGAGGCGGTCGAGCGCGACCTGCGCGAGTGCGAACCCGAGGCGCGGCGCCTCGACGCACTCCAGCAAGCCCTCGCCCGGTTCGCCGACGCCGGCGAGACCGCCGACGCCCTGCATGCGCAGCTGCTGCAGCATCGTCAGATCGAATCGCGCTACCGCGCCCGCGTGCGCAGCCAGGCCGAGGCGGTCGATCCCGACCTGCTGCGCCTGAGCGAACAACTGCGCGCGTTGCGCGAGCGTCATGACGAGAACGAGCGCCGGATCGAGGGTCTGATCGGCACCGAGGCGGTGTCGCGCAGCGGCGTCGACCAGGCGCAGCGGGTGCTCGAAGGCCTGCAGGCCCAGGAAGCGCTCGTCGCCCAGGCCGCGGTCGATGCCTTCCGCGACGGCGACGTCGATCCGAACCGGGTGGAGCGCCAGCGCGAGGAGCTCGACGCCAAATGGCCCTCGCTCGAGGAGCGCAGCCGGCGTTGCGACGAGCGCGCCCGCGACAGCGACAGCCAGCTCGCCCGGCTGCTGCCCGAGGCCTGGAGCGCGCTGGCACAGTACGCCCGCGATCATGGCCTGAGCCTGGAGTTCGACGCCAGCGCCTGGCGCCCGGCGCGCAGTCTGCTGCAGCGCGAACTCGCCCAACTGCGCGACACCGATCTGGTGCGCTACCAGGGCGAAGCCGAGCAGGCCTACGCCACCGCGGTCGAGACCTTCCGCGCCAGCGTCGCGTCGGCGCTGTACGACAACTTCAATCGCCTCAAGCAACAGATCGCCACGCTCAACCGGACCTTGCGCAGCAGTCCGGCGTTCTCCAACAACGAGCGCTACCAGTTCCATTACGAGGTCGTGCCCGAGTTCCGTGATCTCGAACGCTTCATCCGCCGCGCCGCGGATGTCGGCGGCGAGGACGGCCTGTTCGGCAGCGCCGGTGAAGTGCCGGCTGCGTTCCGCGAGTTGGTCGAGGACGGCGCCGCAGCGCGCAGTGCGCATTCGCCGCTCGACGACTACCGGCGGTTCTTCCGCTTCGAGGTGCAGATCCGACAGGACGATCGCGTGATCGGTTCGCTGAGCGAACGCATGCGCTCGGGTTCTGGCGGCGAGCATCGGGCGCCGCTGTACGTCATCGCCGGCGCCGCGCTCGCTGCGGCCTACGGCAAGAGCGACGTTCACCCCGGCGGTATGGGTCTGATCCTGCTCGACGAGTTCGGCGACAAGATCGATGCCCAGAATGCGCGGGCGACGACGAACTATCTGCGCTCGCTCGGCCTGCAACTCGTGCTCGCCGCGCCCGATACCGCGCAGGGCACGCTCAGCGGCGTGCTCGACAGCTACATCGAGCTGTTCCGCGACGGCGACCTGCTGCAGGTCGAGCGGATCGAGGTCAAGGCGGCCGCCCGCGCACTGTTGCTCAGCGACCAGTTCGACCTGCATCCCGAATTGCTGGTCGAGGAGACGGCCCGCATCGCGAGCGAGCGCAGCGCGACGTGAGCGCCGCCCGGCACGTGCTCGAGCGGCTGCTGCGCAAGGGCGAGCGGGCCTGCCTGCGCGCCCAGTCCGCGCACGCATCGCTGCCGATGACGGGCGCGAGTGCGCCCGAGTATCTGGCGCTGTCCACGCTCTCCGAGCAGGAGGACTTCCACGCGCAGATTCGACTGGCCGAGCGCGAAGGCGCGATCTCGGTCCGACGCGACCAACATCGCGACGACGGGCAACGTCTGCTGCGGTTGACGGTGCGCGATCTGGACGCGTTGGCGCGGCACCTTGGCATCGCATTGCTGGCGACACGCATGGCTGATGCCAAGGGCAGGCTGGTGCAGTGGCTGCCGCGCTTTCCGGTCATCTCCGAGGTGCTCGACGCCTGGGCGCAGGGCAAGGGGCCGGGCCTCGGGCCGGAGTCGGCGGCCGACCTCGCCGACGCGGCGCGGGTCGTGGAGGCGCGACTTGCCGATGCCGGCGCTGAACGCATGCTGCGACGCGAAAGCGTCCGCCTGCTGGGCGACAGCAAACGACTGGAGGCCCTGACGCCGTGGCTCGCGCTCTTGGTCGGCGGTGAGTTGAATGCGGGCGCGCTGGAGCGCGAACACGTCTGGTCCGCGCTCGGCCTGAGGCGCGAGCCGCAGCCGATGCTGATCGCCGGCACCGGCACGCTCGTCGTCGATGGCACCGCGCTGGCGCTGGTCCGACCCTACCTCGGCGTCCCGGTCGAACGGCTCGACGCGGTCGTGACCGAGGCGCGATTCCTGTTGACGGTCGAGAACCTTGCCAGCTTTCACGATGCCGCAGCGTGCGACTCGGTGGCGGACGGCTTGGTGATCTATACCGGTGGCATGCCATCGCCTGCCTGGCGCCGTGCCTGCGCACGCGTACTGCAGGCGCTGCCTGCCGACGCGCCTGTCTACCACTGGGGTGATATCGACGAAGGCGGCTTCCGGATCGCCGCCACGCTGGTCACCACCATGCGCGCGGCGGGCCGCGTATTGAGGCCCTGGCTGATGTCGCCGGACGATCTGTCATCGATCGACGTCGAGGCGGCGCGTCGCCCGTCGGCGACGCAACAGAGCGCCATGCTGCGCTGGGCGCAGACGGCGGGATGGCCAGACGTCGGTGAGGCATTGGCTGCTCGTCCCATGCTGCTCGAGCAGGAAGCGCTGCGTGCCCGGCTGCCTGCGCACGGTGGAGCGCTGTCTGCCATGGCATCGCGACATCCGCATGACAGGGGTGTTGACCCAGTGTGAATTCGGCTTACAATGCGCGCCCCGCAACGCTGCATCGACGCTGAGGTCGGCCAGGGAAGCGGGGACCGGTCGGACTTCTGGGATTTCACAGGGAGTTGACAGATCGGGAAGCTGCGCTAAGATGGGCGGCTCCTTCGGCGGAAACGAACTTCGGTTCGGGGCGCGAAGGGAAGGCAAGAAGATTCACCGAAAGGTGTTGACGAATGCCAAAACCGCGCTAAGATGGGCGGCTCGCTTCGAAGGAAACTTTGAGGCATCGGGAAGTAGGCGCTGAGGCCACTTCCGAAGATCTTTGACAGTGTGCGCAGGATACTTGTGCGGACGTCTGGCAGGTGGCGTTGTCCATCAGCAGACGTTTCGAAAGAGCAACAAGTCA
>NZ_JBDJNS010000045.1:0-7405 GCF_039674545.1 Luteimonas sp. TWI382
CCCCCGCCCCAGCCCCAGCCCCAGCCCCACCGCGCGTCGCGAGCGCAGCGGCCCGCGCCGACCTCCCAGCGCCACGACGCAGCAGCGAGCGCCAGGCCCGTTGGCTGCGGCTGCGCTGCGGCGGCCAGGTCTACGGCCTGGAGCTGCTGAAGATCCGCGAGGTCGTGCTGCCGGCCCCGCTGCTGCCGGTGCGCGGCGCCTCGCCGTGCCTGGCCGGGTTGATGAACCTGCGCGGCCAGGTCGTGCCGGTGATCGACCTGGGCCTGCAACTGGGCGACGCGGCGGTCGAGGACACGCCGGCGACGCGGATCGTCGTGCTCGAGGAGCACGGCGACACGCTCGGCCTGCGCGTGTCCACGGTCGAGGACGTGGCCGTGGTGTCCGATGCTCAGATCGAAGGCGCGCACACCTCCCGCCTCGCCCCGGTCGGCGATCACCGCATCCGCGGCATTGCGCGGCTCGGCGGCGCGGTCAAGTTGTTGCTCGACGCCTCCCGACTGCTGCCGATGCCGCTCTACACCACCCGTTGAGCCTCGCGTTCCGCCATCGAGACGCGCCTGAAACGCTTCGCTTCGGATGGAGAGCAGCCCGCCGGCCGGAAGCCGTCCGAAGTAGACGCTTCCGGTTACCGCATGCGAAAAGGCATCGCGCTAAAGCTCGCCCCATCGCTGCCGCTAACCCGTCGTAACCCCTTACTTTGCGGAGACGCGATGACCACCGTGGACCTGGGCGAGGATCTCGGCATCGAGACCAGCGCCGCCCTCAAGGCACGGCTCGAGCCCCACCTGGCCCAGGACCAGGACGTGCTGCTGGACGGCGCCCAAGTGCGACGCGTGCACACCGCCGGCCTGCAGGTGCTGTGTGCGTTCTTCGCCAGCCGCAACGCCGCGGGCCGGCGCACCGCACTGCGCGACAGCAGCGCCGCGCTGCTCGACGCCATCCGGCTGCTGGGAATCGGCCACTCGCTGGGACTGCCCGGCACCCCCCGTCACAATTCAAACGCAAGCACAGTGGAGAACGCCGCATGAGCGCACGCATTCTGGTAGTGGACGACTCGGCCTCGATGCGCCAGATGGTCTCCTTCGCCCTGACCTCGGCCGGCTTCTCGGTCGAAGAAGCCGAAGATGGCCAGGTCGCCCTGGGACGCGCGCAGGGCCAGCGGTTCAACGCCGTGGTGACCGACGTCAACATGCCCAACATGGACGGCATCGCCCTGATCCGCGCCCTGCGCGGCCTGCCCGACTACAAGTTCGTGCCGATGCTGATGCTCACCACCGAGTCGGCTACCGACAAGAAGGCCGAAGGCAAGGCCGCCGGTGCGACCGGCTGGCTGGTCAAGCCGTTCAACCCCGACCAGCTCGTCGCCACCGTCCAGAAAGTCCTGGGCTGACGCCCGCCTTCCGCCTCGAAATCCAGGTCAGCCCATGAACATGGACATGCAGCGCTTCCACGCCACGTTCTTCGAAGAAAGCCGGGAAGGCCTGGAGGCAATGGAAGCCGGGCTGCTGCAGCTCGAGCAGGGCGACCAGGACCCGGAGCTGGTGAACTCGATCTTCCGCGCGGCGCACTCGATCAAGGGCGGCGCCGCGACGTTCGGATTCGACGCCGTCGCCGCCCTCACCCACGTGCTCGAAACGCTGCTCGACGAACTGCGCGCCGGCAAGCGCAGCGTCGATGCCGCGGCGACCGACGCGATGCTGGCCTCGGTCGATGTGCTGCGCGCCCTGCTGGCCGAAGCCGAGACCGGCCAGCCCGCCGACCCGGCCGCCGCGGTCGCCGTGCAGGCCCGACTCGAGGCCGTGCTGTCAGGCGCCGCGGGGCCGGCGCCAGTCGCGGCCACCGCATCGGCCCCGGCTGCGGTCGAGCCCACCGCCGCGCCGACCGGCTGGCAGATCGGGTTCACGCCTGCGCCGTCGATGTTCATGAGCGGCAACGACCCGTTGCGCATCATCCGCGAGCTCGACCAATTGGCGCCGCTCGACGTCGCCTGCCGGATGGAACGCCTGCCCGGCTTCGGCCAACTCGATCCGCTCGAAGCGTATCTGGCCTGGGACCTGGGCCTGATCGGCGCGGTGCCGCGCAGCGCCGTCGACGACGTGTTCGCCTGGGTCGAGGACGACTGCACGCTCGACATCCGCCCGATGGCGGCCGCCGCTGCCGCGACGCCCGTGGCGCCCACCTCCGCGCCCGGCCCGGAGCCGACGCCCACCACCCCGGCGGGTTCGAGCGCCACCGGCACGGCTGCCCCGACCGCGAGCGCCCACGAGCCCGAGAGCTCGATCCGGGTCAGCACCGACAAGATCGACGGCCTGATCAACCTGGTCGGCGAACTGGTGATCACCCAGGCGATGCTCAAACAGGTGTCCGCCGCCCTCGACCCGGCGTTGAGCGAACGCCTGTTCGCCGGGCTCGACCTGCTCGAACGCAACACCCGCGACCTGCAGGAAGCGGTCATCGGCGTGCGCATGCTGCCGGTCGACGCGGTGTTCCGGCGCTTCCCCCGCCTGGTGCGCGACCTGTCCACACGGCTGGGCAAGCAGGTGCGCCTGCGCACGCTCGGCGAAGGCACCGAACTCGACAAGGGCCTGATTGAGAAGATCGCCGACCCCCTGGTGCACCTGGTTCGCAACGCGATCGACCACGGTCTGGAGCTGCCCGACGCGCGCCGCGCCGCCGGCAAGGACGAGGCCGGCACGATCACGCTTGCCGCCTCGCACCAGGGCGGCCATATCGTCATCGAGGTCGCCGACGACGGCCGCGGTCTGGACCGCGAACGGATCCTGACCAAGGCCGCCGAGCGCGGCCTGGCCGTGCCCGAGTCACCGACCGACGCGCAGGTCTGGGACCTGATCTTCCAGGCCGGCTTCTCGACTGCCGATGCGGTGACCGACCTGTCGGGGCGCGGCGTCGGCATGGACGTGGTCCGGCGCAACATCCAGGCGCTCGGCGGCGAGGTCCAGCTCGAGAGCCGCACCGGTCACGGCACACGGGTGGTGATCCGCCTGCCGCTGACCCTCGCCATCCTCGACGGCATGAGCGTGGCCGTCGGCGAGGAGACCCTGATCCTGCCGCTGACCTACGTGATCGAAGCGCTGCAGCCGCAGGCCGAGGACATCCGCAGCCTCGCTGGCGAGGGCCGCGTCCTGCGCGTGCGCGGCGAGTACCTGCCGCTGGTCTCGCTCAACACGCACTATCGCTACGGCCAGCCGCAAGGCGCCGATCCGCTGGTGGTCGTGGTCGAGGGCGACGGCCAGAAGCTGGCGCTCGAGGTCGACGAACTGATCGGCCAGCAGCAGGTCGTGGTCAAGAACCTGGAAAACAACTATCGCCGTGTCGATGGCATCTCCGGTGCCACGATCCTCGGCGATGGCCGGGTCGCGCTGATCGTCGATGTCGGCGGACTGGCCCGGTCGCTGCGCCTGCCGCAGGCGGCCTGACGCCAGCGCATCTGCGGCCCGCATCCGCTGCGCGAACAGCGCCCGCCCCACCGCACTTCACATCATGTGCACATTCATTTCCGCGACGTGAATCACACCTGCAGCACTTGCAGAAAATAGTGGTTTCGCCCGTCAAGTCGCTCTGTTTCCGGCCGCTAGTCGTGACGCGAAGGACGCGCTCCAGGTGATGACCAACACCTGCCCGCGTCCTTTGTCGTATCCGGAGATCTCCAATGAGATGGTTGAACAACCTGTCGATCGCCCGAAAACTGGCGGTCGCTTTCACTGTGATCGTGCTGTTGTCGGCGGGACTGGGGGCCTTCGCCCTGAGCCGGCTGGGCGGCATCAATGCCGAACTGCAGAAGGTCAGCCTCGATGACATGCCGGCCGTGCAGTACCTGGGCGAGATCCGTTCGCAACTGGGCGAGTACCGGATGTACGAACTGGCGCAGCTTGGGCGCCTCGACGACCTCGAGGCCGTGCGCGACTACGATCAACGCCTGGCCGGAATCGAGCAGATCATCGCCGAGCAGCGCGGGCTGTACGAAGGCCTGCCGCTTGCCGACGAGGAGCGTCGGATGTACGGCGAGATGACCGCACGACTGGCGGCCTACTTCGAGGCCCGTCGCGAAATCGAGCAGGCGCTGGCCGCTGGCGACGGCGCGGCCGCGCAGGCGGTGTCGGATGCGAAGTCGCGGCCGCTGCGCCGCGACCTGTTCGAGTCGATGGCCGCGCTGGCCCAGTTCAACGACCGGCGTCTGACCGACGACATCGCCCAGGCCAATGCGGTGTATCGCAGCAGTCTGCTTGCGATGATCGCCGGCATCGCGGTTCTCGTGCTGCTGGCCGCGGCGATGGCGATCGCGATCTCGCGGACGCTGTCACGATCGGTCGGCAGCGCGGTCAAGGTCGCCAATGACGTGTCGGACGGCCGGCTCGATACGCAGATCGTCGTCGACCGGCACGACGAGGTCGGGCAACTGCTCGCCGCGATGCAGCGGATGCAGGGCCAGTTGCGCGCGGTCATCGATGCGCAGCGCGGAATGGCCCGTGCGCACGACGCGGGCGCGATCAGCCATCGCATGGACGAGCGCGCGTTCCCTGGCGACTACGGCCTGATGGTGCGTGAAACCAACGCGCTGGTCGGTTCCCATGTGGACGCCAAGATGGACTTGATCGCGGTCATGCGCCAGTACGCGATCGGCGACCTGACGCCGGACCTGGTGCAGTATCCGGGCGAGAAGGCCGTGCTGACCGAGACCATGGCTGCGGTGAAGGCCAACCTCGGCGCGATCAACGCCGAGGTCAAGGCGCTGGCAGGCGCCGCCGCACGTGGCGACTTCTCGGTCCGCGGCGACGCAGCGCGGTTCCAGCACGACTTCCGCGGCATGATCGAGGACCTCAACCGGCTGATGGAGGCCGCCGACGGCAATCTCGACCAGCTCTCGCGCCTGCTGCAGTCGATCGCGGCCGGCGACCTGACCGCGCGCATGGACGGCGATTTCCACGGCGTGTTCGCCCGCATGCGCGACGACGCCAATGCCACCGTCGCCCAGCTCACCGCGATCGTCGCCCGCATCCAGGACGCCTCGGCCGCGATCGGCACCGCTTCGACCGAGATCGCCTCGGGCAACGACGACCTCTCGCGCCGCACCGAGCAGCAGGCGGCCAATCTGGAAGAAACCGCCGCCTCGATGGAGGAACTCACCTCCACCGTGCGCCAGAACGCCGACCACGCCCGCCAGGCCAACCAGCTCGCCCAGGGCGCGGCCACCGTCGCCTCCCAGGGCGGCGAAGTCGTCGGCCAGGTCGTCTCCACGATGGCCGACATCGAGGCCTCGTCGCGCAAGATCGCCGACATCATCTCGGTCATCGACGGCATCGCCTTCCAGACCAATATCCTCGCGCTCAACGCCGCGGTCGAGGCCGCGCGTGCCGGCGAACAGGGCCGCGGTTTCGCAGTCGTCGCCTCCGAGGTCCGTACCCTGGCCCAGCGCAGCGCCAATGCCGCCAAGGAGATCAAGGGCCTGATCGACGACTCCACCGGCAAAGTCGCCAGCGGCGCCGCACTCGCGGGCCAGGCCGGTCGGACCATGGCCGAGATGGTCGCATCCGTGCAGCGCGTGACCGACATCATGGCCGAGATCTCCGCCGCCTCGCAGGAACAGGCCGCCGGCATCGAGCAGGTCAACCAGACCATCGTGCAGATGGACGAGACCACCCAGCAGAACGCCGCGCTGGTCGAAGAAGCCTCGGCCGCCGCGCGTGCGATGGAGGAACAGGCCACAGGCCTGGCCGAGGCGATCGCGGTGTTTCATATCGACGCCGCCCACCTCGACGCTGCCGCTCGCCGGCCCGCCGGGGCGACGCCGTCGATCGCACCGGCAAGCACCCGCCCGGCGCCGCCTGCCGCAACGCCCAAGCGTTCCGTCCCCGCGCGCAAGGTGCCGGCAGCGGTGCTGGAGACCGACTGGGCGGAGTTCTGATCGCCGCCCGCCCCGACGCAGCGGCGTCGGGGCGGACGGCAACGGGCCTGCCGGCGCACGCCTCAATCTCGACGCATCGCGGCCGATACCGATGGCAGGCCCACTCCTGCCCCCCTCATGAATCCCGTCGCCGCCGTGCTCCGTGCGCTGTCCGATCTTCCGATGCAGCGCAAGTTTCTGATCCAGACCGCGCTCGTCGCGTCCGGGATCATCCTGCTCGCGGTCGTTGCGGCCCGCGTCCAGTTCGTCGACCTCAACCAGTCCCGCAAAGACGGCGTGGCATCGCAGGTCGGGATGGCGCTCAATATCGTCAACGAGTACGCCAGCCGCGCCGAGAATGGGGAACTGACCCTGGCGCAGGCCCAGGAGCGGGCCCTGCGCACGCTCGCCGCGATGCGCTCGGACGATGATGTCGACTACTTCTTCGTGACCGACGAACGGCCCACGATGCTGATGCATCCGCTGCATGCCGACCTGATCGGCAAGGACGTCTCGGCAATCACCGACACCGACGGCACGGCGATCTACAGCCGGTTCGTCGAGGTGGCGCGTGCCGGCGGCGGCAACGTCGACTACGTCTGGGCCAAACCCGGCGAGCAAGACCCGGTGCCCAAGACTGCCTACTCGGCGCTGTACGCGCCGTGGGGCTGGGTCGTGACCACCGGCGTCTACCTCGACGACACCCAATCCCAGGCGCTGACGTTCACCGCGATCATGACCATCGTCGGCGGTCTGCTGGTGCTGCTCAACGCCGGCATCGGCTGGCTGATCGGTCACTCGGTGCTCGAGCCGCTGGGGCGGGCGGTGAACGCGATCCGCGGCGTGGCCCGTGGCGATCTGAGCATGCGCACCGGCCACCAGGGCCGGGACGAGATCGGCCAGATGCTGCGCTCGACCGACGAGATGGTGCACATGCTCGAGCGGTTCTCCGAACAGACGCGCCAGATGATCCGCCAGCATGCGGGCGACGACATGCGGCATCGGATGCCGGTGGACTTTCCGGGCGTGTACGGCGAACTGGCCTCGGGCATCAATACCATGATGTTCGAGCACCTGGACGCGTTCGTCGAGGCGATCGACATTCTCAACGAGTATGCCAACGGCGACCTGTCGCGCGACGCCCGCCGCCTGCCCGCCAGCCGCGCGGTCCTGCACGAGGCCATGGACGCCGCCAAGGCCAGCCTCATGGCGATCAACGGCGAGATCAACCGGCTGGCCGCTGCGGCCGCCGCCGGCGACTTCTCGGTCCGCGGCGACGACACGCGATTCCGCGATGACTTCGGGCGCATGATCCACAGCCTCAACGCGATGATGGCGACCAGCGATCGCAGCCTGAGCGAGCTCTCGCGCCTGCTGCAGTCGATCGCGGCCGGCGACCTGACCGCGCGCATGGACGGCGATTTCCACGGCGTGTTCGCCCGCATGCGCGACGACGCCAATGCCACCGTCGCCCAGCTCACCGCGATCGTCGCCCGCATCCAG
>NZ_JBDJNS010000046.1:0-5514 GCF_039674545.1 Luteimonas sp. TWI382
TCCGCCCTACTTCCCCTCCTTCGGGCAACCCCGCATAAAATAATACCCGGGGTATTATTTAAATTTCACCTCGCTAATTTGAACTCTGACCCCGGTTTTGCAAGCGGGCACGCGTACTTGGCATGGCCGAATCGCGAAGCGGTCTTGACCGGGCAAGAGCGGCTTCCGGTGGGCAGTCCGCTGCCTATCCGAAGTCGAGCTGGGAGAAGAACCAAAGAAGAAGCCGCGGAGACCGCGGCTTCTTTGAGCGCAGGCGCGGCGGCGCGTCAGCCCTTGCGGTAGTCGCGCACGTCGTAGCCGGTATAGATCTGGCGCGGACGACCGATCTTGGCCTCCGGATCGACCTGCTGCTCGAGCCAATGCGCCACCCAACCGGCGGTGCGGCCGATGGCGAACATCACCGTGAACATCTCGGTCGGGATCTTCAGCGCCTTGTAGATGATGCCGCTGTAGAAATCGACGTTCGGATAGAGCTTGCGCTCGACGAAGTACTCGTCCTTGAGCGCCGCCTCTTCCAGCTTCATCGCCACTTCCAGCAACGGATCGTCGATCCCCAGCTCGCCGAGCACCTTGTGGGTCATCTCGCGGATGATCTTCGCGCGCGGATCGAAGTTCTTGTAGACGCGGTGACCGAAGCCCATCAGGCGGAACGGATCGTTCTTGTCCTTGGCGCGCAGCACCGCCTTCTCGACGTTCTTCGCATCGCCGATCTCGGCCAACTGCTTGAGCACCGCCTCGTTGGCGCCGCCGTGCGCCGGGCCCCAGAGCGCGGTGATGCCCGCCGCGACCGAGGCGTACGGATTGGCGCCGGTGGAGCCGACCAGACGCACGGTCGAGGTCGACGCGTTCTGCTCGTGGTCGGCGTGCAGGATGAACAGCAGATCCATCGCCTTGGCGACCACGGGGTTGAGCTCGAGCGGCTCGCTGGGCACCTCGAACATCATGTGCAGGAAGCGGTCGACGTAGCCCAGGCTGTTGCGCGGGTACCGGATCGGCCAGCCGATCGAATAGCGGTAGGCAGCGGCGGCCAACGTCGGCATCTTGGCCAGCAGACGGATCGCGGCGAGGCGGCGCTGCTCGGGATCCTGCAGATCCAGCGTGTCGTGGTAGAACGCCGACATCGACGCCACCGACGCGGCCAGCATCGCCATCGGGTGCGCATCGTGACGGAAGCCCTGCAGGAAACACTTGAGCGACTCGTGCATCATCGTGTGATGCGTGACCTCGTGCTCGAAACGCCCGAACTCGTCCTTGGACGGCAGTTCGCCGTTCATCAGCAGATAGGCCACTTCCAGGAAGCTGGAATGTTCGGCGAGCTGCTCGATCGGGTAGCCGCGGTACAGCAGTACGCCCTGGTCGCCGTCGATGTAGGTGATCGCGGACTTGCAGCTGGCGGTGGCGGTGAAACCGGAATCGTAGGTGAAGCAGCCCGTTTCCTTCGGCAGCTTCGAGATGTCGATGCAGGGGTTGCCGAGCGTGCCATGCAGGACGGGCAGCGTCACCGACTTGCCGGCGGCATCGAGCGTGACCTGTTCGAGCTTGGAATTGGTATCGGACACTGAAAAAGACTCCTCGTTTCCCGGAGCGGCGGATGCTCCGGTGGGGCGGGCGCGGCGCTTGCCGCAACGCGTCAATTATCGCATAGCCCCCCGCGACACGCGGTCGCTGGGTTGCGGGAACGTCGAACACGACGACGCCCACCGCACCTGGAGATGCGATGGGCGTCGCGCACAAACGGCGACGGCCGCCAGCTGGCGGCCGCCTGCGCACACCGGACGCGTCGCGCGGGCGACGCGCGGCCCGGTTACTGCTTCGCGTAGCGCTTGCGGAACTTGTCGACGCGACCGCTGGTGTCGATGATCTTGTTCTGGCCGGTGTAGAACGGATGCGTGGCCGAGGACACGTCGATCTTGACCAGCGGGTATTCGTTGCCGTCGTCCCACTGAATCGATTCCTTCGCGGTGGCCGCGAGGGTCGAGCGGGTGAGGAACTTGAAATCCGAAGTCACGTCCTGAAACACGACTTCGCGGTAATCCGGATGGATGTCGGCCTTCATGGCGGCACCAGTTTGCGCAGGGAAAGAGCGCCATTATAGCCGCTGCCCGGACCGCCCGGCAAGGGCGCCCGTCCGCGGGCGCCAGGACGGGCTCAAGCCGCCTGCAGCGCCTCGCGGACCAGGGCGTGGAAGCGCACGCGGTCGTAACGCATCAGGATCGTGGCATTGTCCGGCCGTCCGAGTTGGCGCTGCCAGTCGACGATCGTCGCCCCGCGGGCCGGCCCATGGTCGAGCACCACGTCCACCGGTCGGGCGACGGTCTCCAGCACGCCGTCCGGCGCGAGCACCCAGGCCATCGCCAGCGCATCCGCACTGTGCCACTCGTCGCCGCGGCGGTCGGCCGACCACTCGCGCGTCTTGCGCGAGATGGCTTCGTAGAAGTCCGCACGCGTGCCGCCCGCCTGCATCCACGCCAGTACCTCGTCGTGCGGCAGGCCATGGGCCACTGTGGCCTCCCAGTCCGAGAGCTCGAACGCCGGGAACGCGTCGAACACGATCTTCGCCGCCTCGGGATCGAAGTAGACGTTGAACTCCGCGCTCGGCGTGATGTTGCCGTGCCCGGTGACTGCACCGGCCATCGTCACAAAGCGCGCCACCCGCGAGGGCAGCGTCGGATCGAGCTTGAGTGCAAGCGCGATGTTGGTCAGCGGCCCCAGCGCCACCAGCACCAGGCTGCCGGCGTGCACATGCGAGAGCCGGAGGATCGCCAGTGCGGCATGTTCGTCCTGCAGGCCGTGCGATGCCGGCGCGTAGCCGATGTCGCCGAAGCCGTCGTTGCCGTGTACGTAGGCCGCGTCCGGCGCAGGGTGCAGCAGCGGCGAGGCGCTGCCGGCATAGACCGGCACGTCGGAGCGCCCGACCAGCTCGCACAGCTTCAATGCGTTGGCCGTGGTGTGGTGCAGGCCGACGTTGCCGGCCGCGATCGTCAATCCGACCACCTCATGCGCGCGATCGTTGAACGCGAGCAGCAGGGCCAGGGCGTCATCGACCCCGGGGTCGGTGTCGATCAGCAGGGGAATACGGGCATCCATGCCGCATTATCCCCATCGCAGCCGCGCACGGCCAGCCGCGACGAACGGCGCCACTCAGGGGACCGCGGCAGTGGCCCGGCGCTGCACCAGGACCTCGACGCGGCGATTGGGCGCCAGGCACGCGATCTCGTCCGCGCCGCGCAGGCCCTCGCAGGCAACCAGCGGCTCGCGACTCCCGCGGCCGTCGACCGAGATCCGCGCCGCTGCGCCGCCGCGCTGTGCGAGATGGTCGCGCACCGCCTCTGCCCGCCGGCGCGAGAGCGCATCGTTGGCAGCGGGGCGGCCGATCCTGTCGGCATGGCCGACGATCTCGATCGCCTCGCTGCCATCGAGCGCACCGGCGCGCTCGATCAGCGCATCGAGCGTGCGCCGGCCCAACGGCGTCAACTCGGCGCTGGCGAAGACGAACGTGGTATCGGCCGACAGCAGCGCGACCCGCTCGCCTGTGGTGGAGACACCGCCCCCGATCTGGGCATCGCGCGGCCGGGTCCGCTCGGCGCAGGCGGCAGGCATCCAATGCAGGTCGCGCGCCACACCGGCCTTGTCGAAACGCAACTTGAGCTGGCAACGCGCCGTCTGGCCATCCACCTCGCGGAAATTCAACACGTAGTCCCACTCGCGCACGCCGAACACGCCCTCGGAGAAATGCGGGGGGCCGAGCAACGCGTAGAGCTGGTCCTTGCTCAGCCCGGGCGCCAGCGGCTGCAATGCACCGACCGTGGGGTAGATGCCGCCAAGCGGCTTCGCCGAGGCGGGATCGGGGAATCGTGGCGCCTCGTCGACGTCGCCAGTCGAGGCGCAGGCAGCGAGTCCGGCGACGAGAACCACTGCGCAGAGGCGGACGGAAAAACTCGGGATCGAATGCATGCTGGGTCTCCTTGAACCGCATTCCAGGCAAACGGCCCCGTCCGTGGACGGGGCCGCTGCAATCACCACTGCAGGCCGGCGCCCATCGTGAAGCCGACGTCGTTGACGGTGTTGGTCGTACCGCTGAACTTGTAGACCCAGCGACCATTCTCCGAGACCGTCGTGATGCCGACCGCGAGACCGGCCTCGCGCTCGTACCCGCTCACGGCGGCCGCGACCATGCTCTTGCCGGGCATGTAGGCCTGCGGCAGGCCCGCCACCGCCATGGCGGCCGCCACACCGGCGCGGTACCCGCGATCGATCTCCCAGATGTCGGACTGCATCTGCCCCACACGCATGTCGGTGTAGGCGTTCGCCTCCCCGATTGCACGACCGATCCCGGCGTTGAGCTGATTGACGTTGACCGCGTCGGTGCCGGCGGTACCGGCCCGCACGTTGCGCACCAGCACTTCGCCGCCGCCCCGGTTGAGCGTGATCTGGGTCGGATTGGCGCTGCCGTCGGGATTGGTGTCGTAGCGCACGGTTCCCTGCTCGGACGCGCGCAACTGCGACACGTTGACCGCATCGGTGTCCTGGGTGCCGGCCGCGACGTTCACCACTTGGCGCTCGCTGCCTGCGCTGCCGACCGAGACTGTCCCGGCGCGATCGGCGACCGAGCCCTGGCCCAACGCGACCGCACCTTGCGCAGTGTCGGTGACAGTCGCGCCCTGGCCGATCGCGGTGCCGCCGCTTGCCGCGACCGTGCTGCCCTCGCCTACCGCGACGGCCTCGCTCGCCGCCGCCTGCACGGTGGCGTTGGCGCCGACCGCCGTGCTGTTGTCGGCATGGACCTTGGCATTGCCGCCGATCGCGGTGTCGTGATCACCGGCCGCGTGGCTGTCGCCACCAATGGCGGTGCCGTAACGCCCGCCGTGGCTCGCGTTGCTGCCGATCGAGACGCCGCGCTGGCCATCGGCCATAGCCGCATCATCGCTGCCGTCACGCACACCGTCGACGGCCACCAGCGGATCACCGCCACCGCTGCCAGGCGGCAGGTTGTCGATGCGCGCGTTGACCTGGGTCAGCCCGGTGTCGAGCGCGGCCAGCGCGTCGCCCACCGAGTTGTAGAACGTGCCCTGGATCATGTAGTCCGGTGGCACCAGCCCGCCGAACGGATCGACCGAGGCACCGCCTCCGAAGATCGCCGCCATGCTCGACATGCTCGCGAACATCTGCCCGCCGTTGATGGCCTGCAGGCTGCCGGCCGCGATCTGCCCGGCCGCGAGGTTGTCGATCACGGTACCGCCACTTCCGCCCAATGTGATCTGCGCCATGTCGGCAGTGTCGTAGCGCACGGCGAATGCATCCAGATCGCCGATTTGCCCCTCCACCGCGCGCAGCTGACGGACATTCGCGGCATCGGTGTCGTCGACGCCATCGGCCACCCCGCTGAGCCGACGCGCATCGCCATCGACATTCGCAAAGCTCACCTCGTCGCCGCCCGTCTGCCCGCCGACCGTCATCACCAGCGTGCCCGGATCCTGCCGCACCAGACCCTCGGTGCCGTCGAGCAGATTGTTG
>NZ_JBDJNS010000047.1:0-2228 GCF_039674545.1 Luteimonas sp. TWI382
CCACATACCGGGGCTCTGGGTAAATGGGCCCCCGGATATTTGCCCCCCCCCCCCCGGTTCTGGCGGTCGCTAGCGCTGATCGCGCAACGACCGGTCGGTATTTCCGAGTAGTCGGCGCCGCCACCAACCGCCGATTGCGGATGCCAGCATCGCCGGCAGCGCGAGCAGGACGGTGTACACCACGCCAGCTGCCAGCAGCGGGCCGATGCCCGACACCGCGATGACCACGGGCAGCTGCGCGAGCATGACGACCGCGCCCCAGACCCACCCACGCACCGGGAACGCGATGCCGAGTGCCAGCGACAACAGCAGCGCCGCAGGACAGGCGAGGGTCCAGTAGCGGGCCGCATCCCACGGCTCGATACCGCCCGACGACAGCGACACAACGCTCCAGAGCGCAAGGCCGGCGATCGCGGCGATCGACAGGGCGAGCCAGAAAGATCTCATCGGTGGCGGCTCCAGCGCATCGGCTCTCAAGATCGACGGACAGCATACCGAGCGTTCCGATCCGAGAAGTCAATGCTCGACATTGCGAGGCGTTGAGAGAACGGTGCGAAGACCGCCATCATCCGCACGCAAGACACCGGAGTGCAGAAGGGACTGCACTTGTATGACGGCTGTGAGCCTAAGGTGCTGAGCCTCGGCGAACAGCCCGCAGTCACTGACCAACAGACCAGGGCGATTCGCCATGTCGGCGCGACCCGTGTGGTTGCAGTTAGCTGGGGGTCGAGGCGCGGGTCAAAGTGACCCGCGCTTAGACGGTGGGACGGATCAGTGCGTACGCGGCTGCGCAGGTGTGTGCGGCTGGCGTGTAGGCAGCGGCCAGCTCGCCATGCCCGTGCTGTCTTCGCCTGACGTGCCGCCGACGCCGTAGGTTGCCCGCGGCTCGCGCACGCTGCTGCACTTGGTCGGCGGCACGATCATCTGGTTCTCCACCGTGTCCATCAGCGCGCGGAGCGCGTCGGCCCCGCCCGTGATCGCTTGGCCGAGCGCGGGCAGTGTGGCATCGGCCAAGGCGTTGTCCTCGCTCGAGGCAATGACATCGGCGTGCGCCGCAATCGTCTGGATGAGCTCGCCAAGCGCATCCGCCTGATCGACGCTCATGCCGAACACCAGCCGGTCGCCACCTGGATCGACCCAGCGGCCTGCCGCATCCACGGCGGCGACCTGGCCTTCGAACCCAAGCTCGGGTTCTGCCACAGTCGATGCATCGGCCGAGGCGTACGCCGTGCTGGTAGCGGGAGCGTCTGCAACCTCGTCGCTCTCGTCTTCGTCCTCCTCCTCGTCCTCGTCGTCCTCGGCCGCATCCGCCTCGCCTGCCATGCGCGGGAAGTCGGCGCCCCACGTCAGGTCGTTCAACACCAGCTCTGCCTGGTCGGCCAGCAGAGCCAGGCAGGTGGCCAACTCGTCCATGCCGACCTCCGGCGCCCACTCGCTGGCCCCGTTGTACGTGCGCGGGCGTGCCAGCCGGGACAGGAAATCAATGTAGATGTGCAACTGCTTCAGCCGAAGTTGGCTGTCTTCCGGCAGGAAATAGCCCGTGCCCGGATCGTTCAACGTGTCATGCGACATCTCAACCTCCTCATTCCATGAAAGGCCCCGCGCACCGGGAATCGGCGACGGGAAGTCGGGAGGTTAGAAACCGCTGCAAGACGGCGGGCGTATTTCCCCGAAGGGTGTTGTATTAGCCGCCCTCCCGACGCAGGCATCGCGTCGGTCTGCGACCGTCAGGATACGGGCGCAAAAAACCCACCGGTTTGACGGAGGTGGGGACCGCTTGCAGGGGAGTTTCTACGCTCCTTGAGGCCGAGTCTGCCGAGACGTGCGGCGAGGGTCAAGCGCGCGGGTGTCAGGGAATCCCGTGGTGGGATGTAAGGATTTCCCTCAGCAAAGGCATGGTGACCGCTGGGTATGTTCGGCGTTCGTGCTCGTGCGATCGAGCTCTATACGTTGAACGCGGCGTTGTTCGAACGCCTCTGTTCGCCGCTACAAACACACGAGCGGTGGAGTGCAATCGTATTCACGGGATCGGTGTTGCGGTCGGTTGTGAGGTAGGACGAGCGTGTTGACCGATGCGATGCCCGCAACCCGGTAGGCAGTCGTGATACAGAATAAAAAAGGTTCTTCGCAGATTAGCGGGGAGTCCTTTGCCAGCCACCGTTACGCTTGATGCCTGATTCCAGGGCGCAAGGGTGAGGGGATGTTCGACCGGAAGACGATCAAGAGGC
>NZ_JBDJNS010000048.1:0-1975 GCF_039674545.1 Luteimonas sp. TWI382
TGCGCTCGACCTGAAGCACTGCGCGCTCTTCCGCGCTCAGGTGGCTGTACTGTTTTCCCATCGCGACACCCTACACTCCGCCGGGTGTTGCACTTGGAAGTTGAGTCTGCCGAGTAGCCATGCGACTCAGCGCGGATCTGCAATGTATCGTCAGGAAACTGCCGAGATGATTGCAAATGGTGATTATCGTGATGCAATGGCAAGAGAGGTAAGGGATGTGCGGAGGGCTGCCTATGAGATGTCCGGGGATCGAACCAAGTACAATCAAGCTATGCGCGAGATGCTTGAGTACGCAAGAGAAAGCGGTCAGCTGCCAGCGCGAAAGCCGCGAAAGTAGGAGATGATTAAGTGATCTATTTAGTTCCTTACCGTTCGATAAACGGCCTTATGTTGGGTGACCCTGTGAACAGGGCGAAAGAGATTTTTGGAAATCCGATCGCGGAAAGAAGAGATCGGTATGGTGAGCTAATTGAGCACTATGAGTCTATAAAGCTGGTTTTTCACAGGAATTCGCTTTTATTGCAAGAATGCTCGGTTTTCAATGGCGTGCCTACTCGGATTAATGGTCGAGATCTGGACTGGTCGCTATCGGGATTGAAGGCGCTATGCGTTGAGGATGGGAGGCCATTGGAGTATTACGGAGCGGTGCTTCTATTTAATGTTGGGGTTGTATTGACTGGGGTGGAGGAGGACGCGGAAAGTGATCGCGCTGTCGGAATTTTCTCTGAGGACGTCTGGGTTGATTTGGTTCCAAAAATGAAGCCTTTCTATATTGATTGATAGAATCGAACGTTGCATATTGCGGCGGTGGCAATGAGTAAAGATCATCACCGTGGCCAGGTCATGCGCGGCGGGATTGAAATATTCAAGGCGAACTCGTGTAAGAGGTTGAGAGGTAATCCTACGGATGTGTGTGGTCAGGGTATTCGGCATTTCTCGGTGAATGATTGCGATTATCTAAGGTCACTGGATGTATTTTGATCGGTTGACAACCTATCCGTTGTTTTTATTGGCGGTGGCACCTTTTTGCTGGATGGAGGGTCCGCAGAATCTGCTGGTCAGAACAGGCTGCGGCGGATGTGGAGTGAAAGCGGTAAGAGTCTTCAGTATATGGGGGAATTGCTGACGGACTCTGCGTCAAGTGATGTTTGAGTGTGTTAGGGATCTCGAGACAAGAGTTTCCATCTTCCGCGCTGTTTCCGTACTCACTGCAATCCCTCGTGGATTGGAAGAGGACAAGTGATTGAGCTAGTTCCATATTGGTCGGTAAGCGGGCTTCTGTTGGGTGATTCAGTCGAGCGGGCGAAAGAGTTGTTTGGAGATCCTGATGTAGAAATGAAGAACAGATCTGGCGAGCTGGTAGTTCACTACAAGTACCTAGTACTAATTTTTCAAGAAGAGACACTTCGATTGCGAGAATGCGTGGTTCCGTATGATGTACCGACTCGCATAAACGGAGTCGATATGGATTGGTCCATGCCAGGGCTGATGTCGCTGTGTCGGCGAGATGGTAACCCCCTGGGGGGGCACGGGTCGGTGATTCTGTTTAACCTTGGAATTGCAATGAGTGGGGTGGAAGAGGGGGCGGAGAGTGATCGAGCTGTTGGGATTTTCTCAAAAGGGGTATGGGATGATTTCAGGTCGCGTTTGAAGCCTTTTTCATTCGATTAACTGGAGACCGTGCCAAGTACAACCAAGCTATGCGCGAGATGCTCGATTATGCGAGGGACAGTGGTCAGTTGCCGTCGCGAACCGGGAGATAGCTAGGTGATTGAATTGATTCCATACAATTCGGTTAACGGACTTATGTTGGGTGATTCCGTCGACCGGGCGAAAAAGTTGTTCGGAGATCCAGTTGTAGAAAGGCAGACTCAACTTCCAAGTGCAACACCCGGCGGAGTGTAGGGTGTCGCGATGGGAAAACAGTACAGCCACCTGAGCGCGGAAGAGCGCGCAGTGCTTCAGGTCGAGCGCA
>NZ_JBDJNS010000049.1:0-1927 GCF_039674545.1 Luteimonas sp. TWI382
TGGGCCTACGCCCGCAGCTACGACACTTCCGACCAGCGGGCTGCTGAACTGCCCCACTGGCTGCACACCTACAACTGGCATCGACCCCATGCCAGCCTCGGCTACAACCCGACTATCTCCAGAATCTCCATCCCGTGAACAACGTACTGGCTTTACACATCTAGCGATGCGCTTCTTTTCGGCCAGCAAGGGTTTGCCGTTAGCGAGCAAGAATCGGATCAGCGCCTCGGCAGAGGCCTTTTTCGCCCGTAAGCTGTAGCGCCGACCCCACGGTCAATCGCGAACCTGCCACAGCGATCTGGGCAGTCGCCGCCCCGTTACGCTACCCCGTTCGGGGTGTAACCCATACATCTGCTCAATCGTCGGATAACACAACGGCTCCGTCCGCGTGCAGGACCGGGCACAGCCCGGCAACCTAATGGTGAATGGTGAGTTTTGCCTGTTTCCACCACGCCCAACATGCGCCATACTGCGCGCAACACCGCGTTCAGGCGGTCCAATACGCGTCAGGCGACTGAGAAGGATTTTCATCAACTCAGGGGAAATACATGTCAAATCACACTACAGACTCAATCGTGCGTATTGCTCAAGCCGGCGGCGGTCCTATCGTTGTTGGCGATCGACCAACCACTGATTCAGTCGTGCGGATTGTTCAAAGCACATCTGCGCCCGTGATTGTGAAAGCTGGCAACCGCACCACTGACTCTCTGGTGCGCATTGTTCAGGCAGGCGGCAATCGCGTTACAATTGACTTCAGCTAAAGGTGCTGCAAAAGCGCATCGTTGGGCGGTAGCCTAACACCGACGCCGCTTCGCGGCGCGACTTAAATCAGGCGTTAGCCCGCATGGCAGATGATTGCTTCTATCTGAAAGTTGCTCATGCCTTGACTGGCTGCCAGTTAGTCGAGCAAGAACTGAAACTTTACATATCCGAGGCACTTGAACTGGCGAAGAAGTTTGTCGGAGACAAGATACCGTTCAAATACTCAGGCAGCGACTATGAGGATTCTGCGCTAGAAACGCTCATCAAGACGTTCAAGAAGCTCAGTAACAATCCACAACTCGCCAACGATCTTATGGCTTTCAAGGAGGAACGAAACTTCCTCAGTCACAAATCGATCACTCACTGTCTTGACCCGGACATAGAGCTTTCCGCACCAGAACGTGCAGAGGTAGAGTCCAGATTGATCGCTATCCAAGCGGAGGCCAGCCGACTTCGCCGGGCACTTCACGAAGAGGGCAACAATTTTCGTGGTTATCTCTACTTCGAGGATGAGTCGGATGCGAGCTAACAATTCATTCAAGCCGACGCCGCTTCGCGGCGCGGCGCGGCTTAATTCAGGCGTTGGGTGCGAAATCAGCAACCAGGGGGCTTATGAAGAGCGAATTTTTCCCGACCGAGTACCACCTAGAGGTGTATCAAGGCAGCTTCCAGAGTGATCCATGCTTCTTCGTTCAGAGCTCAACCCCGTTTGGAGCGATGTCAGTTGGAGATTACTTCCACTCGGCCGCTACGGATCAATGGACAAATCCACCGGATATGGTCAAGGAGCGGCTCGTCATTTACCAGATCGAGCATATTTTCTGGAGCATTGATCGTTCTCATAACGGCCATAAAATCATGGTCGCCCTAAAGACGGTCGTTGTTTAGAACGCACCTAACAATTCATTCAAGCCGATGCCGCTTCGCGGCCCGGCTTAATTCAGATTCTGCGCAGATTAGCGGGGGAATCCTTTGCCAGCCACTGTTACGCTTGATGCCTGCTTACAGGGCGCAAGGGTGAGGGGATGTTCGAACGGAAGACGATCGAGAGGCTGGGCGGTCTCAAGAATCAAGTGCAACACGTGATTTGAAGTCGATGATTTCCCTCTCCATCACCTGGGCTGGTGTTGCCCAGCCGAGCGTCTTGCGCGGTCGCCCGTTCATC
>NZ_JBDJNS010000050.1:0-1431 GCF_039674545.1 Luteimonas sp. TWI382
CATGTGCGGAATCGTCGGTGCGATCGCGGATCGCGATGTGGTCCCGGTCCTGGTCGAGGGCCTCAAGCGGCTGGAGTATCGCGGCTACGATTCGGCCGGCATCGCGGTGCTCGACGGCGACACGGTGCGGCGCGTGCGCCGGACCGGCCGCGTCGCCGAGATGGCCGCGGCCGCGCAGGCCGAGGCGCTGCAGGCGCGTCTGGGCATCGGCCACACGCGCTGGGCGACCCATGGCGGAGTCACCGAGCACAACGCGCATCCGCACATCAGTCACGACACGCTGGCGCTGGTGCACAACGGCATCATCGAGAACCACGAGGCGCAGCGCGAGCGCCTGACCGCGCTGGGCTACGTATTCGAGTCGCAGACCGACACCGAGGTCATCGCCCATCTGATCCATCACCACCAGACCCAGGGCCTGGACCTGCTGGCCGCCCTGCAGGCCGCGGTCAAGGAGCTCGACGGCGCCTATGCGCTGGCGGTGATCGATCGACGCGAGCCCGGCCGCCTGGTCGCGGCCCGGATGGGGTGCCCGTTGCTGGTGGGCCTGGGCGAAGGCGAACAGTTCGTCGCCTCCGACGTCTCGGCGATCCTGCAGGCCACGCGCCGGGTGATCTTCCTCGAAGAAGGCGACACCGCCGAGCTCACCCGCGATGCGGTGCGGATCTTCGACGGCACCGGGGCCGAGGTGACGCGCTCCGAGCACCTGTCCGACGTCTCGCTGGCGTCGCTGGAGCTCGGGCCGTACCGGCACTTCATGCAGAAGGAGATCCACGAGCAGCCGCGCGCGCTGGGCGACACGCTCGAGGCGATCATCGATGCGGCCGCGTTCGAGCCGGGTCTGTTCGGCGATGCCGACGGTCAGGTGCTGCGCGAGATCGAGGGCGTGCAGATCCTGGCCTGCGGCACCAGCTTCTATGCCGGCTCGGTCGCACGCTATTGGATCGAGTCGATCGCCGGGCTGCCGTGCTCGGTCGAGATCGCCAGCGAGTACCGCTACCGCGAGGCGGTGGCCAATCCCAAGCACCTGATCGTGACCATTTCCCAGTCGGGCGAGACGCTCGACACGATGGAGGCGCTCAAGTACGCCAAGTCGCTCGGTCACCAGCACACGCTGTCGATCTGCAACGTGCCCGAGAGTGCGATCCCGCGCGCCAGCCGCCTGGTGTTCTACACCCGCGCCGGCGCCGAGATCGGCGTCGCCTCGACCAAGGCGTTCACGACCCAGCTCGTGGGCCTGTTCGCACTGGCCGCCACGCTCGGCAAGCTGGCCGGCCGCGTCGACGCCGCGCAGGAGGCCGATTACGTCGAAGCGCTGCGCCACCTGCCGGGCAGCGTGCAGCACGCGCTCAACCTCGAGCCGCAGATCGCCTCGTGGGCCGAGCGCTTCGCGCCCAAGCAGCATGCGCTGTTCCTGGGCCGCGGCGTGCA
>NZ_JBDJNS010000051.1:0-1245 GCF_039674545.1 Luteimonas sp. TWI382
GCCAGGTCGGGTTCGGGCAGGCCAAGAAGGTCAGGACTGGGCATCGGGGACGCAGGCATGGCGGTAGTCGTCGAGGGCGATGGCGATGTGGGCCATCACGAGGGCGGCGGGATCGAGCGGGGTGCGGTCGGCGCGCAGGGCGCGCAGCGCCTGTGGCAGGTACTGGCCGACCAGCGGCATCGGCGGCGGGCTCTGGCGCAGGTTGGCGAACAGCTGCTGGCAGGCCGCCTCGATCGCAGGATCCGGCCAGTAGTAGCGGATGCGGTCGCTCAAGCTGTATTGCAGGTCGATGGTCAGCGCCTCGCCCTGGGCGGGGTAGTAGCGCTGCCAGTGGCCGGGCTGGGCGCGCATGCGTGCCAGCGCGGTCTCGCGCAGCTGCGCACGCTGCTCCGGCGCGATCCACTCGCGCTCGATCGCATCCAGCGCCCACAACGCCTCGCGCAGCGCGAAGGTCAGGCCGGGGCCGACCTTGAGGATCGCGAAGTGGTCGCGCACCAGCGCGGCCAGTGCCTCGGGGGTCTGGTAGTCGGTCGAATGCGCCTCGAACACCAGGCCCGGGACCTGTTCGATCGCGGCGCTGAGGGCGTGCGCGGCAGCCGGCACGTAGTCGATGACCTGGTGGTGGTCGAACTCCACGCCTGGTTGCACCACCGAGGCGATCACCCGCGTCCACGCGGCTTGCAGGCCGGCGGCTGCAAACGCGTCCCGGTGGGCCTCGATCGTCGCCAGCGCGGCCTCGGGCGCGGTGACCGCCAGGCCGTCGATGGCCTCGGTCGCGCCACCGGGCACCGGCACCTCGGTGCCGATCACGTAGACCGGCGGCTCGCCACCGGCCCGGGCATGGGCGGCCTCGGCCGCGCGGCACAGCCGCACCGCGCGCGCGACGATCGTCGCCTCGGGGAGCGGCACCGGATCGCCCGCGCAGGCCATCGAGCAGTCGAGATGGAGCTTGCGGAAGCCCGCGGCAACGTAGGCGGCGACCATCGTCTCGGCCTTGGCCATCGCCGCCTCGGCCTTGAGCGCGGTCCAGGGATTGGGACCCAGGTGATCGCCGCCGAGCGCGATGCGCGCCGGATCGAAGCCGACTTGCCGGGCGATGTCGCCGACGAAGGCGACGAAGTCGGCCGGGGTCATGCCGGTGTAGCCGCCGTCCTGGTTGACCTGGTTGCAGGTCGCCTCGATGAGCACCAGCGGCAGGGCGTGGCGCTGGGCATGGCGCAGCGCGGCCTCCAGCACCAAGGGGTG
>NZ_JBDJNS010000052.1:0-1214 GCF_039674545.1 Luteimonas sp. TWI382
GTGTAATGACCCAGCGGTTCCTGCACAGGTCAGGCCGCTAAAGCGTATGCCTCGGCGGGTGTCTTCATGCCCAGCGCCTGGTGCGGACGCCGGTGGTTGTAGAACTGGATCCAGTCGCCGAGCACACGGCTGGCATGCTGCTGGCTTTCGAAACGGTGGCGATGTGCGCACTGCTCTTTGAGCGTGCGGATGACCCGCTCCACCATTCCGTTCTGCTGTGGGCAGTGCGGGGTGATGAACTCCTGGCGCAGGCCATAGCTGCGGACCAGCCGCGTGTAGTCGCGACTGGTGAAGACCAAACCGTTGTCCGAGCGCAGCAGGAAGGGGCTTTGCACCCGTCCCAAGGTCCCGAAGCGGGTGATCAGTGCCTGCTCCAGCGCGGCGGCTGCGGTACTGGCCTTGCCGCTGCGTGAGAGCTGCCAGCCGAGCAGTTGCCGGGTGTAGCAGTCGATCACCACAGCCAAGGTCAGCCAGCCATCGCGGCCACCCCAGATCCGGCACAGGTCGGTCGCCCAGCGCTCGTCAGGCGCCTGTGCCACCGACGGCAGCGCTTGGATCCGCGGTCGCATACCCACGGCCCGCTTGCGGACCTGCCAGCCCATCAGCTGGAACACCCGCTGCACCGTGTTCTTGTTCATCCCCAGCAACCCGGCCACCGTCCGGTAACCGAACGATGGCTCCTCCTCGATCAAGGCCTTGATCGGTCCGGCCAACTCCGGCCTCACCGATGGCGGCGCCTTGGTGGGCCGGTAGTACACGCTGCGTCGAGCCACCCCGAACCAGCGGCACAGTCTCACCATCGAAACTTCGAACCCGTCCGCCCGCAGTCCCTGCTGGATCGTGACCATCAGGTCTCGTCCTTGCCCAACAGGGACGCCAATTTTTTTCGTGCGCGCAGCTCCAGCATCGCCTCGCCATAGGCTTCCTGCAGCTCCTTGAGCTGCCGTTCATACTGCTCGCGCACGTCCTCGGGCTTGGCACGAAGCGCGTTCTCCATGCCGCGCTTGGCGTCCTCCACCCAGCTCTCGATCTCCGAGGGCGTCAGGTCAAACTGCCGGCTGGCCTGCGCCACCGTCGTTTTGCCCTGGATGATCTCCAGCACCAGCGCCGACTTGCGCCGCGCCGTCCAACGTTTGATCTCTTCGTCCATCACTTGGCTCATCGTGCTCTCCTCAAAAGGTAGCACCTGAGCAGGAAATCACTGGGTCATTACA
>NZ_JBDJNS010000053.1:0-1162 GCF_039674545.1 Luteimonas sp. TWI382
CGCCGCATCCTTGGGTTGTGGCGCCGCTCGATGTATTCGAACACATCGGCCCTTGCTGCATCGAGTGTCGGGTACGTTGTGCGGTAGATCCGTTCGCGCTTGAGCACGCCGAAGAAGCCTTCGCAGGCGGCGTTGTCGCCGCAGTGGCCGACGGCGCTCATCGAGCAGATCAACCGGTTGTCCCTCAGATAGTTCTGGTAGTCGCGGCTTCGAAATTGACTGCCCCTGTCCGAATGCAGGATCGCTGGGGCGCTACCCTGGCGCTGCCAAACCGCCATCTGCACCGCCCGAATGACCATCTGCCGACCCTGCCGGTGGTGCATCGACCAGCCCACGACCCGCTGGTCGAACAGGTCCAGCACGATGCACAGGTAGAGCTTGCCTTCGCCGGTCCTGAGCTCGGTGATGTCCGTCACCCACTTGGTCTCCGGCTCCAGTGCGGTGAAGTCGCGTTCCAGCAGGTTGCGTACGCCTGGCGGCGTCAGTGTCTGCTGAGCGCGTTGACCGCGACGCTTCGGCCGCGGCCAACCCTGCAGGCCATCGACCGCCATCAACCGGGCCACCCGGTTCAGGCTGGCCGACTCGCCTTCATCGGCCAAGTCTTCATGCATGCGAACGGCCCCCAGGGTGCCCCGGCTGTCCTCGTGCAGTTCACGGGTCCGCCCGAGCAGGCGCTGGTTGTCGAGCTCACGGCTGCCGGGCAAGCGCTTGCTCCAGTCGTAGTAGCCGCTGGCCGATACCTTCAGGCAGCGGCACATCAGCCGAATCGGAAATTCGTCGCGGCAACGTTCGATCACCTGATACCTCAGGATGATCCCTTGGCAAAGAACGTCGCCGCTTCTCGCAAAAAATCCCGTTCCTTCTTCACCCGGGTCAGTTCGCGCTTGAGCTGCGCCAGTTCCTCGTCACGCGGCGTTCCGGTGCCGCCAAAGGCCACCTTGCCCTGGCTCTGGGCTTCCCGCTTCCCGCTTCCAGCGGGTCAGCAGGTTGTCACCGATCCCCAGTTCCCGCGCCACCTGCGCGCAACTGACGCCCGGCTGGCTGGCTTGCTCAACCGCACCACGCTTGAACTCCGCACTGAACTTCCTTCGCTTCGACATGAACACTCCTCACGGCCTCGATCGGCCTTCTCGTAAGTGTCCGGGATAACGGGGGTGAACCC
>NZ_JBDJNS010000054.1:0-1052 GCF_039674545.1 Luteimonas sp. TWI382
GGGCGGTCTCAAGAATCAAGTGCAACACGTGATTTGAAGTCGATGATTTCCCTCTCCATCACCTGGGCTGGTGTTGCCCAGCCGAGCGTCTTGCGCGGTCGCCCGTTCATCAGCTTGGCGACGTGATTGAGATATTCCTGGCTCGCCTGCGAGAGGTCCACGCCCTTGGGCAGGAACTGTCGAAGCAGGCCGTTGGTGTTCTCGTTGCTGCCCCGCTGCCAGGGCGCATGCGGATCGGCGAACCAGACCTGGAGGTTGAGCCGCTGCATCAGCGCCTCGTAGCACGTCAGTTCCGAACCGCGATCGTAGGTGAGGCTCTCGCGCAGGAATGCCGGCAACATGCGCATCTGCCGGGTGAAGCCCTCGAGCGCCGCTTCGGCGGTGCAGCCGTCCATCCGGCACAGCACGACGAAACGGGTCTTGCGCTCGACCAGCGTACCGACGCAGGAGCGGTTGAAGGCGCCCTTGATCAGGTCGCCCTCCCAATGACCGGCCACCAGGCGCTGCTCGACGTCCTCGGGCCGATGCACGATCCGCAACTGCTCCGGCACCCATGAACGTCCCGCGGCGGTCGTCCGCCTGCGTCCGCGCGCCGGCTTGCCCTGGCGCAACGCCTCCACCAACGCCTTCTTCAGTCCACCACGCGGATACGCATAGATCGCCGCATAGATCGTCTCGTGGCTGACCCGCTGACTGGCGTCGTCTGGATGCATGGCCCGCAGTGTGGCCGCGATCTGCTGCGGCGACCAGCGCTCCAACACCAGACGGTCATGCACGAACTGGAACAACTCGCCTTCCTCGACCAGCTTGCGACGACGCACGCAACGCGAACGACGTGCGCGATAGCTCCCGGCCGCGCCATGGGCCGAGTAGATGCCATCGCTCTGGCGCCGCACCTCTCGACTTAACGTTGACGCGCTGCGTCCCAACCGACGACCGATCTCCTGAAGGCTCGTCCCGCGGTTGCGCTCGACCTGAAGCACTGCGCGCTCTTCCGCGCTCAGGTGGCTGTACTGTTTTCCCATCGCGACACCCTACACTCCGCCGGGTGT
>NZ_JBDJNS010000055.1:0-737 GCF_039674545.1 Luteimonas sp. TWI382
ACCGGTTGGCCGAGGCGGTCAGCCAGCTGCTTGAATCCAGCAACATCCTGGCTGTTGCCCGCTTTTTCCAACTGGGTTGGCACACGGTCAAGGCGCTCGATAAGGCCCAGTTGCGGCAGGTTGTGCGGGCGCCGGATTGGAGCCAGATCCGGTATCTGGCGATGGATGAGTTCGCCCTGCACAAGGGCCATCGCTACGCCACGGTTGTCGTCGATCCGATCAGCCGTCAGGTGCTGTGGGTCGGCAATGGCCGTTCCCGCGAGACTGCGCGCGCCTTCTTCGAGCAGCTTCCTGCCGGCGTTGCTGAGCAGATCCAGGCCGTCGCGATCGACATGACGACCGCTTACGAGCTGGAGATCAAGGCCAACTGCCCCAACGCCGAGGTCGTCTACGACCTGTTCCATGTGGTGGCCAAGTACGGTCGCGAGGTGATCGACCGGGTGCGGGTGGATCAGGCCAACCAACTGCGCCACGACAAGCCCGCCCGCCGAGTGATCAAATCCAGCCGCTGGCTCCTGCTGCGCAATCGCGACAACCTGGATCGCCGCCAGTCGGTGAGGCTGGACGAACTGCTCGAAGCCAACCAACCCCTGCTCACCGCCTACCTCATGCGCGATGAGCTCAAGCGACTGTGGTTCTACCAGCATCCCAGCTGCGCCCAACGGGCCTGGGAGCACTGGCTGGAGCAGGCCCAATCCAGTGGGATTGCCGCGCTGGCCCATTTCGCGGCCAAGCTC
>NZ_JBDJNS010000056.1:0-605 GCF_039674545.1 Luteimonas sp. TWI382
GCGCTGGACACCTGGATTCCGGAGCCGGAGCGCGACATCGACAAGGCGTTCCTGATGCCGGTCGAGGACGTGTTCTCGATCTCGGGTCGCGGCACGGTGGTCACGGGCCGTATCGAGCGCGGCATCATCAAGGTCGGCGACGAAATCGAGATCGTCGGTATCCGTCCGGTGCAGAAGACGACCGTCACGGGCGTGGAGATGTTCCGCAAGCTGCTCGACCAGGGCCAGGCGGGCGACAACGCCGGTCTGCTGCTGCGCGGCACCAAGCGTGACGACGTCGAGCGTGGCCAGGTGCTGGCCAAGCCGGGTTCGATCAAGCCGCACACCGACTTCGAGGCCGAGGTGTACGTGCTGTCGAAGGACGAAGGCGGCCGTCACACGCCGTTCTTCAAGGGCTACCGTCCGCAGTTCTACTTCCGTACCACCGACATCACCGGTGCGGTCGAGCTGCCGGAAGGCACCGAGATGGTGATGCCGGGCGACAACGTGAAGATGGTGGTCACGCTGATCAACCCGGTGGCGATGGACGAAGGCCTGCGCTTCGCGATCCGCGAAGGCGGCCGGACCGTCGGCGCCGGTGTCGTGGCCAAGATCATCAAGTAAGC
>NZ_JBDJNS010000057.1:0-582 GCF_039674545.1 Luteimonas sp. TWI382
GCCAACGGCCCCGCCCCCACCAGACGCGCTATGCGCGTCGACCTCCCCCACACGTGGGGGAGGCGATCCATCGTGACTTTCGCGCTCGCGGCGATGCGCATCTGCGCCCTCCCCGGCTTGTGGCGGAGGGCTGGGGCGAGCCGCCAACGGCCCGGCCCCCACCCGACGCGCCACGCGCGCCGGCCTCCCCCACACGCGGGGAAGGCGATCCATCGTGACTTTCGCGCTCGCAGCGATACGCATCTGCGCCCTCCCCCGCCTGCGGCGGAGGGCTGGGGTGGGGCGCGCCGCCAACGGCCCGGCCCTCACGCGACGCGCCACGCGCGCCGGCCTCCCCCACACGCGGGGGGAGGCGATCCGTCGTGACCTTCGCGCTCGCGGCGATACGCATCTGCGCCCTCCCCCGCCTGCGGCGGAGGACTGGGGTGGCGCGCGCCGCCAACGGCCCCGCCCCCACCCGCCGCGCTATGCGCGTCGACCTTGTAAGTTGCTTTTGCGGTCCGGGAGTTGGCATTTTTCGGATCGCCCCGTGCCAGACCGTCCGACCTTTGATCGATCAGATCGTGGGGGAGCTTGGGTCGG
>NZ_JBDJNS010000058.1:0-544 GCF_039674545.1 Luteimonas sp. TWI382
GGAGCCACCGCGTCCCCAGAACCGCTACGAGCATCCCAACCCCGGCGACATGCTGCACCTGGACATCAAGAAGCTTGGACGCTTCCGGCGTCCCGGACACCGGGTCACGGGCGATCGCACCCAGTCCAGTGACGGCGCCGGCTGGGAGTACGTCCATGTCGCGATCGATGACAACTCTCGGGTCGCGTTCTCCTGCATCCAGAAAGATGAGCGGGCCATCAGCGCGGTGCATGCGCTGATCGCGGCCCTGCGCTACTACCGGACGCTGGGTGTGTCCTTCCGCCAGGTCCTCACCGACAACGGCGCCTGCTATTGCTCTGCGCTGTTTGCCCGCGCAGTCCGGCGACTGGGCTTGAAGCATCGCCGCACGCGCCCCTACACGCCGCGCACCAACGGCAAGGCCGAACGGTTCATCCAGACCAGCCTTCGAGAGTGGGCCTACGCCCGCAGCTACGACACTTCCGACCAGCGGGCTGCTGAACTGCCCCACTGGCTGCACACCTACAACTGGCATCGACCCCATGCCAGCCTCGGCTACAACCCG
>NZ_JBDJNS010000059.1:0-491 GCF_039674545.1 Luteimonas sp. TWI382
ACTGGGCCTTATCGAGCGCCTTGACCGTGTGCCAACCCAGTTGGAAAAAGCGGGCAACAGCCAGGATGTTGCTGGATTCAAGCAGCTGGCTGACCGCCTCGGCCAACCGGTCGGTCACCCGCTGGTAGCGCCCCAGCCAGCTCAGCCTTTCCAGTCGCGGACCGCCGCACTGGTCGCACCAGACGCGCCGGCGCGGCACCAACAATCGCACTTGAAGTGCCATCAGCGGTAGGTCGCGCACTCGCCGCGCAGTCGTCTCATGCACCTGCCGGCACCGACTGCCGCAGTGCTGGCAGTACATCATGCGGGCGGTGGGCTTGAGGTAGATCGTCACGGTCCGGCTGCCGCCCTCGGGCCACGCGATGCGCTCCACCCGATAACCTTCCCACCCGCCCAGCCTCTTGATCGTCTTCCGGTCGAACATCCCCTCACCCTTGCGCCCTGGAATCAGGCATCAAGCGTAACGGTGGCTGGCAAAGGACTCCCCGCTA
>NZ_JBDJNS010000060.1:0-478 GCF_039674545.1 Luteimonas sp. TWI382
GCGCCACTACGCGCACGTCGACTGCCCGGGCCACGCGGACTACGTCAAGAACATGATCACCGGTGCGGCGCAGATGGACGGCGCGATCCTGGTGTGCTCGGCCGCTGACGGTCCGATGCCGCAGACGCGCGAGCACATCCTGCTGTCGCGTCAGGTCGGCGTGCCGTACATCGTCGTGTTCCTGAACAAGGCCGACATGGTGGACGACGCCGAGCTGCTCGAGCTGGTCGAGATGGAAGTGCGCGAGCTGCTGAGCAAGTACGAGTTCCCGGGCGACGACACCCCGATCATCTCGGGTTCGGCGCGCCTGGCGCTGGAAGGCGATCAGTCGGAGATCGGCGTGCCTGCGATCCTGAAGCTGGTCGACGCGCTGGACACCTGGATTCCGGAGCCGGAGCGCGACATCGACAAGGCGTTCCTGATGCCGGTCGAGGACGTGTTCTCGATCTCGGGTCGCGGCACGGTGGTCACGGGCCGT
>NZ_JBDJNS010000061.1:0-469 GCF_039674545.1 Luteimonas sp. TWI382
GTCGGTGCCGCGCGCCAGTGCGGTGTGGTAGGCCAGCAGTTGCACCGGGATCGTGTGCACGATCGGACTCAGCACGCCCACATGGCGCGGGGTGCGGATCACGTGCACGCCCTCCGACGGGCCGAAGTTGCTGTCGGCGTCGGTGAAGACGAACAGCTCGCCGCCGCGCGCGCGCACTTCCTGCATGTTGGACTTCACCTTCTCCAGCAGCCCGTCCCTGGGCGCGATCACCACGACCGGCATGTCGGCATCCACCAGCGCCAGCGGGCCGTGCTTGAGTTCGCCCGCCGGGTAGGCCTCGGCGTGGATGTAGGAGATCTCCTTGAGCTTGAGCGCGCCTTCGAGCGCGATCGGGTAATGCACGCCGCGGCCCAGGAACAGCGCATGCTGCTTGGGCGCGAAGCGCTCGGCCCACGAGGCGATCTGCGGCTCGAGGTTGAGCGCGTGCTGCACGCTGCCCGGCAGGTGG
>NZ_JBDJNS010000062.1:0-436 GCF_039674545.1 Luteimonas sp. TWI382
GGGGGTTACGAAGCCAACCCAGCCCCAGGAGCCCCGGATGAACCTGCATAAACATGCCCGATTGACGCCCCATGGTCGAGCGCTGCTCGTGCGCCGGGTCCTGCAAGAAGGATTGCGGGTAGCAGAGGCCGCGCAGGCGTGCGGTGTCAGTCCGCGTACCGCCTACAAGTGGCTCGATCGCTTCCGCTGCGAAGGGGTGGCTGGGCTGGCGGACCGCAACTCCCGGCCCGCGCGGTGCCCCCATGCGACGCCCGCATCGGTGACGGCGCAAGTGCTGGCGCGGCGGCGCGAGCGCCAGACCTATCGTCAGATCGGCGATGCGCTGGGGTTGAGTCAGAGCACCGTCGCCCGGATCGTTCGACGGGCCGGTCTCAACCGGCTCTCGGCCCTGGAGCCACCGCGTCCCCAGAACCGCTACGAGCATCCCAACCCCGGC
>NZ_JBDJNS010000063.1:0-338 GCF_039674545.1 Luteimonas sp. TWI382
GGACGGCCTGGCGCGGCCCTTTTCCTTCTTTTCAAGCGAGTCCAGTCCCCATGACCATCGTTCGCATGACCGACCTCGACCTTTCCGGAAAGCGTGTGCTGATCCGACAGGGCGAGCCGGTCTGAGCGGACTGCCCTCAGGCAGTCCGCGCGGCGAGCGCTCGGCCAGGGATGGCCGGGCCGGTGCACCCGAAGCCGCAATGCGGCGCCATGGAGGGCATGGCGCGACCCTTTTCCTTCTTTTCAAGCGAGTCCAGTCCCCATGACCATCGTTCGCATGACCGACCTCGACCTTTCCGGAAAGCGTGTGCTGATCCGACAGGACCTCAATGTCCCCGT
>NZ_JBDJNS010000064.1:0-300 GCF_039674545.1 Luteimonas sp. TWI382
GCGGTGCGCTACGACACCGATGCCGACGGCAATCCGGACTACAGCCGGGTGACGCTGGCCGGGACCGGTGGCACGGCGATCGGCAATGTCGCGGCAGGCGTGGCGGCCGATGAGGCGGTCAATGTCGGCCAGCTGTCGCCGGTGGTCGCAGCGCTGGGCGGCGGCGCCGGGATCGACCCGACGACCGGCGCGGTGACCGGCCCGGTGTACACGCTCGACGACGGCAGCGACACCGGCACGACGACCGACTTCGGCGATGTGGGCTCGGCGCTGGACAACCTCGACGGGCGCACGGCAAGC
>NZ_JBDJNS010000065.1:0-259 GCF_039674545.1 Luteimonas sp. TWI382
CGTGAAGACCGTCACCTCACCCACGCCTTTCACCTCGGCCAACAGGTCGCGCTTGGCCTGCCAAGCCGGCGACTGCTCGACCGCATCGCGCAGGTGGCCGTCGATCGCGCGTAGATACTGCTGCAGCCACTCGATGTGCTTACGCAGGTTGCGCCTGAGGTCCTTGCCGGTCGCCTGGGTCAACCGGTTCTTCTCCATCACCAACATTTCCATCAACTGGCGGCGCCGCGCTAGCAGCTCGCTGAATGCCTGCAGCGTT
>NZ_JBDJNS010000066.1:0-259 GCF_039674545.1 Luteimonas sp. TWI382
GGCCACCGCGTTCTGCGCGACGCCGGCCACATCGCCGATGCGCGTGTCCAGGTCGTCCACGCGGCCTTCGACCGCCGTCACCCGCGTATTGGTCTCGAACAGCTGACCGCCATTCACCGCATCGGTGCTGTCTTCGGTGAGATCACCGGCGGCGACATTGGTGATCGCCGTGCCCTCGGCGCCGGCCAACGAGATGCGCGCCTTGTCGGTGTCGTCGTAGGCCACCGCGTTCTGCGCGACGCCGGCCACATCGCCGATG
>NZ_JBDJNS010000067.1:0-259 GCF_039674545.1 Luteimonas sp. TWI382
GGCCCACGTTCTCGCCGGCTTCGCGGGTGAGTGCGCCCGTGAGGGTGTCGGCACCGACGAGGCTGCCTTCGGTCACCGACCAGGTGAGGGTGGGATCGGCATTGCCATAGACCTTGGCCAGGCTGTCGGCGGTGACAGTGATTGCCCGCGGGTCGATGGTCAGCACGCCGTCAATGGCAGTGATGACATAGTTGCCGTTGGCCAACGCCGAGGCATCGATGGTGTAGCGGCCCACGTTCTCGCCGGCTTCGCGGGTGAG
>NZ_JBDJNS010000068.1:0-257 GCF_039674545.1 Luteimonas sp. TWI382
AACGCTGCAGGCATTCAGCGAGCTGCTAGCGCGGCGCCGCCAGTTGATGGAAATGTTGGTGATGGAGAAGAACCGGTTGACCCAGGCGACCGGCAAGGACCTCAGGCGCAATCTGCGTAAGCACATCGAGTGGCTGCAGCAGTATCTGCGCGCGATCGACGGCCACCTGCGCGATGCGGTCGAGCAGTCGCCGGCTTGGCAGGCCAAGCGCGACCTGTTGGCCGAGGTGAAAGGCGTGGGTGAGGTGACGGTCTTCA
>NZ_JBDJNS010000069.1:0-255 GCF_039674545.1 Luteimonas sp. TWI382
GCCCTCGACTAGGATGGCGCGGCCGATGGCGTCGTTGTCGACATCAAAGCTGCGGTTTTGGCCACCGACGAACACATCGAGCCGATGCTTGCCGACATCCACGCCGGCGAAGACTCCAGACATCGCTTCCTCCCTTGAATCATGGCTTTCGATTTCCCCGCCTTCCCAGCCTTGCTGAAACGGGCTCGAGGCCCAGGCAACGGTTCGGGATATGAGCAGGACCCGATGCCGACCCAAGCTCCCCCACGATCTGAT
>NZ_JBDJNS010000070.1:0-248 GCF_039674545.1 Luteimonas sp. TWI382
CATCTTCAAGGTCGGCGTGCTCGGCGTCGGCATGTTCTACGCCATCAAGTGGCACCACGACCAGGCGAAGAAGGACGAGCAAGAGAAGAAGGACGCGCTGGAGCGGCAGCGTCTTCGGGAGTTGGGTGAGGGGTAGGGGGTTCACCCCCGTTATCCCGGACACTTACGAGAAGGCCGATCGAGGCCGTGAGGAGTGTTCATGTCGAAGCGAAGGAAGTTCAGTGCGGAGTTCAAGCGTGGTGCGGTTG
>NZ_JBDJNS010000071.1:0-227 GCF_039674545.1 Luteimonas sp. TWI382
GGGGGGGGGGGGGGGGGGGGGGGGGGGGGGGGGGGGGGGGGGGGGGGGGGGGGGGGGGGGGGGGGGGGGGGGGGGGGGGGGGGGGGGGGGGGGGGGGGGGGGGGGGGGGGGCGGGGGGGGGGGGGGGGGGGGGGGGGGGGGGGGGGGGGGGGGGGGGGGGGGGGGGGGGGGGGGGGGGGGGGGGGGGGGGGGCGGGGCGCGCGGGGCGCGCGGCGAGCGCGCGCGCG
>NZ_JBDJNS010000072.1:0-223 GCF_039674545.1 Luteimonas sp. TWI382
GTCCGACCTTTGATCGATCAGATCGTGGGGGAGCTTGGGTCGGCATCGGGTCCTGCTCATATCCCGAACCGTTGCCTGGGCCTCGAGCCCGTTTCAGCAAGGCTGGGAAGGTGGGAAATCGAAAGCAATGTTCAAGGGAGGAAGCGATGTCTGGAGTGTTCGCCGGCGTGGATGTCGGCAAGCATCGGCTCGATGTGTTCGTCGGTGGCCAAAACCGCAGCTT
>NZ_JBDJNS010000073.1:0-220 GCF_039674545.1 Luteimonas sp. TWI382
GACCGACCCAAAGGTTAGGCCCGTGCCGAGCGTATCGCTCAGCGTGAGAACCTCAGTCGTCGCCGAATTGGCGACCGTCGCCGTCAGCGTATAGGTCAGCGTGTCGCCAGGCGACACTTCGCTACCTGTCGCCGGATTCGAGGTCTTCGCCACGGTGATCGAGGTCGCAACGACCGGATGCTCGGTCTCGCAGGAGGTGCAGACCGGCTCGGGATCGTTG